>DATLZU010000014.1:0-32703 GCA_035573855.1 Nitrospiraceae bacterium
GGTCCTGACCCGACCGGTTACCGCTATTGATCGTGTTGCGAAGCCCTGAGACGGGAATACAGGAGGGATCGCGATGACCTGTCCGAAATGCCAAGGCCTGCTGGTGACCGAACGGTCTTTAGATTTTTGCGCACGCACCGATTCGTGGCGGTGCATCAATTGCGGGGCGGCTCCATCCGGCGGGCGCTCCGTGCAGTCCGATTCGCAGGCCCTCTTGCTTCAACGTCGTCGTGCGCGAACGATTCCGCTTCCCGCCGAATCGCCGAAGCAGCGCCACCTGAGCCGACAGCGTCGAGAATGTTGAAGGAAGTCCGTGCCGCGAATCGGTCAACGCGCCCCCCGTTTTCGAGGCCGGCGTTACAGAACGGAGCGTTGAAATATTTGACTCCTCGGCATTGTACGGCCGCTGGGTTGTCCTGTGCTGCTTGCCGCGTTTGAACCTGGTCGAAGCGACCATCGTAAGTTGTCAGGCCGAGAAGGTGACCCCCGACGGGGCCGACTTTCTCGCCGTCGCGCTCGAGGACCGGGCATTGCACCGGCTATAGCTGAGTCGGCTCGGCATGTTGCAGGTTCCTATCCTGGTCGATCCCCTGCTCTAGCTTCATCGCAGTTATGGGGTCGTCCTAGGGCAGGCTTCGACCCGATGCCGGACTTTCTTCATCGACCCAGAAGGTCTGCTCCGCTTCCATTTGGTGCACGATCTGAACGGCCGTGGTCTGAGCGCGGTCACGAAATCCTGCGCCTGTTTCAACACCAAGGGACGGCGGCTTTGGCGCCGTTCTAAGAAGGAAGGGAGAAAAAACGCATGATGCAGAAGGTGCTTAGAAGCAACACCCGGGCAACGCTGAATGTCTGCGGATGTGGTCGGCTCCATCTGACTTACGGGCCGATCACTCTGCATTTCGAACCGGACGAGTTTCTCGCGTTCGGGGAAGCCGTGACGCAAATGGTCGATCAATTCCGACGGATCCAAGGCAACCTGCTTGTTCCGTCGATGCCGCGGGAACACGAGACGGTTTGTCATTAAGCCAACGAAGGAGTACCGGATGAAGATTCGCGAGTGCCCGCGGTGCCGCCAACTCAGCCTGGCTCCAACCGGGGCGTTTTGGGCGTGCGCAAGCTGCGGTTACGCCATCACCGGGTTTGCGCTGGCGGTCGAACTGCGGATCGCTTCAAGGAGAGAAACCGTTGAGACACGATGACTGGATGGTCCTGATCAGCCTGATCGCTTCCCTAGGGATGGTGGTTATCGCAACCGCCGCTCTGTGGCTGTGGACGATCCTGGCTGAGGCGCCTTTTCCCACGGCATCCGTGAGCCTTCCACCGCCACCCTGACTAGAAGGCGCGAATAAGGCAGATGCCTTTCTTCCCTCCGCAAAGACACGAGATGCGTAACAAACGCTACTTTTTGATCTGCTCGGACAGGTAGTTTTCGAGTCCGACCTGTTTGATGGCGCGGAGCTGCGTCTCGAACCAGTCGACATGCTTCTCGGTCTCGACGACCATGTCCTCGAGCTGGTGCCGCGTGGTAAAGTCCCCGACCTTCGCGCAATGCGCGATGGCGTCGCGCAGGAGTGTCACGTCATCTTGCTCGAACCGCAAGTCCGCCTGAAACAAGTCCGGAACGCTCCGGCCGCTACTGACAGTCCCCAGTTTCTGCACGTCTGGAGCGCCTTCAAGGTAGAGAATATGGCCAATCACCTTGGACGCATGGGCCAACTCTTCCTTGGCCAATTCGTGAAACTCATGCTGCAGGCGTTCATACCCCCAGTTCGCACACAGCGAGGCGTGTAGGAGATATTGATGGACCGCGGTCAGTTCCATGGTAACCACCTTGTTCAAAAAGTCGACGACGCCCTCTTTGGCCTTCATGGCTCGCCTCCCCGCCAAAACAATTGCACGTTTTGACGCCCTATTCCTCTTTGCGAATCTGTTCGCTCAAGTAATTTTCCAAACCGACCTGCTTGATCAATTCCTGCTGAGTTTCGATCCAATCGATATGCTCGTCGACGTCCTTCACCATATCTTCCAGCATGTGGCGCGTGGTGAAGTCTCCGACCTTGGTGCAATGGTTCACGCCTTCGCTCAAGATGGCCAACATCTCTTGTTCGGCTTTCAGATCGGCCTTGAACTGCTCGGGAACGGTTTCACCGACATGTACCGTACCCAGCCGCTGCATGTTGGGCACACCCTCGAGATACAGAATGTGTTCGATCAACTCTTCCGCATCCTTCATCTCATCGAACGCGCGCTTCCGGATGTGATGATGGAGCCGCTCATAGCCCCAGTTCTCGCACATCTTGGCATGGACGAAATACTGATTAATGGCCGTCAAATCCGCGGTGAGGATCTTGTTGAGCAGATTGATGACGCCTTCCTTCGCCTTCATGACAACCTCCTCCGGTCCAGGGGGTTAAGGTAAGATATCTTGCCGAAGATTGCTCTGGAGTTCTGTGCAGCGAAGTGCGTGTCATTCGTCGTTAACATTATCCATCCGCGCCGCGCTTACGTCAACAGCGGATATACGTACAAATGACTACTATTCTCATCTTCGATGAGACCGCATTTCATTATCTTTTTTCGCCGTCTTGGCAAACTGGACGATACAGATTGAAAAGAACGTCGAAGAGCGAAAGGCGGATGAAAGCGGCGGGCAGATGAAAATCGTTATCCGGCCTCCCGATAACCGCACTCTTCATTGCGGCACTGGATGGTTCGACCGGCCTGTTTGCTGACTTTCTCGACGAGAAACGGGGCCTTGCAGGTTGGGCAAGGTTTGTTCACCGGACGATCCCATAACGCGAATTCGCACTGCGGATAGCGGCTGCAGGAGTAGAACGACCGGCCTTTTTTCGTCCGCTTCTGCACCAGATCGCCGCCGCAACCCGGTTGGGGGCACTTGACTCCCAGGGCGACCGGCTTGGTGGTCTTGCAGGCCGGATACGCAGAGCAGGCGAGGAACTTTCCGAAGCGGCCGTTCTTCACCACCATCGGACTGCCGCACTTTTCGCAGGCTTCCCCGGTGGCGATCTCCTCTTTCGGCACGACTTTAATGGTGCCGTCCGGCAACTTCTCGAAGTTCTGGGTGTTCTTGCAAGGAGGGTTCTCTTTGTAGCCGGGACACGCCAGGAACTTCCCGTTCCGGCCCCACTTGATTTCCATCATGCGGCCGCACTTGTCGCACGGGATATCGGTCGGCGGCTCGACAATATCTTTAGGGCCGGGAATGCGCTGTGCTTTTTCCATATCCCTCGTGAACGGACCGTAAAAGTCCCTCACTGCCTCGACCCACGGTTTGTCGCCTTCCTCGACTTGATCCAATTCCTGTTCCATTTGCGACGTGAAGTCGACGTTGATGAGGTCAGGGAAGCCTTTGAGGAGGAATTCGTTTACCGTCTTGCCCGTTTCCGTGGGAACGAATCGCCCGTCAACCTTCTCCACGTACTTCCGCTCTTGAATGGTGGAAATGATGCTCGCGTACGTGGACGGACGGCCGATGCCCTTCTCTTCCAGTTCACGGATCAGCAACGCCTCGTTATAGCGCGGGGGCGGTTGGGTGAAATGCTGCTTCGACGTGATCCCCGGCACGCTTTGCCCCTCCTGCGCGACCAGGCGGAGGCGTTCACCTTCGCTCAGAACCGGGAGTTGGCGCTCCGCCTCGTCCTCAGCGTCGGAGGCGGCCTTTTGATTCCCGTTAAGGGCCTCCATGTCCCTGCCTTCCATATAGACGATCGTATGGCCCGGAAATTTGACGACCGTCCCGGTCGCCCGGAAGACGTACCGATCCCGGGTCCCGATCGGCGCGCAGTCTACCCTTGTGACATCGAGCACGGCCGGCACCATCTGCGAGGCCACGAATCGATTCCAGATGAGCTTGTACAGATTGTAGAGATCGGGTTCCAGATACGGCCTGACGGACTCCGGATCGCGCGCGACAGACGTCGGCCTGATTGCTTCGTGCGCCTCTTGCGCAGCCTTCTGCGTCTTGTAGACATTGGGCGTCGCCGGCAGATATTCCTCACCGAACCGTTCCCGGATCAGGCGCCTGGCTTCTTCCATCGCCTCGTTGGAGATTCTGGTCGAATCCGTTCGCATGTAGGTGATCAATCCGGTCGGCCCCTCGTCGCCGATGTCCACGCCTTCATAGAGTTGTTGAGCCAAGGTCATGGTTTTTTTCGGCGTGAAGTGCAGCTTGCGGGCCGCTTCCTGCTGAAGCCGGCTGGTGATGAAAGGTGCGACGGGGTTGCGCCGCTTCTCTTTGCGCTCGATGGACTGGACGACGAACTCTTTTCCCTGCACGTCCTCTACGATCCGGCGGGCATGCTCCTCGGAAGGGATGGACGCTTCCTGATCGTTGATGCTGTGCAGCTTGGCTTCGAACGGAGGAGGCTGGCTGCCGGCCAGCGTGGCCGTGATCGACCAATATTCTTCAGGCCGAAAGGCCTCCCGCTCCTTTTCCCGATCGCAGATCAATTTCACCGCGACCGATTGGACCCGTCCCATGCTCAAGCCGCGACGGACCTTCTTCCACAGCAACTGGCTGCCCTGATAGCCGACGATCCGATCCAGGACGCGCCGCGCCTGCTGCGCATGCACTAGTTTCATATCGATCTGACCAGGCGACTGCAACGCGCGCTTGATGGCCGATTCCGTGATCTCGTTGAAAAGGACCCGGTAGATTTTCCCGTTGTTCTTCTTCCCTTTGCCGTTGAGTTCCTGGGCGATGTGCCAGGCGATCGCCTCGCCTTCGCGGTCGGGGTCCGGTGCGAGGAACACCTTGTCGGCTTCCTGCGCCTTCTTCTTGATCTCCGCGAGCACTTTGGCTTTGCCTTTGATCGTGACGTACTGGGGCTCGAAATCGCGTTCGACATCGACGCCGAGTCTGCTGGTCGGCAAGTCTTTGACATGGCCGACAGAAGCCATGACGGTGTACCCGCGGCCCAGGTACTTCGTGATCGTCCTGGCCTTCGCCGGCGATTCCACAATGATCAATGACTTCGCCATCTACGCGTCCACTCCTTCACAAACGAGCGTTCGACAATCGTCTCCAACTATATCAGATCGCAAGGGCATGCTCATCTTTCGTCCGGCTCAATTATAACCGAAGGTAGGAATGCCCGGGCAGTTGGCGGATGCGCTGCTTCAGTTCCAGCGACAGAAGAAGCGCGGCGACCTCCGAAGGAGGGAGACCGGTCTTCACGACCACGTCATCCATGTGTTGCGGCTCGTAGGAAAGCGCATCATAAACCTTCGCCTCGTCTCCGCTCAACCGGAATAAGGATACGCACGTCTCGGCCGTACCCACCTTCACCCGCCGCTTGAAGGCTTCGTCAAGCTGCGGCAGGAGTTCGTCGATCACGTCCTGTGCGCACTCGACCAATTTGGCGCCTTGCTTGATCAGTCCGTTCGGTCCGCGACTGTTCTCCGCTTTCGCGAACCCTGGCACGGCGAATACTTCGCGGCCTTGATCGGCGGCCAACCTCGCCGTGATAAGCGATCCGCTCTCGACCGCCGCTTCCGCGACCACCACCCCCAGACACAACCCGCTGATGATCCGGTTGCGTCGGGGAAAGTGGTAGCTGTGCGGCGGTGAACCCGGCGGCAATTCCGACAGCACGGCGCCGTGAGCTTCAATCTGTTCCCGCAGCGTATCGTGTTCAGGCGGATAGGTGCGGTCCACACCGCACCCCAGCACCGCCAACGTCCGTCCACCGGCGGCCAGCGCGCCGCGATGCGCGGCCGCGTCGATCCCTCGCGCAAGCCCGCTGACGATCGTAAACCCGGACGCCGCCAGGTCCCGGCTCAACTCTTCCGCCAAGGCCCTCCCGGCTTGACTCGCGCGTCGCGCGCCGACGATCGCCACCGCATACTGATCGGACGGTCGCAGCCCTCCGGCGACATAGAGCACCGCGGGCGGATCCGGAATCATTTTGAGACGAGCCGGATATTCCTCGTCGAGGCACGTGATCACGGACAGCTTCAACCGATCGATTGTGTCCAATTCCCATTCGATGCGCTCGCGGGCTCGCGCGTCGGGTCCTCGCCGAATGGCTTGCGCCAAGCGAGGACTGCATCCTGCTTCGGTCAGCGCCGTCAGCGTCGCCGTCAAGACTGCCTGAGGCGAACCGAACGTTTGCACAAGCCGGAACAGCGCCGCCTCACCCAGCCCGTTGACGGCCCGCAACGCGAGCCAGGCCTGCAGTGCATGCCGTTCATGCGCCCCTTGCTGCTCCCTCGCCTTTGTCACCGCTCACCGGATTCAACGGTACAAAAGACAACTGCCCTCGCCTGGCCGAACGGGTCAGAGGACGACGATGTCGTATTGCTCCAGATGGAGCTTCTCGTCTGGCGTCACGATGATTTTGGTCGAGAGACGGCGTTCCAGTTCCTCGATGCCCTGCCGCTCCTCGTCCTGGAGCAAATCCGCCACGGCAGGATGCGCACCGACCACGACTTTCTGCCCCTCGCCCAGGCCGCCAATGCGTCGGATCTCTCGGAAGATCTCGTAGGCGACGGTCATGGGCGATTTCGTATAGCCCCGTCCCTCGCAGTACCGGCAGGGCTCGGACATCGCCCGCAGTAAATCTTCGCGAACCCGTTCCCGCGACAGCTCGATAAGGCCCAGGTCCGAGATGCGGGAGATGCGCGTGCGCGCCTTGTCCGACGCCATGGCATCGACCAGCGCCTGGTAGACTTTCTCACGGTTTTTCTCCCGCTCCATATCAATGAAATCGATAATGATGATCCCGCCAATGCCTCGCAACTTGATCTGATACGCAATCTCTTTGACGGCCTCCAAGTTGGTTCGGAGGATGGTTTCTTCCTGATCGCGTTTGCCGACGAAACGCCCCGTATTGACATCGATCACCGTCATGGCTTCCGTATGGTCGATGACAATGTACCCGCCGGACTTGAGCCACACTTTCCGACTGAGCGCACGGGTGATCTCCTGCTCGATACCCAGATAATCGAAGAGGCTCTCTTCTTTGTCGTAGAATTGAATTCGGGAAACCTGTTCCGGCGAGAATCGCTGCACGAAGTCCCGGATGGCGTCGTATTCTTCCTTCGAATCGATCAGCAGCCGTTCGACCTTCTTGCTGAAGAGATCGCGCACCACCCGGAAGCTCAGATTCAGGTCCGAGTGCAACAGCGAAGGAGCGGACTGTTGGTCGCGCTTCTTCAGAATGTCCTGCCACAGCACGTGCAAGAATTCGACGTCCGCGCGCAGATCGTCCTCTTTTACCCCTTCGCTCACCGTCCGGACGATGTAGCCATAGCCGGGCTGCCGAAGGCGCTTCATGATCTCTTTCAGCCTGGCCCGCTCCTCGTCACGCGCGATCCGCCGCGATACACCGATGTGGTCGACGTTCGGCATGAATACCAGATATCGTCCGGGAAGGGACACATAGGTCGTGACGCGCGGCCCCTTGGTGCCGATCGGCCCTTTGGAGATTTGGACCATGAGTTCCTGACCCTCGCTGAGTAACTGTTCGATCGGCTTCAAGGTCTGGCGCCGGGGTCGGGGCAGTTCCGCCCCTTTGTCGTCGTCCTCGCTGTCCATCAAGGTGTCGCCAGGTTCCGTATCGGTCGAGAGATCGGAGACATGCATAAAGGCCGCCTTTTCCATGCCGATGTCGACAAACGCCGCCTGCATGCCCGGCAAGACCTTGGCGACGCGCCCTTTGTAGATATTGCCGACAAAGTCCTTGTCTTTGGCCCGATCACTGTACAGATCGGTGACCAGTCCGTTATCGAGCACCGCCACGCGGGTTTCTTCTCGCGCGACGGAAATCGCGATTTCCATTCCCATCTCAGCTCCCCGACCGACACATCGTGGACGGATGGTCCGTCAACCACGGACGCGGGCGCGCGGACCCAGGTTCCCGGTTGGACACTCCCGTAAGAATTCCGACGATGCGTTCGGCCACATGTAGAAGGTTGATTGTACCGGGATCACGGCCGCCAATGCGGCCGGCCCCGCATCTCTTCGCCGTCAATCAGTAAAACAACGTCAATCGGCGGCGCTTGATATTCAGGAGAAGCCCCAGGGCAGCCATCGTCGCGATTGTGGCGCTTCCACCGTAACTCATCAAGGGCAGGGGGATGCCGACGATGGGGAACATCCCGGCAGTCATGCCGATGTTGACGACGACGCAAAAGCACAGCATCGCGATGACGCCGGCGGCCAGCAGCGCGCCGAGGATATCCTTAGCGCGCGAAGCGATCTCCAGCGAGAGCCAAATCAGCCCCACGAAGAGGGCCAGCAGCAGCAGGACGCCGAGGAACCCCCATTCTTCCGCGAATACCGCGAACACGAAGTCCGTGTGCCCCTCCGGCAGAAACTTAAGCTGGCTTTGGGTGCCTCCGTACAGCCCCTTGCCCAACAACTCACCCGATCCGATCGCAATACGCGACTGCAGCGCATGATAGCCTTTCCCGCCCGGATCGTACTCTGGGTCGACGAAGGCCATAATCCGGTGTCGTTGATACTCATGCAGCGAGCCCCACAGCAGTTCCCAGACGAACGGAAAGAGCATAAGCGAAAACAGCAGGATGATTCCGATCGCCTGGGACCGCATCCCGACCATCAGCAGCATCGCGGCGTAGACCGCCAGGAAACTCAGTCCACTGCCCAAATCCGGCTGTTTCAGAATCAACAGCAAGCCCGGAAGCATGATCAATCCGGGCAGGACGACGCGTTGCAGCCAGCCGATGCGCGGCGCGCTCGAATAATAATGCGCGAGCACGAGGATCAACACCAACTTGGCGAACTCGGAGGGCTGGAACGCAAACGGGCCGATCGGAATCCAGCGCTGCGCGCCCCGGCTGGTTTTCCCCATGACCAGCACGACCGCTAGCAGCACCAGAACGATCGCATAGAGCGGATACGCGAGCCGCGCGATTTTGTGATAGTCGACGATCAGCATCGCGACGAAGGCCGCGCTGCCGAGCGCAATCCACATGAGCTGCTTCAGATAGAACGGCGTGCCACCCTGCTGGGCATGGGTGACACTGTAAATCGACAGGACACCCAGGGACAAAATAGCTAAGACAAGCCCGATAAAACGCCAGTCGAAGCTGTCGAACCCGCGGTTGTCGATCACCCGGTCGATCATGGCGTCTCCCCCGGCGCCGAAGCGGCCGGCGCGTTGGGCCCCTGCGCCACCAGCGGGGCCTTGGGCGGCAATTTCACGAACGCCTCGATGAGTTCCTTGGCCAACGGGGCGGCCGCCGACCCTCCGTGTCCCATATGCTCCACCAAGACCGCCACCGCGATGCGCGGCTTCTCGACCGGCGCGTAGGCTACGAACCAGGCGTGGTCGCGAAATTTCTTGGGAATGTCCTTTTCCGGCCCCGTCCGCAGCGCGGCGGTCTGCGCGGTTCCGGTTTTGCCGGCGATGCTGATGAGGGAGGACCTGGCGCGGGTTGCGGTTCCTTCCCTCACCACCCCAGCCAACCCTTCCTGAATCAGCTTCAACGTCTGCGGTTTCACTTCCACTCTGCCACGCGCGACGGCCGGCAACTCTTGCAGGCGTCCGGTGGCACGGTCCATGATCGCCTGGACGAGCCGTGGCCGGTAAGCGACGCCGTTGTTGGCGATAGTGCCGATTACGCTGGCCATCTGGATCGGCGTCACCGTGACATAGCCCTGGCCGATGGAGGCGGAGATGGTTTCCCCAGGCAGCCACGGCTCGCCTTTCACTTTTTCTTTCCACCCGGTGGAGGGAACGATCCCCACTCGTTCGGACGGCAACTCAATCCCGGTAAGCTGCCCTAACCCGAATTGCTTGGCGTAGTCAGCGATGGTGTCGATGCCCATTCGTTGGCCGACCGTGTAGAAGTACACGTCGCAGGAGTGGATTAACGCCCGTTCCAGGTCGATAAACCCGTGCCCCCCGGCTTTCCAGTCGCGGTAGAGGCGTCTGCCGAACTGATAGCCGCCGGTACAGCGCACCGCGGTCGAAGGACTGACCGTCTTCGTCTCCAGCGCCGCCGCCGCCATAATGACCTTGAAGGTCGAACCGGGCGGATACTGCCCCTGGGTGGCCCGGTTGGTGAGCGGGTGTCCTTCATCCTGCACGATTTCCGCCCATTGTTTGGGAGTCAACTCCCGCGACAGGACATTGGGATCGAAAGCCGGCCGGCTGGCCATGGCCAAGATGTCGCCGTTGGTCGGATCGAGCGCCACAATGGCGCCGGCTTCTTCTCCCAGCAGATCTTCGGCCAGCTTCTGCAATCGGATATCAATCGTAAGGTATAGATCGTCGCCGGCCTCCGGTTTCTTCACGACGGCGCTGCGCTTTTCATGACCCAGCGCATCGACTTCGACGCTTTTCTGCCCGGCTCTTCCTCTGAG
Organism: Nitrospiraceae bacterium; assembly: GCA_035573855.1. GTDB lineage: Bacteria > Nitrospirota > Nitrospiria > Nitrospirales > Nitrospiraceae > DATLZU01. The sequence continues at coordinate 10,358 of DATLZU010000014.1, forward strand.
AAAACGATCGAAGGTCTTTTCAACCCCGTACTGCCCGATGATGCTACCCTGATGCAACTCCTCAAATTCGGCCCGTTCCAACTGTTCGGCCGAGATCTCACCCACATATCCGAGGAGATGCGCCCCGACCGTCCCGCCCGGATAGTTACGCTGCGATTCGACCTGAATCATGACGCCGGGGAGATCGAGACGGTGCGCTTCGATGACAGCCGCTTCACGCAGGCTGAGCCGGTCCTTGATCTTGCGGGGCAACAACTTCCCGTTCTTCGCAGCCAGTTTCCTGCGCACCACATCCGGATCGAGCCCGAGCAGCGAGGTAAGCTTCTCGATCAGGGCTTCTCGGTCAGCGACGTCCTCCAGCGTCACATAAAGCGTGAAACTCGGCACATTATTTGCCAGCAGCTCGCCGTTTCGATCGTAGATTTGCCCACGGACCGGCTCCAGAATCACCGAACGAGTCCGATTATTTTCCGACAAGTCGCGATAGTAGGGCCCCTCGCGGATCTGCAAATGCCAGAGCCGCAACGCCAGCAGCCCCACCACCAGGAGCAAGCCAATCCGCAAAATGATCAGTCGGCGCTGGAGCTCGACCAGTTCGGCATCTTGAAATCCGATGGAAGCCATACGCTTCGTTTGGGATTACTCGGCCAGCGCCCACCGGTTTCGTACCCGCTCTTCCAGCGCCCAATACGCTCCCGCGCCTACCAGCGCATCGAACACGGCCTGCGGAAGAAGAACCGAGCGGACCGCCAGCGCCGCGCCAGCCCAATCGCCGGTCTGCGTCAAAAGCAGAAAGAGCAGACCCGAGCAGCAAGAAATGATGAAAAGCCCGGCCAACACCACGCCGGTGGTGACATGCGCGACCTGATGCCCGACCAATCCGGACAACAGGCCGACTCCGCTCTTGGCCACCAAGTTGAGCCACAGATCTCCGGCGGAGAGCAGATCCTGTGCGAATCCGAGCAACAGACCGGACAGAAATCCCTGCAACTCCCCCCGCAAGAACCCGATCAGGCAGACCGAGACGAGCACCAGATCTGGTCGAACCCCGCCCAGACTGAGATGATGGAGGACCGTCGCCTGCATCGGCACAAGCGTCAGGAGAAACGCTCCGTACAGCACCGGTTTCATGGTGTGCCCTTGGCGATCGACCGGGACGGCAACAGACCTTCCACGTTCGCGTCCGCGTCTCCGTATGGAGCCGTGATGACCAGAACTTCCTCCAACTTGGAAACGTCCACTTCGGGAAGAATCTCGGCGGACTGAAACAGCGCCCCTTCCTCTTTCTCGATGCTGGTGACGACGCCGATCATGAGGCCGCGCGGAAAGCCTCCCGTCAGCCCCGACGTCACGACCCGATCGCCGGCCCGCACGGTCGAGAGCAACGGAATGTACTTGAGTCTGGCTCCTCCTTCGGCGGTGCCCTCCACGATGCCTTCGTCCCTGGTGCGTTGAATGAGACCGGGGACGGCGTTGTTCGGATCGGTGATGAGGAGCACGACCGAGGAGGAATTCGTCGTCTTCACCACCCGCCCCACCACACCGGCCGGCGTGATCACCCCCATCTCCGGCCTCACACCGTCAGCTTCACCCTTGTTCAGCAGCACCGCTCGATACCAATTGGTTGCATCCCTGCCGATCACTTGGGCAGCCAGGGTTTGCGGCGCAGCCTTCTGTTTGAATTCCAGCAACGCCGCCAGGCGCTGCGTCGCGGCCGCGGCTTCCCGGAGCTGACTGTTCTGTTCCTTCAGTTCTTCGATCTCCTTCCACAGCGCCTTGTTCTCCTCGCGCACGTGCTGCAGGGCTATATAACCATCCCACAGTTCGGTCAGGCCCCGCTCCACCGCCGAAAAGACCGCCAGCGGCATGCCGAGCACCTGCCCGACCGGTCCGCCCACATAGTGCAGCAGCATCTGGATCTGGCTGGGGAGCAAAAAAAGAACGGAGAGCAGAAGGGCGAACAGAACGATGGCGAGGCGTCTCGTGCCGTATGTCGAACGAAAAATGGCCATCCACATTAGGGATGGGACCTCAACGGAGGCTGCTGCACTGGGACATGACGGACACTTTGCGAAGAAGATCCAGTTCGTCCAGAATCTTTCCAACGCCCAACACCACAGACGTCAGTGGATCGTCCACAGTGATGATGGGCAAATTGGTTTCTTCGCGGAACCGCGTGTCCATCCCCTTCAAAAGCGACCCGCCTCCGGTCAACACGATGCCGCGATCGATGATGTCCCCGGCCAGCTCCGGAGGCGTATTCTCCAGCGCAACCTTGATGGCGTTGACGATCGTCCCGATCGGTTCTTGCAAGGCTTCCCTGATTTCGGCGTCGTCCACGACAAGCGTGCGGGGGATGCCAGAGATCAGATCGCGTCCCTTGATCATCATCGTCTTGCGCTCCTCGAACGGATAGGCCGAGCCGATCTCCACTTTGATGCGCTCGGCCATGTGTTCCCCGATGAGGAGGTTGTACTTTTTCTTGATGTAATTCATGATCGCTTCGTCCATCCGGTCGCCGGCCACTTTCACCGACTCGCTGTACACGATGCCGCCCAGCGAGATCACGGCGATGTCGGTCGTCCCGCCGCCGACGTCCACGACCATGTTGCCCGACGGCTCGGTGATGGGGAGACCGGCGCCGATGGCGGCGGCGACCGGTTCCTCGATCAAATAGACTTCCCGCGCACCGGCCAGTTCGGCGGAATCCCGTACGGCCCGTTGTTCTACCTGGGTGATGCGCGACGGCACGCCGATGATGATCCTCGGCCTGACGAAGGCACTCCGGTTGTGAGCCTTGCGGATAAAGTACTTGAGCATCTGCTCGGCCATCTCGAAGTCGGCGATCACCCCTTCCTTCATGGGCCGAATGGCGGTGATGTTGCCGGGGGTACGGCCGAGCATCTTTTTCGCTTCGGCCCCGACCGCAAGGACCTTTTCGCTCTTCTTCTCCACGGCGACGACGGAGGGCTCGTTCAGCACGATCCCCTTTCCATGCACATACACCAAAGTCGTCGCGGTGCCCAGGTCGATCGCGAGATCGTTTGAGAACCAGCCGAACACGTCGCCAGAGAATCCCACAGCTTGTCTCCCTTCCTCTTAGTCCTTCGCGTGCCGCACGGTTACGCCGCCGGTCGGTTCATTCGGGCAGATTCAGTCGACCGGCATCCAACACCTGGGTACGCGCCACCTCGTCTCCGAGACGGCGTCCCTGGTCGTTGCCGATCACGAGCAGCGCTTCGAAGGACACAATGGCGAGTGAACCCACCCATCCCACATAGGGGATTTGAAACAGCAAGAGCGCCGCGGCGAAGGGCAGGTTGCGGATAATGGATTCCTTGAAGCCGGCCGCCTCACGCGTATGCGGGACAATCGTCTCGAGACCGATCAACCGCTTGCCAACGCTCCGTCCCCCGGCGAACCCATCGGCGACTAAGACATAGGCGAGCCCAACGAGGAAACCGACCGGAGAAACGACCTTGTCCGCAGCAGCGACGATAAGAAGATCGATCAGCTTCGCAATGAATCGGTTGAGGACATGCGCTTTGGGGTAGACACCGACATTCGACGGACCGACCCCGGCGATTTCCTCCGCCAACTGACCTCCTCGCAATTAGTGGACAAGTATAACAAATTGGGTCAGGCAGCACAAACAAAGGGACGATCCGCACGAATGTCCACCGACGGACGACAGCAGCAGTCCACGGCTGAGTCGCGGCCTCACTGCCTGCCATCGCGCGGACCTCCGCATTCCCGCCGCTTGCCTTTGTGCCGAGGGCTGAGTAGAATCCGCGCACCGCCGACGAGGAGACCGGACATGATCAAATTGATGCGCGAGGCCGCCCATAAGTATCCCTGGTTGCTGAAGTCGATCATGGGCATCCTGGCGATCGCGTTCGTCATTACCATGGGCTGGTGGGGATTCGGCGAATCCCAGGGCAATGTCGTCGCCTCAGTCGGCGATCTGACGATCACCCGCGACGAATATCGGCGCGCCTATGAAAACACCTATCGCTTTTATAAGGACAAAGTGCAGGGCGATTTCAAGGAAGAGACGCTCAAGCAGTTCGTGTTGGAGCAATTGATCGAAAACCGACTCTGGTTGGTCGCGGCGAAGGAAATGGGGCTGGTGGTGGCCCCGGAGGACTTACGGGAGGACATTCTGCAGCGTCCGGAGTTTCAGCGGAACGGCGCGTTCGATCCGGACCTTTACCGCCGGCTCCTGGCCGCCAACCGCCTGACGCCAGCGATTTTCGAAGCGGCGCAGACCAAGGAGCTTCTGGGCGAGAAGGCTCGCATGATCATCCGGGACGCAGTGGCCCTGACGCCAGAGGAGCTTGCAGAAGCCCAAGCCCTCGTCGCGCGGCAAACGACGGCGGACGCGGGCAAGAACCAGGCGGCTGCCGAACGTATCTACCAGGATTTCTTGTTTCAGAAACAACAGCGCGCGCTGACAGCCTACGCCGAAGCGCTCAAGACCCGGGTGCCGATCAAGGTTCATAAGGAACTGCTTTAGCCCGGGGCAAGCAGCGAGCAGCCAGGAGCCCCGGCAGCTTTGAGCTGCCGGCTCATCGTATCAACATCGCGTCCCCGTAGCTGTACAACCGATATCGCTCGTTGATCGCCTCCTGGTAGGCAGCCCGCATGCGTTCGACCCCGGCGAAAGCGGACACGAGCATGAGCAGCGTCGTCCGGGGAAGGTGAAAGTTGGTCATCAGGATATCGACGGCCCGGAAGCGATAACCGGGAACGATAAACAACTCGGTTTCCCCTCGAAACGGTCGGACAGTCCCGTTCGGATCGGCGGCCGATTCCAACGCGCGGACGACGGTGGTCCCCACCGCCACGACCCGACCGCCGGCGGCTTTCGTCCGGCGAAGCAATTCCGCCGTTTCCACCGATACCTCGATCCATTCGGCTCCCATGGAGTGGTCCTCGATACGCTCTACGGTCACGGGTCTGAAGGTGGCCGGGCCCACGTGCAACGTGACGGTGGCGAGCATGACGCCGTGCTCGCGCAACGACGCGAGCAACCGGTCGGTGAAGTGCAAGCCGGCGGTCGGGGCGGCCACAGCCCCCTCTTGGCGCGCGAACAGGGTCTGATACCAGGTCCGATCCTCAGCGGTCGGCTCGCGCTTGATGTAGGGGGGGAGAGGCATCCGGCCAATCTCCCGCATGACTTCCTGAAACGGCCGGGGTGATTCGACGCGCACGGTCGTTCGAGACTCGCCGCGCTCTACAATAACCGCACGGGTCTGTGAGGTCAACTCGATCGCATCCCCCGGCTGAAATCTCCCTTTCAGCAGGACCTCCCAGATGCCTCCTCCCAGATCCTTGACGAACAGCACGTCCACCTGTCTGCCGCCTGGTTGCTTGCGGCCGTTCAGGCGCGCCGCCATCACTTTGGTATCGTTGACGACGACGAGGTCTCCAGGCTTCAGCAAGGAAGGTAAATCCAGGACTCGTCGATGGAAGAAACGACCGGCTCCTCGATCCACGACCAGGAGGCGAGCCTGGTCGCGGGGTTCAACGGGCTTCGACGCGATGAGGCTCGAATCGAAGGGAAAGTCGAACTCGGAAAGCAACATCACGGACCGAGACCGGATGGCGGTCTGACCAACGAGACGGATTGCAGTTCCGTCCCCGGATAGTAATAGCGGAGAATCGTCGCGAAGGGATAGCCGAGTTCGGCCAGTTCCTTCGCACCCCACTGACACAGCCCGACGGCATGTCCAGCCCCATGCCCGGACACGACCACATCAGGGCCGACAACATCCAGGTCGAACTGCGTGCTGGGAATCACCGCGTACCCGATGACGCGGCGCAGATCCTCACCGCGAAGGTACAGTTCTCCTTGGGAGTGCAAGACCCGCAGTTTCGTCACCCGACCGGCCCGGCTGTAGGAGGCAGGTGCCAACGTCGCGATCGTGCCGACTGCAATCCCCTGTTGCCGGAGATTCCGCTCCAGGGTCTCCAGCTTGAACGAGGTCCGCCAGCGATAGTAAGGGGAGTTGGCATCGAACGGACATTCCACGCCCTTCAGGTAGGGCAAATCCTTCGACCAGACGTTGAGCGCGTCCTCGGTGAGGCCCGCGGCGGTGGAAGAAAACGCCGCATAGATCGGCGCCTGCTGATAGGTCACGACGAGCCCGCGGGTCGTTTCGACCGCCTGCTCGATCCGGCTATCGATGCCGTGGCGTCCCCGATAGACCTGATCCTGCGTGCCGGCCGCCAAATCATAGTCGCGTCCGGCGCTCAACATCCGCTGGTAGAGTGCATACGTGCGTGCAGCGACCGCCTGGGCCTTCAGCACCTCCGGATGCCAGGCTGCGTTGACCTCCGAGGGGACGACTCCTTTGACATATTCCTCTAGATCCAGTTCGTTGACGACCATGAGCCCTTGGCCCCGGCGCAGCACCGACACCTGGCCAGCGACTTCCAGCGTGGTCATGCCCGATCCGGGTGTGACTCCGTTCCCGTTGGCCGACGTCCCGTTCGAAGATCCTGCGGCGATCACGAGCGTCAAATGGCCGCTCGACACTTGGACCACGAGCCAGTCGCCGGGCGCTTTCTCTCCGTTCAGCGCGATCAAGCCGCCGACCGCCGTCACCGAAATCGGTGGACGCATCGCTCGGTGTTCTCCGGTCGAGAGCTGGAGCGTCAGGCCGACGCCGGCTCGCAGTTCGATCCGTTGGGCATCCTGCGCGAGCAGCACACGGATCGACTCCGCCGCCGCGGCCGCTTCCCCGCACAACGGTCCCGTCCATTGCCAGGCGCACAGGCCCGCCGCCATGACCGTCGCGAGTTTCATCGCCGGAACAACCACGAGAGGAGATAGAGGAGCAGACTCAGCACGACGCTGAGGAGGATGCTGGTCGCAATCGGAAAGTAGAAACTGAAGTGGTCGCGCTTGATCGAAATATCGCCGGGGAGCCTCCCGAACCAACTGAATGCGCCTCCTAGACTGGGCAGTTTGTCGGAAAGTGTCAGCAGCAGGCCGATCAGCGCGATACCCAGCCCCAGCGCGATCAAGAGCTTGCCTATCGGACTCCACTCAAACATCGCGCGTTATTGTATCAGACATTCGGCGATCTGGACCGCATTGAGCGCAGCGCCCTTTCGCAGATTATCGGCTACCACCCAGAGGTTTAAGCCGTTGGGAATCGATTCATCCTCGCGAATCCGGCCGACGTAGACCTCGTCCCTGCCGGCCACGTCGAGCGGCATGGGATAGATCTTCCGCTGGGGATCGTCGTACAGTTGCACGCCGGGCGCGGTGGAGAGAATCGCCCGCGCTTCGTTGGCGGTCAGTTTCCGCTCCGTCTCGATATTGATGGCCTCCGAATGCCCGACATAAACCGGCACGCGTACGGTCGTGGCCGTCACCCGAATCGACGGATCGCCCATGATTTTCCTGGTCTCGTTCAATAACTTCATTTCTTCCTTCGTGTACCCGGAGGGAAGAAACTCGTCAATGTGCGGCAGGCAGTTGAACGCGATCTGATAGGGATAGACCTTGGGCTTCGCCTCCTTGAAGCTCAACAGAGCCCGCGTTTCCTCCATCAACTCGTCCATCGCCTCTTTTCCGGTGCCGGAGACAGATTGGAAGGTGGTGACCACGATCCGTTTAATCCGTGCCTGATCGTGAAGCGGCTTCAGGGCGACGACCATTTGGATCGTTGAGCAGTTCGGATTGGCGATGATCCCCTTGTGCGAGAACACGTCGGACCGGTTCACTTCCGGAACCACCAGGGGCACATCTGGTTCCATCCGCCATGCTGCGCTGTTATCAATCACCACCGCACCGGCTTTTGCGGCCAGTGGGGCGAACTCCCGGCTCACATCACTCCCGGCCGAGAACAGCGCAATGTCAATGCCTTCGAAGGAATCCTTACTTAAAATCCTGACGGGAATCTCCTGGCCGCGGAACGACACGGTTCCACCGGCTGATCGAACGGATGCCAGGGGCAGGAGGTTCTCGACCGGAAACTTGCGTTCTTCCAGCACCTCGATCATCTCCGCCCCAACCGCGCCGGTCGCCCCGACCACCGCTACGCGGTACGCCGCTTTCCTGGTCAGCATACTTTCCACCTCTCTAGCCCGTTACGCATCACGCGTCACGTCCGTTCCGTCACGATCACGCGAATCCGATGGTTGAACGTGTCCGCGACAAAGATCCTCCCGCACCCGTCAACGGCGACCCCGAACGGATAATTCAGACTGGCCTCGCCAGCTGGCCCACCGTCTCCTGCAAACCGGGCCGCACCCGCACCGGCGATTCGCATCACGCTTCCGGTCTTCCGATCCCACCTTCGGATGAGGTGGTTGTCGGAATCAGTCACCAGAATGTTACCCTGTCGATCGACAGCGATGCCATAGGGACGGGAAAGGCTCATCGAAGGACGGTCCGCCTCTCCCTGATACTGATACTCACCACCATCCCCGAGGACAGTATCGATCAGCCCCGTCACCGGATCGATCCTGCGAATCCGGCCGTTAAAGGTATCGGCGACGTAGAGCACCTCTTCCGGCCCCCAGGCGAGACCGCTCGGGCCAGCCAAGCTGGCGTGAATCCCACGTTCCCCGTCTCCACCGTAGGCCGCCGTTCCCGTACCCGCGATGGTTCGGATGATGCCCGTTTCCAGATCGACGACGCGAACCCGGTTGTTGCTCTGGTCGGCGATGTAGAGACGACCGTTCCGGTCCACAACCACCGCGGTCGGTTCGTTCAACGCCGCGGCGACGGCCGGCCCGCCGTCGCCGGAGAACCGAGGCTGTCCCGTACCAGCCACGGTCGTGATGATGCCAGTTGCCCCGTCCACCCGGCGAATCCGGTGATTCATCGTGTCCGCGATATAGAGGTTGCCGTACTCGTCCACCGCGACGCCGGAGGGAAAATTCAAGAGCGCCTCGGTCGCCAGTCCGCCGTCTCCCGCAAACCGCCCCTTGCCGGATGCCATGCCTGTGACAAACCGCACTGTCCCGCTTAGATCGGCCAGTTGTGCGAACCGTTCGGGACCGGACCGATCCAAAGTTTCGAAGGGATCGTCATCGGCAGAGCCATGCATCAGGCACGAATTGTCTCGATCATCAGAGAGGCCCACCGGACCCACCGCTTTTCCCGCAACGGTCGTGATGATACCTGTTGTGAGATCGACCCTCCGGATGACGTGATTTTCCGAATCGGCGATATAGACGGACCCGCGCTCGTCCACGGTCACACCCTTGGGCTCGTTCAGACAAGCTGCTGCCGCCGGTGCGCCATCTCCCGAGTACCCCGGTTCGCCAGTACCGGCGACCGTGTGAATCGTCCCTGGTCTTGCTGAGATCAACATGGTCGGAGCCCGTCACGCTACCTAAGGTTGCGCACAATCGCGTCGCCCATCTCGGTCGTTCCCACAATCCTGGTCCCCGGAGCGGCAATGTCCTTGGTCCGGTAGCCCAGGTCCAGCGTCTTGACAATAGCCTGCTCGATCGCATCCGCTTCCTTGCCTAGGTTGAACGTATAGGAGAGCATCATGGCCGCCGACGCGATCGTGGCGATGGGATTAGCGATGTTCTTGCCGGCGATGTCCGGGGCGCTGCCGTGAATGGGCTCGTACAGGCCGGCGTGGGCACCGAGGCTGGCCGACGGAAGCATGCCGATGGAACCGGTCAGCATGGCCGCCTCATCGCTCAGGATATCGCCGAACAGGTTATTGCAGAGCAACACGTCGAATTGCTTCGGATTCCGAATCAACTGCATAGCGCAGTTATCGACGTACATATGAGTCAGCTCGACATCCGGATAGGCTCGATGAACCTCCGTGACCACGCGCCGCCACAGCTCGGACGATTCCAGCACGTTGGCCTTGTCCACCGATGTGACCTTTTTGCGCCGCTTGCGCGCCGCCTCGAAGGCGACCTTGGCGATGCGTGCGATCTCTCCCGTCGTATAGACCTCGGTGTTGACGCCCCGCTCACCGCCGGGAATTGTTTCGATGCCTTTCGGTTTGCCGAAGTAAATCCCCCCGGTCAACTCCCGTACGACGAGCAGGTCGATGCCCTCGATGACTTCCCGTTTGAGCGTCGACGCCTCAGCCAGCATCGGGTAGAGCTTGGCCGGACGCAGATTGGCGAACAGACCGAGCTGCTCGCGCAGCCCCAACAGCGCCCGTTCCGGTCGGAGCCCGTACGGGAGCCCTTCCCACTTGGGACCGCCCACCGCCCCGAGCAACACTGCGTCGCTCTGCTTCGCCAATATCAGGGTCTCTTGCGGCAGCGGGACGCCCATTTTCTCAATAGCCTGCCCACCGATGTCTCCTGCGATGAACTCGAACGCATGCCCGTACCGTTCCGCGACGGCCTTAAGCACCTTGACCGCCTCGGGCACGATTTCCCGACCGACGCCGTCACCAGCTAGCACCGCAATCTTCGCTTTCACCAGCCACTCCTGAGGTTAGAGGGGCGACGGGCGATGGCAAGGGGAATTGCGAAGTATCCTGGTCCGGCAATTCATGGCCTATTGCCCATCACCTATCGCCACCTATTCCAACACTTCCTCGTCCTCTCGCCGCCAGGCCGGGTCCACCAGACACAGAAACTCAAGGGGAACGGCGCCGTCGTTCAGCAGCGACTGTTTGCTTCCTGGCGGCACGTATACGACAGACCCGGGTGCCACCGGCACCGAGCGGTCGCCGACCGTGAAGACGCCTCGGCCGGCGATGAAGTAATAGACTTCCGACGACGCCAGCCGGTGCCACTTCGACCTCCGGCCCGGATCCAGCTTACCGTGCGCCAAACTGTACCGGATGCACAGAGGCGCCTTGTCCGGATGGAGGAGTTCCCGCAACCACGTATGATCGCCGGCCAAAAACTCCGGGCATTCGCTCAGGCTCGTCTTCAGCACTTAGAGTTCCGCTCAAATCACGCTGACTTTTTGCATCCCCTCGGCCTGTTTGGATGCCCAGAACGCGAGCTTGTTCAAGGCATTCAGGTACGCCCGTGCGGACGCCACGATGATGTCCGTATCGGCCCCGTGCCCGGACACGGTCCGCCCGCCCTCCTCGAGCCGCACCGCGACTTCACCCTGCGCATCCGTCCCGCCGGTGATCGCCTTGACCGCATACATCAGCAGCCGGCTCTTGGTCTGGGTCATCGCTGCGATGGTCCGATAGACGGCATCGACCGGCCCGTCTCCCGTACCTGTTTGCTTGACCAGTCGTCCGTCGATTTCCAACTCGACCGTGGCAGTGGGAATCCGGTTGGTGCCGCTCTCGACAGACAACGATTTCAGCACCACCCGCTCCGAGATCTTCGCGATCTCCTCGGACACAATCACCTCGAGGTCTTCCTCGTAGATCTCTTTCTTCTGATCAGCCAGACGTTTGAACCGATCGAAGGCGCGGTTGATCTCTTCGTCTGTCAGCGTGTACCCGAGTTCTTCCAGCCGCTGTCGGAAGGCATGCCGGCCCGACAGCTTGCCCATGACCAGCTTGCTGTCCACCAGACCGATGGACTCCGGCCGCATGATCTCGTAGGTGGTCTTCTCCTTTAGCAAACCGTCCTGATGGATGCCGGACGTGTGCGCGAAGGCGTTGGCTCCGACGATGGCTTTGTTGGGTTGGACCACCATGCCGGTGATTTTGCTGACCAGGCGGCTCGTCTTGGAGATCTCCTCCGTGTTGATCCTGGTGTCAGCACCGTAGAAATCCTTGCGCGTCCGCAGACCCAAGACGATTTCTTCCAGCGCGGTGTTACCGGCCCGCTCGCCGATGCCGTTGATGGTGCATTCGACCTGCCCGGCGCCCTCCAGCACGGCGGCCAAACTGTTGGCCACCGCCAACCCCAAATCGTTGTGGCAGTGCACGGATATCACCGCTTTCGAGCTGTTCGGCACTTTTTCCCTAATCCCGCGGATGAGCCTACCGAACTCCTGCGGGACCGCGTAGCCCACCGTGTCGGGAATGTTGATGGTCCCCGCTCCCGCCTCGATCACCGCCTCCAAGACCTCGTACAAATAGGAGGGGTCGGATCGGCTAGCGTCCATCGGCGAGAATTCCACGTCGTCCACATAGCTCCGCGCCCGTTGGACCATTTCGACGGCCCGTTTCTTGGCTTCTTCTCGCGTCATCCGAAACTGGTATTTGAGATGGATGTCGGACGTGGACAAAAACGTATGGATGCGGACCTTGGGTGCGCCTTTCAACGCTTCCCACGCGCGATCGATGTCTTCGGGTCTCGCTCGCGCGAGACTGCAGATGATCGGCCCTTCGACTTCCTGGGCAATCCGCCGCACCGCTTCGAAATCGCCGGGAGAGCTGTAGGCGAAGCCGGCTTCGATGATGTCCACGCCCAGCCGAGCCAGTTGCTTGGCGATCATCACTTTTTCTTCCACGTTCATGCTGGCTCCCGGCGACTGCTCGCCGTCCCGCAATGTCGTGTCGAAGATCCGGATCATCCGTGTCATGTCGGCACCCCCCTACCTGCGCGAGCAGACAATAGCGAACAACCCCCCTCGCTCGCGAAGCTATTCGCGACTAGCTACTCGCTGGCACAATTTCCGCTCAGAAATACAAAAGCCTCCATCCCGCCTCAGGGACGAAGGCTTCACGCGCTCCGTGGTACCACCCTGATTCAGCGACCGTCCCGACGTTCCCGCGGTCGGTCGCCCTTCCTTGCACCCGTATCGTGGGTGAGGCGGGGTCTGCTACGCGGGGCGCCTTGCACAAGGCCCAAAAGCCGCACCAGACGCCCCTTCACAAACCCGGCTCGGAGGCGAGTTCGGCGAGTCACGGGTTGGTTCGCACCGCCCACCAACTCGCTCGATTCCGTGCGGATCGCCTACTACTCCTCGTCGTCGCCGTTATTCTTTGCCGTTCAACAACGGCAGCTCGGTCTTCGCCTGGCTGCCGCGCTTCCCAAACATCTTCGTCAACAGTCCGAGACCACGTTCAATCGGCCCTGACACCGCGTACGCGGCAAAAATAACAAATAACATGACCTGAGGCCAAGCCATCACCAGCATAAGTCCGAGGATCACCCAGACTAGGTAGTTGAAGTGGCGGCCGCCTCTGAACTTCAGATCCTTGAAGCTGCGATACTTGATCGTGCTGACCATAAGGAACGCCAACGTCAGCGTGATGATCAGGATCAACAGCGGCTTGACTTCCGCCCCCATCCGCACGATGTGATGGTCGAAGATGACGAGCGAGGCGACCACCCCGGCCGCGGCTGGAATGGCCAGGCCCGTAAAGTATTTGCTGTCCGTGCTGGCGACAGTCGAGTTGAATCGAGCCAGGCGGACGGCCCCTAGGGCCACATACGCGAACATCACCGCGGCGCCGAACATGCCCTGCCCGCTGAGCGCCCACGAATAGATCAACAGGCCCGGAGCCACTCCGAACGACACCACGTCGGCCAGCGAATCGTATTCCAGGCCGAACTGGCTCGTGCTGTTCGTCAGCCGCGCCGATTTTCCATCCAACACGTCGAATACCATCGCCACAAGGATCGCGATCGCTGCCGCGAGATAGTTGGCGTTGAAGACCGCGAGAATGGCGAACACGCCGCAACACAGATTTCCGGTCGTGAACAGGTTCGGAATCAGATTGACGGCCCGCCGCCGTCTCCCAACCCTCGCGAAGGCCCCGCGGAATCCGGTTGTTTTCACCGAAACTCCCCCACGACGGTCTCGCCGCCTTTGACCCGGTCGCCCACCGCCACACGCAGCGCGGTGCCCAACGGTAGGAATGTGTCCATCCGTGAGCCGAACCGAATCAATCCAAACCGCTCCCCCCGCTGAACCGTCTCGCCCGGAGAGACCCAGCACACAATGCGGCGCGCGATTATACCCGCCACCTGGACACAGAGCACCTTGGCGCCGCCGGCGGTCCTGAGCATGAGCGCATTCTGCTCGTTCCTCAGACTAGCTTCCGGCCGGTTGGCAGCCACAAAGCGGCCCGGCTGATAGATCACGTCTTCGACCGTTCCCTCACAGGGAATCCGGTTGACGTGCACGTCGAAAATATTGAGAAAAATGCTCAGCCGGATGCTCCGCTCCTTGAGAAACCGCGGCTCGTATTCTTCATCGATGGCGATGACCTTGCCGTCTCCAGGAGCGACGATCAACCCCGGTCCCTGCGGGATGGTTCGCCTGGGATTCCGGAAGAACCATGCGGTAAAGAGCGTGAGCGCACCGAACACCGTCGCGGCGACCGGCCAGCCCAGCCACCCACCGGCGAGTGTAAGACCGCCCGCCGTTCCCACAAAGGGAATTCCCTCTTTGACGATCGGGAGACCGGCCGCGCGATCTGCCATGGCGCAATCAATTCTTCGATTTATCGACCAGCTTGTCCTTCTTCAGCCAGGGCATCATAGCGCGCAATCTGGCGCCAACGTCTTCGATCGGATGGGCTTCGCCTTTGGCCAGCAATGCGTTGTAGACGGGACGATTGGCTTGATTCTCCAATACCCACTCTTTCGCGAACTGGCCGCTTTGAATCTCCGAGAGAATTTTCCGCATCTCCCGTTTGGTCTCTTCCGTGATGATCCGCGGCCCTCGCGTCACGTCGCCGTACTTCGCGGTCGTGCTGATGGAGTAGCGCATGTTGGCGATGCCGCCCTCATAAATGAGGTCCACAATCAATTTGACCTCGTGCAGGCACTCGAAGTACGCCATCTCCGGCGAGTAGCCGGCTTCCACCAGGGTTTCAAATCCGGCTTGAATCAGTGAGGTGAGCCCGCCGCACAGGACAACCTGCTCCCCGAAGAGATCGGTCTCCGTTTCCTCCCGAAAGGTGGTCTCGATCACGCCAGCACGTCCGCCGCCGATCGCACTTGCATAGGCCAACCCCACTTGTCTCGTATTGCCGCTAGGGTCCTGGTGAATCGCCAGCAGCACCGGTACGCCGCTGCCTTTGGTGTATTCCGACCGCACCAGATGCCCCGGCCCCTTGGGCGCAACCATAAAGACATTGATGTTCGCGGGCGGCACAATCTGGCCGAAGTGGATGTTGAACCCATGGCCGAACGCCAGGTAGGCACCCGCCTTCAGATGGGGTGCGATCTCCTGCCGGTAGATGGCCGGCTGAGCCTCGTCCGGCGCCAGGATCATGACCACGTCAGCCATTTTGACCGCATCGGCGACGGGCATTACCTTCAGTCCGCTCGCTTCCGCTTTCTTCCATGAATTCCCTTCCCGCAGCCCAACGACCACCTGGACCCCGCTCTCCTTCAGGTTGAGGGCGTGCGCATGGCCCTGGCTGCCGTATCCGATCACGGCAACTCGCTTGCTGCGAATCTGCTGCAGATCGGTATCCTTGTCGTAATAGATTTTCATCGTCAAAACTCCTCGAGCGCAGGCTGTAGGCGCTGGGCTATAGGCGATGGACACCATCGCCAGGTCCTCCCCCTGCCTATCGCCCAGTACCTATAACCCATAGCCTATTCGCCTATTCTTTTGCGACCCGCTTCGGCTGAGCGGCGGCCGGTCTGATGGGCTCTCGGGCGATGGCGACCCGGCCGGTCCTGACCAATTCCTTGATGCCAAGTGGCTGGAGCAGATTGATAATTGCTTCGATCTTCTTGGGATCTCCCGTCACCTCGATCGTATAGGTCGTCGGCGTGGAATCGATGACGTTGGCGCGGAAAATGTCGGCGATTCGCAGGGCTTCGGCGCGGTCCTCGGATTTGGTGTGCACCTTGATGAGCGCCGTTTCGCGCGACACGAACTCGCTTTCGTTGAGGTCCACCACCTTGATCACGTCGATCAGCTTGTTGAGCTGTTTGACGATCTGCTCGATGATCCGGTCGTCGCCCGAAGTGACGATCGTCATCATCGACATCGACGGATCGAGGGTGGGGGCCACCGAGAGGCTCTCGATGTTGAAGCCCCGCCCGCTGAACAGCCCGGCTACGCGCGAAAGGACGCCGAACTTGTTTTCCACCGTAACGGAGATGATGTGTTCCATACGGCTAATAGCCGACAGCACATAACAAGGTAGCTGGCAGCTCTGAGCTACGAGCTATTCGCTATTTGCGCCCACTCGATCACGCGGTGAGCACCGTGTCTTTGTCCTCCGGCGTCACCGGCGACGGCGTCGCCTGCTTCTTCTTCAGCTCCGGGGGATCGGCCAGGATCATTTCATGGTTGCAGCCGCCAGCCGGAATCATCGGATAGCAGTTTTCGTACTGGTCCACCAACACGTCGACGACCACTGGCCCATTCACGGCGAGGGCTTCCTTCAGCACGCCGTCCAAGTCCGAGACCCTCTCCGCCCGCAGACCGACTGCCCCATAGGCTTCCGCCAACTTGACGAAGTCCGGCACCACATCCAGGTAGCTCGATGCATATCGTCCTTCATAGAACAGATCCTGCCACTGGCGCACCATGCCATGGAACCGGTTGTTGATGATGACCAGCTTTACCGGCAGCTTGTTCACGACGGCCGTCGCCATTTCCTGCATATTCATCTGTACGCTGCCGTCGCCGGCGATGCAGAGGACCAGCCGATCGGGAAAGGCCGCCTGGGCGCCCAATGCGGCGGGGAATCCGAACCCCATCGTGCCCAGCCCACCCGAGGTCAGCCATCGGTTCGGCCTGGCCAGTTTAAAATACTGCGCCGTCCACATCTGGTGCTGACCCACATCCGTGGACACAATCGGATCGCGATCCTTCGTCAATTCGTAGAGCCGTTTGATCACGTGCTGCGGCTTGATTGGGCCCTGCGGATCCTGCTCGTAGGTCAGAGGATGGGCCTTCTGCCATTCGCGGATCTGGTCCCACCACGGCTTCCGAAGCTCTTTCTGATCCCCATTCACCGTCGCCCGCAGGATCTGATTCAACTCCCGCAACACCCGTTTGCAATCGCCTACGATCGGAATATCGACATGAATATTCTTCCGAATGGAGGTCGGATCGATGTCGATGTGAATGATTTTGGCATACGGGCAGAACTCCGAGACCTTGCCGGTGACCCGGTCATCGAAGCGTGCACCGACCGCGATGACCAGATCGGAATAGTGAACCGCCATGTTGGCCCAGTAGGTGCCGTGCATACCCATCATACCCAGGCAGAGCGGATGCTCGCCGGGAAACGCCCCCAGGGCCATCAAGGTCATATCCACCGGGATCTGAGTCAGTTCCGCCAGCTCCAACAGCTCCTGGGAAGCACCGGAGAAAATCACCCCCCCGCCGACGTACAGGATCGGCTTCTTGGCCTTCATAATAGCTTCGGCCGCCTGTTTAATCTGCCATTTGTTTCCGTCGTACGTCGGATTGTACCCCCGGATCGACACTGAGTTCGGGTAGTGGAAGTCAGCCTTGTTCATCGACACATCTTTCGGAATGTCAACCAAGACCGGGCCCGGCCGGCCGGTCGTAGCGATATAGAAAGCTTCCTTGATCGTGACCGCCAGGTCGTTTGCATCCTTCACGAGAAAGTTGTATTTGGTACAGGGCCGGCTGAGCCCGATGTTGTCCGCTTCCTGAAACGCATCGTTTCCGATCAGGCTGGTCGGCACCTGGCCGCTGAAGCACACCAACGGGACAGAATCCATATAGGCGTCAGCCAGAGCAGTGATTACATTGGTCATGCCCGGCCCAGACGTGACAAGCGCGACGCCGGCCTTCCCGGTAGCCTTGGCATAGCCTTCGGCCATGTGTCCAGCGCCCTGCTCATGCCTCGTCAGGATCACTTGAATGTCCTTCTGCTGATGCAAGACGTCGAAGATCTTCAAGACGACCCCACCCGGCAAGGCGAAGATGGTCTTCACTCCTTCACGGCGGAGGCATTCGACAAAAATCTCTGCACCGGTGAGCTTCATAACTCCCCCCTTGCTCCCCACCGTCTCAGCTCTACGACAAACTCCGCACCTTTTGCCACGTTACGAGAAACGGCGCCCGACACTCTCTCCGATCCTACTGAAAAATCAATGATTAAGATGGGCGATGGTACCATCGCCTACCGGTGGCGTCAATAGGAATCACGGCGAACCGGAGAAAAACGGCTCGGTGACAGCCTGAGCCGCTTCATGCTACGCTTTGTTCGACCTTCTGGTCCGAGAAGGCTCGTTCGGACACATGAGCGCGATATCCCCGATCCGGGTTACGGTTCTCTCCAGGCGAGACTGTCACTGGTGTGAAGTTGTCCATCAGATGGCGCAGAGGCTCCAGTGCGAGATGGCATTTGAGCTCGCCAAGGTGGATATTGACACCGACTCACGCCTGGCTAACCGCTACGGGAACCGTATTCCGGTTGTGTTGATCGATCAGGTGGAAAGCCTGTCGGGCAAGATGACTGAATGGGACCTACGACGAGCGATTCTAAAGGCGCGCCGGAGGAAACCTATAAGCCGGATTCTGTTCCATCTGAGAAAGACTCTCGGACGGTGGTGATCATTTCTCTGGGACCCGGATCGCTCCGGGCCTCAAGCGACCTACCCGAGGACCTCGGCCGGGCCAGCCTTTCCGAATCCGGTCGGCATGCCGACCGTTCCGGTCGTCCTCCTATTTGGTCTTGCTCCGGGCGACGCTTACCGTGCCATTTGTGTCGCCACAAACGCGGTGGGCTCTTACCCCGCCGTTTCACCCTTGCCTGATCCGAAGACGACCGAATGGAGTCCATATCGTCTCGGCCATCGGCGGTCTGTTCTCTGTGGTGCTGGTGTCGGATCGCTCCGCCTGGGAATTACCCAGCGCCCCGCCCTCGGAGTCCGGACTTTCCTCCCACCGGGAACCCCGATGAGCGATCACCCGATCTCCTCCAACGCGCAGGGTCAGTATAGTCGTGAATCGTGACTGCTGCAAGCGCGGCGATGGGGAGCAGGCCCGCGGCAACGTCTCCGTGTCGTTAAGAAAAGCACCACCACATGGCTCAACGGCATGATCAGGGGCCGAAGGAGAATCCGATCTACTCGGCCGGCAAATTGGCCGCGGCGGCAGGAGCGTCAACAGCACTGACGCCTATTGGGCCGGATCGCGAAGGAGGCATGTCGGCGAGGTAAAACTGTGCGTCCTTCAGGAGTTGATCCTTCAGCGAGAGCAAACAACGCTCGGTGACTTGTCCTTGCAGTTCTTCAACGGCCAAGGGAGTGGCGCTGAACAAGTGATAATAGGCTGTCCCCTTGGATGATGCCTGATACTGCCTGATCTGGCCGTCCCACCGTTGCAGGTTCAACGTCATCTGCGCCTCATAGTTCGCATTGCAGGAGAAGGAGCGGAGTGGCCAAGAACATCGGCGCGCCGATGAGGAACCCCTTGAAGGCCGCCTTACCGGCGTGAGAATCCACGGTCTGCCGCATCGACAGGCGAGCGACCACATGCTCCCGGTCGACCAACAGCGGCTGGATGTGCGCAGGAAAGAGGAGCTACGAACAGACGCTGGTGTCGTACAGGGCGCTCAATAGGCGGCGCTCTTGATCGGAGTTCGGATTGAGCGGAGCCCCGTTCTGCTCGATGAAGATAGTGTGCAGCACAGCCGGGACTCACGCCTCGGTCGGTAAGCGCGCTCGCGGTCGGCGCAGCGGGCGAAGCAATCTCAGCCACCTGGGTCCACCGTGTGCACCCGCCGCAAGAGACCGCCAAGGCCGCGCAAGCGGTGGCGGTTGCGCAGCGGGTCTCACACAGGATCCGTCGCGTCGCGATAACGGCCGTGCGCGCATGTCAAAGGTGCCCTCCCTTGTTAAAAAAAGAAAAACGAAAAGCCCGCGAAGGGCAAACTGGAGTTGATACCGAGGTTCAGCATGCGTGTGCCGGCACGGCATTGGAAATGTGATGGAACCGATACCCGACATTGAGCACCGTCTGATGGGTCAGGAACCACGAGACGCCAACCCCGGCCGTCATGATGAAGTTGAGCCGAGACGACTCTTTGGGAATGCGTCCGCCCAGGTCGTTCCAGAACGGGCCGCCGGCGAACTCGACATAAGGCCGCAGGCGATCGAGTGCGACGCACGTGTATTTGATTTCGGGTGTGAACCCAATACCATGTGTGAGAACCGGTTCGCGAAACTCGATGCAGACCGCTTCGGCGCCGACCGTGGTCTGCCCCTGATACCAACCGTCTCCGACCAGCTCATGCAGCACCATCTCCCACAACGGCATGAGCGCCGGACCTTCCTGTTCGGTTACGTGGTCCTTCGTAAGTCGGTGCGGAAGCAGGTAGCCGGCGGTCAACCTGAGCTCTTGCATGCTCGCAGGGAAATGCGGTTTGATCTCCTCGGCCTGGCTGTCGACGGTTGAACTGACGAAACCGCTCGCCAGAACCATGAACAAAACAAGAACCCGTGCCCTCATGCAAGAAGGCTGTTCGTCGTCCTAGTGGTTGAAGAAACATGCGCCTGGACCGCCGACGCGAGTGCCCACACAAAGCTAACAGAAGCTTGCGCGTTGTCCAGGAAGGAAAACCACACCAGGAGAGCCAATCACAGCCCGAGCAGTTGGCACAGTCGGCGGTCCAAGGACTGTACGGCGCTGCTCCCAACCCGGCATCTGAAGAAGATTTGAAGATTAAAGGGGTCGCGAGAAGATTAAAAGGGTTGGGAGCCTTTTCACGCTCGAGAACCTTTTCTGGCCGACTCCATGCTCCACAAATCTCTGCAGCCAACGATCGCGCGCACAGAGTTGTCGGACAATCCTGTGGCAACTTGCTGCACGCGGAAAGACTCCCGCCCCACTCTTGTCCAAATAAGTTCTTAAAACACCTCCGGCTTGTGAGTAGGATGAGCTGTTCACCAACACCCGTCCAGGGCGTAGCCGCGCCGTGCCACCCACAAGCCTGAGGTGCCTTATGGTAACCGTTGCGAGTTGCTTTGCACAAATCCTGGCCCTGATCGATCGAGCGGACTTCGCTCGCGCCATCCGGCAGCACGCCGCCGAGCGAGCGGCCAAGGGGTTCGGCTGCTGGGACCACTGTGTGGCCATGCTCTTCTGCCAGATGGGCAGTGCCCACTCTCTGCGGGAGATCTGCGGCGGTCTCGCCACCGCCCTGGGCAAGCTGGTGCATCTGGGCGTGCGGCGGACGCCGACCCGCTCGACGCTCGCCTATGCCAATGCCCATCGGCTGTGGAACCTGTACGAGACCCTCTTCTATCAGGTGCTCGCCCGCTGTCAGACGGTGACGAGCCGTGAAGCGGCGCCGGTTCTAATTCAAGCACCCGCTGCGGACGCTGGATACCACCATCATCGAGCTGTGTGCCGCGGTGTTTGATTGGCCCGGCTCCTGCGGACCCAAGGAGCCATCAAGCTGCACCTCCAGCTCGATCACCAAGGCTGCTTGCCCTGTTGGGCCCTCGTCACCGAAAGCGACGTCAATGATGTCCGCGTGGCCCAGATGCTGACCTTCACCCCGGGACGATCGTGGTGGTCGACCGCGGGTACCTGGACGATGCCCTCTATCAGCGCTGGACGGTGACCGACGAGGGGTTCGTCACGCGTCCGCGCACCAATATGCTGTATGACGTCCTGGAGTGGCGTCCGGTACCCACCCGTGGCCCGGTCTTGTCCAATGAGGTGATTCGCTTTGACCAGTTCGCATGCGGCCGACCGCTGCACCGTGCCGCTGCGGCAGGTGACGATTTGGGACGAGACGCAGCAACGCCGGGTGACGTTCCTGACGAACCTGATGCACCTCGCCGCTAGCACAATTGCCGCCATCTATAAGGAGCGGTGGCAGATTGAGCGGCTCTTCAAGGCCTTGAAACAACACCTCAAGATCATGACCTTTGTGGGCCCCAGTGAGAACGCGGTGCAAGTGCAGATCTGGATCGCCCTAATCGCGATGTTGCTGCTGAAGTTTCTGCAACTCAAGTCCACGTGCCCCTGGAGTCTCTCGAACCTCGCGGCCTTGCTCCGCTTCAACCTGTTGACCTATCGGGACCTGTGGGCATGGTTGGATGCGCCATTTGAACGCCCGGTGCCGAGGCCGGTCCCCATCCAGGGCATGCTGTTCGCCAGGTGATCTTAGACAGCAGCACGGGCAACCTCATCCGAGCAACGGAGCCGAAGCCGTCTGAAACGCACAATTCACGCGGGGAAGATGCTGAAGGACAGATTGTTTTGGACAGCAGTGCTTTCGCCCTCTTTTCGTTCGACCCCCTTTTCATTGCCTCGCGTTGGCGGATTGACTTTTCGTCTACGGTTCTTTACCTACTGGCAGACACTTCTTGTGGCTGCGTTCTTGAACACAACGGCAGGATGTCTCGCCGAGCAGGCGGATTTGTGGCAAACCAACCGGGAGTTGCAGAAGACTCATCAGGAGTTGCAGCACAAGATCCAGAAGGCCAAAGAGGAAATCGATCGGATGGTGGGGGAAACGCGTGCGCGCCTGGCCGAAGAGATTCGGAGCGTGAAGGAGGAGCAGTTGCCC
>DATLZU010000015.1:0-44627 GCA_035573855.1 Nitrospiraceae bacterium
GCGCCCCGAAGCGGACAGCAACACATACCCCTCGCCGTCCGGCCCCCGATGCGCCTGTCGCTCGATCATCCGCCCGAGCAGTCCAAGATCGACCGGTTCGCCCATGACGTGGAATATGCCTGCGATGGCGCACATGGCAAAGGGTGCTGAATCTCTGGACAAGTGAGCTACGCCTAACGGTTTCCCTCATACGCTGAAATCGTCCGGTGCGCGATACGAAGCGGATCATGCCATTCTTCGACGAAACGTCGCCCGGCAACGCCGATCGCGTCCCATGAAGCCATGTCCTTCAACAACCGGGCAAGATCGTCGGCTAGGGTCTCTTTCGTTGTTCGGACAATCGGAATCCGGTCACCGAACGGAACGAACCGTTTGGCATCGTCCTCTCGAAGGTAGCACAGCACCGGTTTCTTGAGCGCCATCGCCTCGACTGCGAATGCGCCATACCACCCGATCAGCAACTGATCCACGACCAGGTCAGACTGCCGAATCAATTCTCCGACCCGGGCATGAGGAACCTCCTCGACGACCATCAATTCCACTGGAACCCCGCGCACCGTCAGATCGGCACACGCTTGTTCCACGTAACGAGTTCCCTTGATGCTTCGGTTCGTAGGCATATGAAGGATTCGGATCGGACCCGACGATCGCCTTGTGTAGGGACCTCCGTCCGGCGTCCATTCGGCCGGATTCACGCTCGCATAAGGGAGAAAGTCTCCGCCGGGCAAGAAATGCAACAAGTCTGGGTTCAGGACAAAAATCTGGTCAGCGTAGCGAAACACCTTCTGTGCGCGCCGACGGCGGATGCGATCCAGCCGTTCAGTACACCAGGCAACATCGCATTCCGCGCATGCGGACGTACTGAAGCGCCGTCGGCTCTCGGTCTTCATGCGGGCATCACACCCCTGAAACGTGACCACGATTCGCTTGCCCAGCCGTTTCAACAGCGGCAACTCCAGATAATTGATGTTCCAGAAACGGTGATCCAGGATCGACATACCCCAGTTGAAATGGAAGACGTCATACCGTCTGATCGCTCGCGCCACAAAGTCCGTAACTCGGAAGAGTTGCGATGCAAGGCTTCCCTCCCTCAGCCGGAGGTTTATATCGGCGGGGAACCACTGACGGCTCGAACGGCGCACCATCACGTCGCTTTCGATCCCGTGTCTTCGTTCCGCGCGGGATAGCCCCCAAGCATGGCCCCCTGTATCAGTCGGGCAGTGCAGCACTCGCATTGGAGGCACGTTACCGTTTTCCTGTCATATCGAGGATCAGCCGGCCGAGACCTTCCTGTAGCGAGACTTTCGGCATCACACCGAGCTTGAGCTTCATCTTCTCGATATTGGCCACCATGGCCATCGGCCCTTTTTCAGGTTCAAACTGATACTCAGGCTTCTTTCCAGTCAATCGCCCGATCGACTCAGCCAGGTCGAAGACCGTCGTCACCTCAGGCCCCGCAACGTTGATCGTTTCCTGGCCTTCAATCTGGATGGCGCGCGCCGTAGCCTCTACCGCATCGGCGACATGAACGGGGTTCATCGAGACGCCGGTCTTTCCGGCAACGACCACCGGCGTGCCTTGCAGCACCCGCTCTACCAAAGACGGCATGAACATGTTGCGCTGGCCTTCACCATAGACGAAGAAATATCGGAGCGTAACGGTGGAGAAGTAGTCGGCATAGGCCTTCACTAAACATTCCGCCGAGTACTTGGATGCAAGATAGAAATTGATGATTTCTGGCGGATCGGTCTCGAGGATTGGCTTTGGCTGATATCCGCACACCCCACCGGAAGAGGCCAATACGAACGTTTTGATCCCCGCCCGTCGACCGTATTCCAACAATTGCAAGGTGGAGTCGGTATTCACCTGGAAGATGTCAAGCGCTTGATCGGGGAATTTTCGGAATTGACGGGATTGGGCGAGATGAACGATGACGTCCATCGTGCCCGGCAAACGAGCCTGGTTGAGCGGAACAGTCAAATCCTGTTGGATGACATGTACACGGGCATGCTGTGGGAGGATGTCGCTGTTTCTTGTCAAACAGAACACCTCGTGCTCGGTCATTAACCGCCTGACAAGCCAAGCCCCGACAAAACCAGTCGCTCCGGTCACCAGAATGTTCATAGAACGCGCATCTCCCCGCTACATGAGTGGCCGGTCTCCCGATTGGGTCCAGACCACAAGTTTCGATAAAGGCTGTCCATCCGAGCTCCCACTCGTTCAAGGGCATGGACTTCTTCGACGTAACGCCGGCCCCTGACCCCGATTTCGAAGCGCAGTTGCGCATCCGTCAGCAGGCAAGTCAAGGCCGCTTTCAGCGTGTCGGGTGCGGCATTGACGATCGGGCAGTCGACGCCTCGTGGCAAGTACTGTTCAGGCTTCCGCACATACGCGATGACCGGCTTGCCCAACGCCATCGCCTCGACCGCGAAATTCCCGTACCAACCGATAATGAACTGATCGGCTACAATATCCGCCTGGACATAGAGATCGCGGGCTTGGTCGTTACTCACACCGGTCACCATGACTAACTCAACCGCATATCCTTCAGCCTGCAGTTCTGCAATCGCCCGTTGCAAAAAGCGCGTGCCTTTAAACTGGGGATGATTAGGCGCATGGACCACTTTGATCGGACAGCTGGACAACGAGACACCGACGAACGGCCATTTCTTCAGATCGATGGCCCAATAGAACATGTCGTTCCGGCTGCCCGGTGTGTATTCAACCATATCTCCCATGGAAAGCGTGACGTCGGCGTAGCGGCTGACATGCTTCTGATTGCGCTCCGCTCGTTCCTCGTCGCAAATACAGAAGGTGAGGCGTTGAGGGCAATCCATACAGCAATTGTACGGTCCCAGAGACCGTGTGATTCGCTCCGTCCGCACGTCTGCCCCGTAAGCCGAAACCACTATTTTTTTCCCCAATAACTTGAGCAGTGGCAGTTCGAGCCGCCTCCCGAGCGTGCGGTTGAGAAAGCCTCCGTCAAAGTACAGTTGAAAAATGTCGTAACGCATCACTGCCCAGAGAAACACCGCCCACGGAATAAACAGCGCCAGCCATGGATATCGCCACCATCGTTCCAGGTTATAGGTGAAGTCTTGTGTAATGTAATAGGGACGGTAGACCAGGGTGTCGCTGCGATAGCCGTACAACCGGTCCGCGGCTGCGTTCGTGCTGATATTGATGATCGGTGTGGGACCCCAAATAACGCGCGGCTTCGCCCGCGGCCTAAACCACAAGCGCCGAACCGTGAGGAGTGGCAGGCAGACAGCCAACACTAGGAACAAGAACAGCGGCAAGATCGCAGTTTCTCCGCCCACCTTGAGGATACTCTTGATCCCTTTGCTCATTTTCCCAGCAATTCACGATAAATCTCGATCTGCCGATCAGCCACAAGCTCCCACCCGTGATGTTTCTCGATCCATTCGCGCGAGGCCTGTCCGATTTGCGCACGCGCTTGTGGACTTCCACCAAGTTCTACCATCCATCCGAAGATTTCCTTTTCTTCTTTTGCGCTGAGGACAGGCGGCATCTCGGCATAACACCACTCATGGACGGTTCGGTCGAAGTGGAGCACCACAGGCTTACCACATGACATGGCCTCGGGCGTGACGGTCCCGAAGGTGCCGATCGTAAACTGATCCAGCACTATGTCTGCAGCATTGTAGTATTCGATCAACTTCATTTTGTTCAGAGGAGGAGTCCAAACCACGGCCTTTTCAAGGCCGAGCTCCCTGATTAACGTGCGGGAACGGTCCAACTCCTGCCCCCATTCACACAGGATAAGAATTGGCCTCGAGGACGTTTCCTTGCGGAGCTGAGCGAACGCTCGGATCAGCCTGTCGTTGCCCTTCAATACCCAGTCGTGCCGTGAAGGAGCGAACAGAATTAGGTTGGTCTGATACTGATCGACCAACTGGTGTCGCAGCAAAGTGGGCTTGGGGCGATACTTGGTTTCATCGACAGGGTGAGGGATAAACTGAAAATTCTTCAATTCCAGGCGCCGCGCCGATCCGATGACATCGGGGTTGGTGATGATCACCTTTCCGGCCTTTCGGTAGGCCAAGGCCAGCAGGCGACCAGTCGTGCTGTTCTCGAAGGGAATGTCCCTCATGGTTCCGTGCTCATAGGCGATGAACGGGCGATCCGGCGCGAAAAGCATGGCATGAATCGGTTCGGTGGCGTAGGCTTGAATCAGGTCGTAGTGACGAAACCACTGCTGGAACCACTTTCTGAACGGATAGATCTTGAAGAAATCGCCCAACCTCGGGCTGTATCTGTCACCCCCGTTGATGCATGACAAGCGATATTTCACAAACACTTGGATCCAACGAACCGGATCACGGACTAGATGTTCCAGACGGAACTGCCCCCGAAACCACTGCTTCCGTCTCCCAGGTACTCGAGGAGCCAATTCTTCGCGGATGAACCAGGTAGGGCAATGAAATCCCTGGAGATCCACCTGGTCCCATTGCGGATTGAACTCGTCCAGCACGAGGTCGAACCTAGCATCCTCCCACTCAGGCTGGCCCATGATGTGGAAATAGTCGTACGACAGCACGTCGGCTTCGATACCTTTCCGGCGAAGGAACTTTGCGTTGTTGTAGGCATTGTTCGCGATGTTGCCGATGTGGAGGATTCTCACAAACGCACTCCCCTCATGTTGATGGATCCACCACACTCACCGTATAGTCGGATGTCTTTCCTCGAGGAAAAGCGCACCGGCCTGGTTAAACAGATTTGATCGAAGCCGTGTTCTCGGAACCAGGCTTCAACCTCCCGGCGTGAGTGAAGGTGGTTAAACATCGGGGCATAGGCATCGTAAAGACCTAGTTGCAGTGTTGATATCTCTAGAGGATCGCGCGAAGACGGCTCCAGCGCACAAATAATCCGGTTGGCAAGCAGGGAGTGCAGCAGACGATTCCGAATGATGAGCCATCGACAGGCACGATACCGCCTGTCCTCTGGTAGTCTTCGCAGAACCCGCCTAATGAGATCAGTCAAAAAAAACTTCAACGGATTGTGTTTTTCATACACCATTACGTAGAGAATGCCACCTCTCTTAACTAGCGGCGCAAGTCGATCAAAAGCGGCTTTCGAACTTGGAGTGTGATGCAGCACGCCCCAACTGACAACCATGTCAAAACTCTCCGGCTTAAAGGGAAGATTAAAGACATTTGCTTGCAAGACCGCCACATTCTCAAAGCCTGCAGTCGCCTGTTGTGTGACTTTCGTGCCGGCTTCGGTCAAATCAGCTGCCACGACCCTGGCTCCTAAGGAGGCCATTGCATAGGTCCATCGCCCTGATCCGCAACCGGCATCGAGGATGGTCTTTCCCTTAAACCATTCGGCAGGCAGTTTAATATCATTCAGCCATTGCTGGGCTAAGCCTGGGGTGAAATGCAAGTAACGGGAATCAGAATGTCTAGCATGTTCTAGATTGAAACTTCGCTGAACTTGCCGTTCACCACCCGACAGTTCCAGCACAAAACGCGCGATCCCGTCCTGGATGGGGTATGTACGCTGACATAACCGGCACCAATATGAGTCCAGCCGAGTTTGCAGATCACCCAAGCACCTAGGACAGGCTAACAATCCGGCTAAAATTGATCCCTTGGGATCTTTATTTCCATCAATCGCGCATGTCTGTTGCATGGTATGCTACGGCCACGGCACACCTTCCACGTCCCGAGAAGAACGCTTCCGGATTGATATTCCGACAACATCCTTTCGCACGCCTGGACACACATTTGCTTTCAGCTCGTTCCTCGAATCGTTTGTGCGTCCGCCTCTGCAGACTGAAAGACCTGGAAGGAAACATAGGGGCATTCCGAATCCACAAAGTCCGAGTGCTTCGTCAACAAGACTCATCTCTTGCACTTGTTACGCGATACGCGCCTCGTGGAGAAACGGCGTGCCGATTAAGCACGTGGAAAATCCCAGGTCCTATCAGCCTCATTATTTGCTCGAAGCCGTAGGGACAATAGCACAGTCAATTTCATCGATTTTTTTGGATATGACTCCAACTCACTGGATGCGCAACTGCGACATTGTAAGTACGTCCTCTCGCCTCCACCTTAAACTCTCGGCAGTGACTTAGGCGATCAAAATTCGTGTCTCCCAATGCCAGCGGGTCGCAGAGAGTGATCGAAACCGTGATCCGATAAAGTCCAGGCCCCAGGAACAGAGGGTCATAGATCGCATCTACCCATCCAGCACCAGGGCAAATCAGGCCGATCTCACAGCCATCATCTAGCAACGTGGATGCGCATACGATCAGTCCATCGGCCCGCTCGATCGTGATCCCGACGTTTGGATTCATATATTCGATAGTCGAGACGTAATGCAGCCTAATAACTAGCCGATCCCCGATCAGAAAGCACGCACGTTCCTGCTCTTGCGCGTCGAGTACTTGCACATCGGTAATTCGGATCTGATCGGGACCAGGAGCATCCAAGCGCAGCCCGCCGGGATCTGCTGCACGAGCGTTGGAGCGGAAATGCTTTAACTGCCTGCTGCGTCGCAGGATTTCCTTATTCTCCTCCTCACGAATCCACATCTCGTACATACTGCAGACTTCAGCCACAGCCCCATATTGCATCAGGCGACCGTCATGCAGCCACATCGCCTTCCGGCATAGCTGGCGAACCAAACTCAGATCGTGCGAGACAAGCAGGACCGTACAGCCCCCTCGCATGAGATCTTGGAGATAGCGGATGCACTTGCTCACAAAATAGCTGTCGCCAACCGCGAGTACTTCATCGATCAGCAGAACCTCCGGTGTAATAGCCGTGTTGATAGAGAAGGCAAGTCGCGCCTGCATTCCAGCTGAGTAACTCTTGACCGGCTGATGGATGAATTCCCCCAATTCTGCAAACGCGACGATCTCCTCGAACTTGGTACGTATCTCGCTGCGCGTCAGACCCAGTAGGCAACCGCCGATGAAGATGTTTTCAGCCCCTGTATAATCTTGATGGAATCCGGCACCCAACTGCAGCAAGGCCCCAACCTTGCCGTTGATCACCAAAGAACCCGCCGTCGGTGGCGAAAGGCCCGTGAGCACCTTGAGCAGCGTGCTCTTGCCAGCCCCATTCTTACCGATCACAGCAACACTGTCCCCAGCATCTATCTCAAAGCTCACTTCACGCAGAGCCGCGAATTCGGATGCGCAAGATATTTTTCCGAACGACGCCAAGGCCTTGATTCGCTCCCATCGGCTTGTGTAACGTTGATAGATCTTAGTCAGCCGTTCAGCCTTGATCATCGCCGTCATAAGAGGTCCATTAGCCGTGCCTTCTGCATGCGGAACAACAACAAACCACCTAAGAACACTGCAGCAGCCATTGAAAAGCACAGGAATGTAGTTTCGACCGGAGGCATCTTCCGTTCCAACAGAATCGCCCGATACGCTTCGAGCAGATAGGTCATCGGATTCCATTCTAGCAGCGCGGCAAATGCCGCCGGCAGCATGTCCCTGGTATAGACCACTGGTGACAAAAACATCCAGACACTCAAAAGAAAGGGCAATGCCTCTGAAAGATCACGCGCACGCACGCTTATCACCGCAATGCCCCAGGCCAGTCCCAGCGTGAAAGCGGTCTGCGCCAGAAGCATCAGAGGGAGCAGCGCGATTGCTGGCCCGAGACCATGCAGGATGCTGAGAAGCCCGAGAAGCAGCACGATCGTGATGAGTCCGGTCATGGTGACCGCCAAAACCCGGGAAATCGGAAGCACCTCGATGGGAAATAGCAACTTGGTCGCTAGACCGGTGTGGGCCGTGATCGCAGAGGCAGAGGCTGTCAGCGATTCAGCAAACATGAGCCACGGGACAAGTCCGGTCAGCACCAATAACGGATAAGCCGTCGTTCCGTCAGCCTTTCCGGCTTTCGGCTGAAAGATGATGCCAAAGAGAAACACGTAAAGGCCCAGCAATAACACCGGTTTCAGAACCACCCACACCCAACCGAGAAGCGAACCTGCATACCGGCGTTTCAGCTCGTCCACAGTCAACACCCAGATAAGCTCACGTCGACGGTAAAGTGCCAGCACATCCTGCCAATACGATCGGGCACGGCCGGCGAACCAACCGGAGACAGGATATTTCGCGCGCCCGGGTTCACTGATGCCAGCCATCTCACCCCACCAGAAAACTGTCCCCGTCCAGGAACAAGCGGTTCCAGAACTCGAAACTCAATAGGCTCCAGATCAGCAACCGGTGATTGACCCGTCCTGAAAGATGTTCCTCCAGAACTTGCCTAATTGCCTGCTCGCGAAAATAGCCTCTGGCCAGTGTGCGACGGTCGAGCAACACACCCTTGATGTAGTTCATCAACGGTCCCTGATACCACGATTGGTCTGGAGCGCTGAAACCTTGCTTCCGCTTGAGCAGGATATGATCTGGAAGAAGACCCTCCATCGCCCGCCGAAAGAGATACTTCCCGGCAAGATTCTCATCTCTCCCCGGATTCTTATCCCACTCGTAATTGACCAGAAATCGGGTTGGCAGCCTCGTCACAAAATCCACCAGTGCATGATCCAAAAGCGGGACCCGCGATTCCATCGAGTGTGCCATACTCAGTTTGTCTTCGATCACGAGAAGTCCGTGTAGAAACGTTTTGGCCTCAAAGTAGAGTGCCAGCCGAAGAGGCTCGCCCCAATCGTCCGCGCGGCCTTTTAATATGGAAGCAAAGGAATCATACGGATCATGCGGCTGCGCTGCCGCCAATGTCTCAGCGGAAAAGAATGCCGCTCGCCGGTCCGCGGGGATGAGTCGATTCCAATAGCGGTAGTAACGACCGAGAAAGACGACCTGATCGCGCGTCCCTTCTACAACCTTGTATCGCCAGGGATACCCAGCAAAGATTTCGTCGCCTCCTGTCCCGGCGAGCACCACTTTCACAAAACGACTGGCGAGCCGGGCCGTGTAATAGTAGGGATAGCACATGCCTACGCGAAGATCCTCGATGGCCCAGATGACCCGCGGCAACGCCCATTCTAAATCCCCGGCGTGAAAGACCATCTGATAGTGTTCCGTGCCAAATAGAGCAGACAACGCTTCGGCATCTTTCCGTTCATCGAATCCGGCTTCAAATCCCGACACGTTCGTGAGATCAAAACCACCCGTAAAGGTCATGAGCCTGGTGATACTGGAAGCCGCCAGCGCTGTGATCGATCCCGAATCCATTCCCCCGCTCAAATAGGCTCCCACCGGAACGTCGCTGATAAGTTGTCGCCTGATCGTATCCTCCAGCAGAAATCGCAACCGTTCTATACACTGTCCTTCCCGCAGGCTGTTATCAGGTTCGAAACAGATATCCCAATAGCGCCGCCGTTCGACTCCACCACGTCTGACCGTGAGCGTCTGACCGGGTTCGAGTAAACGAATCCCTTTAAACAGGGTTTCTTCTCCAAACGTGTTCTGGAAAGTGAAGTAATCCACCAGGGCTGGGACATTCACTTCCCGACGAACTGCCTCAAGCGCCAACAGCGCCTTCACTTCCGATGCAAAGGCAAACGTCCCGTCGACTTCGGTATAGTAGATTGGCTTGATTCCAAAACGGTCTCGAACCAGCCACAGCGTCTCTGCCCGGTCATCCCAGATGGCAAACGCAAACATTCCGTTGAGACGCTCGACACAAGCCGGCCCGAATGCTTCATACAGGTGCAGGATAACTTCCGTATCCGTACCGGACAAAAACCGGTAGCCCAGTCCAACCAGTTCTTTTTTGAGCTCGACGTAGTTGTAGATCTCGCCGTTATACGTGATCCACACAGTGCGCGTCTCGTTGGCCATGGGCTGGTGCCCGGCGATCGACGGATCAAGAATCGCTAACCGACGGTGGCCGAGGGCCAGCCGAAAAGCAGGTAATCGGCGCGGCGGTCCGGCCTGATCAGATCCGCTGCCCAACCAGTTTGCGTGGGGATCGGGCAGAGAGCGAAAGCGATCCGCGTTGGTGAGTTCACACCATCTCGGTCCTCTGGACCGACCCACCGGATACAACAGTACGTACCCGACATCGTCGGGCCCGCGATGGAACTGGGCATCACAGAGCTTCGTAATCGCAAACGGCTCGATTGGCCGCTCGCTCAAGTTGTAAATGCCGGCGATGCCGCACATGCTCTCAGCGTCCTTTCACGAGTTCTGCCAATCCTTCGTTTAGGGCTATGGACGCCCGATAACCCAACAGTCGCCTTGCCTTTTCGCTACTCCCCACTCGCCGCATCATCGGAACGTCGATATCCCGTCGGTATACAGGTTGCAGAGAAGACCCGGTTAATTGAAGCAACTGGTTCACGACATCTTGCACGGTCGCCGTGGTTCCACTACCGACATTGAAGGCTTCAGCCTCTATTTCGCTGGCCATTGCGAGGAGATTGCAGTGAACCACATCGCGCACGTGTACGAAGTCAAAGGAAGCGGATCCGTCCCCGTTGATCACAGGCGGTTCGCCAGCTCGAATTTTCGTGAGCACGGCCGGAATGAGTCCTCCCCCTTGCCGGGGGCCATAGACGTTCATGTATCGCAGAATCACATAAGGCAACTTCGAGCGGAACGGCCGAAAGAGAAATTCGCCACACAGCTTGCTGACTCCGTACATCGTCCATGGATTGAACGGATGATGCTCATCCATCACTTCCAAGGTATCCCCGTATACCGACGAAGCCGAAGAATAGACCAGCCTCTTCACACCTCGTCGGATCGAACCTTCAATCACGTTGAACGTGCCGCGGATATTGACCTCGAACGCAAGCCGAGGATCTTTTTCGCAGGCCCCGAGCGGGAGAACCGCCAAATGAAACACACCATGCATTCCTCTGAGTGCATCAGCTAATTTGTCGCGCTGAAGCAGATCGCCTTCGATCATTTCGACGCCGCGAGCGGCACTCAAGCCGGCCAAGTTCCGATCGTTGATCATCTTGTCAAAGACCACGATCCGTGCAGCACCTTGCTGGACCAACGCCTCGACCAAATGAGACCCAATAAATCCACTGCCCCCGGTCACCAGAAAGTGATGGCCTTCGATTTTCATTGTCCTTCCCCTGGAAACACGACTTGACAAACCCGTTTCGCTACCTGCCCTCTCTCTGCGATTCGGCGCTCCCTTTTCGAAAAGCGGCGTTTCCCGATCGGCGCAGGAGCCTGAACACTCAATCGGCTGGACAGTCATCAAAAATCTCTTCTCTGGAAGACGACACAGGCCACCATAAGGAGTAAAGCCGCGTATAGTATTCCATACGTCGATGCCACCACCTGATACGATAACGGGATCGAAATTCCCCACGCCCCCTGTCCCTTCACATTCAACATCTCCAAATTGGGGAACACGTAGTACAGCCCCTCCGTCAGCCACTTGAGGACAACACTTTCGGTTTTTGCGGCAATACCTCTGAGATCAGCGGTTAAATGACCAATCACGTAGATGGCCAGTGTGAGAATCGCGCTCAACGTGGCCGAACTGAACGTGGAAAACAAAAGCGCCACGGCCGTCACCACCAGCAACTCCACAAAGATCAGCGCGACCGCCTGGAACAGAGCGATATGCACGAGTGCTCCGCTCAGAAGAAGCGTCACACTGAATACAGCCATCATAATCAGCACGTTGACCGACAAGGTCAGCACCAACCCGGCATACTTGCCCAAGAGAAATTGAGTCCGGCTGATGGGTCGAGCCATGATGGTATAGACGGTGCGCCGTTCGATTTCCTTGCTGACCAGCCCGATCCCGACAAACACCGCGATGAGAATGCCAATCAGATTGATCGCGGCCAGGCCCATATCGGTCACAACTTTTTTGTGTTCGGCAATGGTGAGCTCACCGAGCAAGACCGACGCACCGATAAGCAGCACGGCGAAAATCAGCAGGTTGTACAGAATCTTGTCGCGTAATGTCTCGCGAAAGGAGTTAAGCGCAATGACCAGGATGGATGTCATCAGCGAACCAGTATTCCTGCTCAAGCTAGGGGGCGGTCTTCGGACTGCGCCACAAATAGTTCTTCCAGCGAGCCTTTCTGCGGCGTGACGGAGATCAATCGCCCTCCATGCCTCCGGATGTTTTCCACGGCGCCGTCCACCAGATCGGAATTCGGCAACACGATCATGCACTGAGAGCCTCGCCAGAGCACTTTGGCGGCTTTTGGCACGATCTCGGCAACGCGTTCGGGCAAAAGTCCGTCACACACGATTTCCACCGGACCGGCGTGCCGGCTGACCAACTCATCCACCCGCCCGCTGGCGAGCAACCGACCTTTGACGACGATGCCGACTCGATCACAGATCATCTCGACGTCGGGAATAATGTGCGTACTGAAAAACACGGTCTTGCCTTGTTCCCGTAAGTTCAGAATCAGGTCGCGAACCTGTTTCCGCCCAATCGGGTCCAAGCCAGACATCGGCTCGTCCAGAATGACCAGCTCGGGATCGTGGATGAGGGCCTGGGCCAATCCGATCCGCTGCAACATCCCCTTCGAAAATGTTCGAAGCTGCCGAGTCCGGGCCTCGGTCAATCCCATCAGATCAAGCAACTCCGTGATGCGGCGAGCCAGCGTGCTCCGGTCCAGCCCGGCGAGACACCCGTAAAAGCCGAGAAACTCTTCCGCCGTCAGATAGTCATAGAAATAAGGCGCCTCGGGCAGGAAGCCGATTCTCCGGCGGGTGTGGATGTCGCCGGCGGGTTGACCGAGCAACTCGGCGGTCCCGCTCGTCGGCCGCATGAGCCCCATAAGGATTTTCAAGGTCGTCGTCTTGCCCGCGCCGTTCGGGCCCAGGAACCCATAGATCTCACCGCGGCTAACCGAAAGCGATAAGCCATCCAGCCCCTTCACCGGCTTTTGCCAGGGCCAATTGGGCTTATACACCTTGGTCAATCCATCGATCAGAATCACATCCATCGGGTCCCCCCCCAACGAACGAGCGCACTACGACCGGCTGGTACTCATCCCGTCATGGCCGACCGAAGAGGGGGCGCAGGCTTGGTCGTGCCTCGCGAGGAAGACCCGCACCCCATATGCCGGTGTACGCGCAAGCGTTCCTTCAGGCCAGAACAGGTGATAGTCCCGTTCGCTGCATTCCACTGATACATGTTGCCAAAAGGATCCTGCGGCACGCGGTCAATAATGTTGCCAGCGACCAGATCGGTCAGCGCCTTCGGCAGCTTGTGGTAGCGTTGTTGGTAGCGGCGCACGGCTTCTTCCAAAAACCGGATGTCCCGCTCGGCGAGGACTTCGTTCATCCGCTGCGCCAGCGCTTCACGCATCCGTTCGTCATTGGTCTGCTGAGAGAACCGCTGGAGGAATTCGAGGGCTGCGTCCGGATCGCCGCTTTCAACCGTCATCCGCGCCGCCAATCGCGGCAGGTACTCCGGTGCGCCGGGCAGGAGGGACGCTTGGCGGAAATAGATCGCAGCGTTCGCCGGATCGCAGAGCTCATAGAAATAGTCGTAGCCGATCGTGAACGGCAGTTGCCACACATCCGGATTGTGCACGTGGCCTTTCTTCAAGAGCGCGATGCTCTCCTGCACCAACCCAGCCCACACGCCCAGAACCGTACCCGTCGCCTGATAAGCCATGACGAATTGAGGATCGAGATCCGTCAAAACGTCGGCTGCATGGTACGCCCAGTGATAATCAGCCTGGGTGGCATCCCGTCCGCCAAAATGTTGGATGGCCTTGAGCCAAATGAGGTCGGCCGCGATCTGTCGATAGCCCAACACGGCCACCTTGAGATAGTCGCCTCTCGGCAGATACGACAACTCGGCGGCCCGGGCGGTTGCCGGCCGCTGCTGCTCCATGGTCATAAGAAGACTCGTCGCCATGGCACCAAGGCCGACAAAGAGGCCGATCATCGCTAGGGTCTGCCCGAGGGACCGCGTATTCGATCCTGTCATGACAGCTTGATCCCCGCCCGTTGCAACGCGTCGGTCAGCGTCGTCATATCAACCTCTAGATACCTGCGCTCGACAGGGGCCAACCCCGAGAGCAGGTATCGCCTCTGCCGATCCACAATCTCTTGGTATTCGTCTTTGGCTTTCTGGTGCTCGTCTTGACGGCTCAGATACAGCCGGACAAGCCAAGCCCGGCCGGGTAAAAAATTTGGTTCAAGCTCTACCGCCTCGCGGATCAGCCGCTCGGCCGCTGCGTTCTCGCCCAAAGCCCACAAGACCTGTCCCAGAGCCAACCGCTCGAACACGGCATAGGGCATCAGGCGAAGTGCCTCCTCGTACGCATCCCTCGCAGCGAGAAACCATGACCGTTTGTCTTCCAGCGTGCGGACCCATTTATTGCGCGAAGCGATTGCCACCGCCATTTCACCGAAAATCGCCCACAACCGTCCATCGAGCGGGTTACAGACGGTCGCTTTCCTCACTTCGGCAAGCGACGTTTCCAAGGCTGTTGCATCCTGTGTGTGTTGAAAGACGCGAAAGGACACGGCACCGAGGGCCCTGTGATAGAGCGCCTTCCCCGGGTCGAGCTCCGCAGCTCGGCGAAAGTGCGCCATCGCTTGCCCAAGGTCTCCTCGATCCAGCGCCCGTCCACCCGCTTCATAGAATAACCACGCCGTTCCCAGCATCACGACAATGGACGCCAGCACGATGAGAGCGCCGCTGCCCGCCCATCTCCACAGCCATGGGCGCCGAACTATAAGCGCCGGCTCAGGGCGAACGTTCTTGTACGCCAATCGCGGTGCTACCAGGATCACGGCTACCGACAGAACCAGCAGGATCGCGATCGGGGGCTCGTGTAAATTCGAATCCACAGCCGCATGGACGAGAATACTCGCCATCGCCCCGATAACTCCCACGATCAGACCTCGTTGCCATCGTTTAAGGCGAAGGCAAAGAGCTGCCCGGGCTCGGCGTGCCACTTCTATGATTCCCCACCCAAAGAGCACCAGTCCGAGCACCCCGAGCTCGGCTCCGATCTGCGCGATCTCACTATGCGGCGTCCGAGCGACTTGGGCATACCGGGCAACCTGCTGCTCCACAGGGAAGGCATAGCGAGGCGCGGCATACTGATACAGCCCAAGCCCCACCCCGAAGGGATGCTCCATCATCATGCGAGCCGCTTGTTGCCACATCTGGAGTCGCGCATAGGCCACCGGGTTCTGTTGGTGCTCAGCGAACACGCGGTTCCGCCAGGGAGTCGGCAGGAGCATCACGATCACCACGATCGCCGCGATGGCGTATAGGCCTCGCCTTCCCCAGCGCAGCGCACAGACCGTTCCCGCGCCAGCCAACAGGGCTACCATGCCGCCGCGAGAACCAGTCCAGATCAACGCCGCAACCATCATGCCGCACAGCAGAACTGTGACACCGACCATGCCCGCTGAAGAGTGCTGCGGCCGACCATTGGACGCGCCGGCTCGTTGTGCCACCGGACCGGAAGCACCGGTGTACTTCTGTTCTGGCTCATAGCAACAAAGGGCTCTCCAGCGATCGCGAACCAGCGTCGCGAACCTCGGAGCAAGCCCCCGACACAATTGCTGCCTGCTCCAACTAAAGGCCACAATGCCGAGCAGCGTCGAGAGAATGGCTGCCAGATAGCCGGCCAGGAAATTCGGGTTGAAAAACGTCCCCGTCGGCCTGAGCTTCCCGAACCATAAGCCTTGAACAAGCGCCAACCCGGCTTCCAGCCACCCCATGACGGCGAGGGAGCCAAGCAGGATGAGCACATGATTCCATCGATGCAAAAAAAACACAATTAAATAGAGCAATACTGCATGGGTACCGAGCACGATCAGCCACTGCCGGCTCTGGGCTGGATACGCTGACAGGATCGTGGACGCAGCGGCTAGACCGAGAAAGCCTAAGATGGGCACTCCCACTCGGCCACCTGGCCACACAAACTGGCCCCGGCGAAGGCCCTCGACGAGAACAGCGGTCGCAAGCAAGAGCACGATCAGCCGAATGATCATGGCGGCCACATGAGTTGTGCCACCTTCGATCAACGGCGCAAAGACCAAAAGACTGCAGAGCAGGAGAAGCCAGAGAGGTAAGCCAAACCGCAGCATCTTCAAGTAGTCCAGCGCAGGGTTAACCCGGCCTCTGGTCCCATGACCTCTGAAACCCATTAAGCGAGACAGGACCCTTGGCAGAGGGTGGGGCTCAAGCGAGGAAAGGAAAAAGCGAGCGGGGTGGGCTGTCCCCACCCCGCGTTTCACCCCAATAGGGATCGAGATAATCCTACTTCACTACACATCATTCACGTCAGGTACTTGGAGATTTTGCTTGATGTCGTTGACGTGCCAAGAATCAACATCGGCATCATTGTCGAGATTGGCCGCAGCAGTGGCAGTAAAACCATATGATCCGCCCGTGTTCGTTGCTGCAGCCGGAGCGCCAGTACTTCCCGCGTTATACACAACTAACGTTCCTCCTGTAGTAGCACAACCGGCGTTGCTATAACAGATGTCCACTCCTTGAGTCGCGCCAGCGCTAGTGTTGACACCCACGTTTCCGCCAGCGGCTGGCCCTACATAGGTATAACGATTCGATGTACCCGTCAGCGTCCAACCAATTTCGTTGAAGGCTCCAAAGAACGACCGTTCTCCGAAGAAGGCACTCTCCGCAACAAAAATTGCCCCTAGATTGGTTTTCGCTTCCGACTGCCGGGACTTCGCCTGGTACTTTAGGAAGTTGGGGATCGCGATGGCCGCGAGGATGCCGATGATGGCCACCACGATCATCAATTCGATCAAGGTAAAGCCTTTTTGACTTCGTAATAGTTTGAACATTGTTCTCCTCCCTTGTTTGATTGAGTCAACCGACACGCCAGCCGCGCTGTCTTCTTCCAGGAGTTCAAGTTTCCTGAGCTGTCTAAAAAGTCCCAGCACTTTCTGTGCCAGCTGGTGTTGGCTCTGGACTATTCACCCTGTCTCAACATCTTCACCGTTTCATTCATTCTTTCATCCACTTATGGTTTTTCTCGTACCGTGCCCCTTCCCGTGTCCTCTTCCTTTCCTCAATTCACGTCACTGAGATCGGCAATTTGTAACCCTTGTTTCAGATCGTTGACATGCCACATGTCGATGGTTGAATCCGCGTCCAAATTCGCGGTAGCGGTGGCGGTAAATCCTGGAGCCGGCTGACCCGTCAGGCCGGACGGCACAATGGTATTGGGTCCTGGGTCGACCCCCATTAGCGGAAGCACCAGATCGCTTCCCGCCGTGGTTCCTGCACCCACCCGATACGCATACCGATTGACGGATCCGGCGAGTCCAAAGCCGATCTGAGCAAACGTGCCGAACATCGACTGCTCACCGAAATGCGCACTCTCTGCCATGAAAATTCCCGCTAAGTTCGCCTTGGCTTCACTCTGTCTGGTCTGCATTTGATACCGGAGGTAATTCGGAATCGCGAGCGCTGCCACGATGCTCAGCACCGCGACCACGATCATCAGCTCGATCAAGGTAAAGCCCTGTTGTCGCCGAGCGGATTGCCTCATCTCTGCGCCCATCATCTCATCGGCCAGCGGCGATTCACTCTGAGCAGAGACCATGCCAGGAGCATTCATGCACCAAGCCTACCGAGAATTTGTTGAAAGGAAAGGTTTTTTTGAAATTCCACACGGTGGTCATTTTTCAGGCTTTCAGGATGGAAAGCTTGTTTAGCGCGTGGAATGACCAAAAAATGGCAGGAGAAAAGAAATATGGACAGCATCCCTAAAGAGCCGGATGTTGGGGAAAGGGGATTGGGGGCTAGATGATGAAATCGAGCTGAATCAAAACAGATACAGGCTGTATCCGAATGGCTGACCCCTCGCGGCTGATTTTGCCGCGAGGGGACCGCGAGGTAAGACTGCGGCGAGTCGAAACCAGTGCCTTACACGCCGTTATCTACAAGGGGGATCCTTGTTCCCGGCGCAAAAAGCAGCGGGACCGATCCGTGCGCGCGCACGGACCTCTCCGGTCACGGCGTCGCGTGTTGGAGGGACTTGTTCTCTGAAACCCTTCGTTGGGCTTGGCGGATGCGTTCTTCTTGGGTCGGATCCCCCATCCCACGTTCGCGAAAGCGCTCGATCAATTTGACGTTGGAGGGATCCAGCTCCAGCGCGTGCAGCCAGGCTTCCCGAGCTTCCGCAATCAGATCTTGCTTGAGGTAGATTTCGCCCAAGTGTTCAAAAATGACGGGGTCGTCGCCGACCAGATCGACCGCCCGCTTGATCTCGGCGAGCGCCTCGTTGATCAACCCCATCTTGAAGAACGCCCAGCCAAGACTGTCCACATAATAGCCGTTGTTCGGTTTCAACGCGACCGCCTGCTTGGTCAACGCGACGGCTTCCTCGATCTTGATGCCTCGTTCCGCGTAACTGTAGCCAAGATAGTTCAGCGCGTCCGCATGCTTGGGATCGAGCTTCAGCGTCGTCTCCATGGCACGGACGACATCGTCGAACCGGTTCAACTTGTCGTAGGCCGTCCCAAGATTGAAATGCAGATCCGGATTGGTCGGGTGATACCGAATCCCCTCTTCAAAGGTTTGCGAGGCTAACTCGTACTGCTCGGTTTGCAAATAGGTCAGCCCGAGCACCAGATACCCTTCGGGCTGTTTGGGATTCAACTTCACGGCCTGAGAGAGGTGCATCACGGCGTCCGGGAAGCGTTTCAGTCGATACAGCAAGACGCCCAGATGCAGATGACTGTCGAAATAGTTCGGCTCCAGCTTGAGATTGTCGGTATAGGCCTCCACCGCCTTGTCGTATTGCTTGGTTTCTTCAAACAGGAATCCCAGGTAATCCCGGATCTTTAGCTCAGCTGGACGGGCGGCCAAAATTTGGGTTAACCGTTCGATCGCTTTCGGATACTCCTTCAACTCGCCGTAAATCAAACTCAGTCGAAGTTGTGCATCGAAATCGGAGGGATCGTCGGCCAGGACCTTTTCCAACTCCGCCATCGCCTCTCGGTATTCTTTCCCATTGAGATGCAATCGAATCAGATGCTGGCGAATTTCTCTGCCATGGGGGTTGACGAGCTGCAAGTATTGGCGATAGACCGCAATGGCCTTTTCGCGGTTCTGCTGAGCCTCATAAGCCGACGCCAACGCCATGTACGCGGGCTCGAAGGCTGGATTGACGGCCATGGCCCGCTCGAAACTGGCCATCGCCTTGTCCGGCTGCTTCGCTTCCATCGCCACGCGACCGAGATAGTAATAGCCCACCGGTGAGTCCGGCGCGATCTTGATGCCCTGTTCGATACTCTGCGCCGCCTCGTCGAAGCGCTTCAGATTCAACAGCAACAACCCCCTCGAGAAATACGATTCGCTTTTGGATGGGTCGATCCGGATCGCGCGATCGAACAGCCCGAGAGCTTTCTCCACCTGGCCGGCCCCGGCGTAAATTCCGGCGATCTGTCCCAGCAGTTGCGCATCCTGATCCGCGGCCTCGGCCACTTCGTCCGCGTAGCGCACGGCCGAGGTAAGATCTCCTGCAGAAAACAACAGCGTGGCCAAACGAGCCTTCAGAAAGCGAGAGCCGGGATCGGTTCGCAACGCAGCCTGATACTCTTGGATCGCACGGTCGGTGTCCTGCGCCAGTTCAGCTTGATAGCCCAGCATGAAATGGTAAGAAGACCGGGCATCGACGGCGGAAGCCGATTTAACTCCTGACGGCGATGCATCGGGAGGCGACACGACGTCGGCGCGAGGCGCGGCGGCACAGGCGGCAATGCTCGAAAGGATCGCCGCCATGATCAAGGCGCTGAGTCCCAGTCCTCTCACGGCAGGACCAGCCATCGAACCCACCGATCGCATCGCTTGCCACCTAACCATCTCAGAAGCGGCAGAAAGACGCCGAGCGCGTCGAAGCGGATTATACCGACGCTCCTCCTCCAGCGTCAAACCGCTTCACGGATGTCGAGGCTTTCAAACTTCGCGAACTTGTCGTGGAAGAACAGTTGCTTGTCCCCGATCGGGCCGTTGCGGTGCTTTCGCACGAGGATATCCGCGATCCCCTTCTTCTCCGAGTTCGGATCGTAGACCTCTTCGCGGTAAATGAAAATCACCACATCCGCATCCTGCTCGATGGCGCCGCTCTCACGCAGATCCGCCAACATCGGAATCGGCGGTTTGCGGTTTTCGACGTTGCGGCTCAACTGCGACAAGGCGACGACCGGGATGTTGAGTTCCTTGGCTAATCCTTTTAAGGATCGGGAAATGTCGGAAATCTCCTGTTGCCGGGACTCGGCGTCGCTGCGGCCCTGCATCAACTGGAGATAATCCACGATCAACAGGTCAAGCCCCCGCTCCGCCTTGAGCCGCCTCGCCTTGCCGCGCATCTGTTGAACCGTGAGCGCCCCTGTATCGTCGATAAAAATCGGCGCCTGTTCGAGGCGACCGGCCGCCTCAGCCAGCCGCCACCAGTCCTCCTTCTGCAGCCTCCCAGTTCGCAACGCGTGTGAATCCACGCGGGCTTCTGAGCTGAGCATGCGGAGCACCAATTGCGGCTTGGACATTTCCAGGCTGAAAATCCCGACGACGGCTCCGGCGTGGATGGCGGCATGCTGGGCGATTCCCAGCGCCAGGCTGGTCTTGCCCATGCTGGGGCGTCCGGCGATCACGACGAGATCCGATGCCTGCAGGCCGGCCGTCAGCTCATCGAGATCGTAAAATCCGGTCGGCACCCCCGTAACCCGCTCTTTCCGTTTGGAGAGACGGTCGACGAGTTCGAGACTGTCCTTGATAATCTGATTGATCGGGGTGAAGGAGCGACCGAGTTTCCCTTGAGCGAGACTGAAGACCGCTTGCTCGGCAAACTCCAACAACTCGTCGATCGGGGCCAGGCCCTCGTACCCGCGGGCGATGACCTCGGTGGACATGCTGATCAACCCTCGGAGGAGCGCTTTGTCCCGCACGATCTTGCAGTGGTAGCGGATATTCGCCGCGCTCGGCACCGCCTGGACGAGTTCTGCCAGGTACGAGGCGCCTCCCACCGCTTCCAGCTCGCCTCGCGCTTTGAGCCGCTCGGTCAGGGTGATGTGGTCGATCACCTCGCCGATCTCGGATAGCTCGAGCATCGCACGGTAGATCTTCCGGTGCGCGGTCCGATAGAAATCTTCTTCGCTCAACAGCTCCATCGCCTTGGCGAGAGCCCCATTATCGAGCAGAATGGCGCCTAGCACCGATTGCTCGGCTTCCAGGTTTTGAGGAGGCAGTTTCGGTTCAGAGAGATCCATCGTCGCTGTTCCCGTCAGGAGTTCGTCGTGCCGCCGGCCCAATCAGCAAGCGCTTGAATCTTGACCCGCTTAACCGAGTGCGCCCGGGAGCGGCGTTTCCCCGACCGTTTTGCAGCGGGACCGGATGAGAAGCTCTCAATCAGCAGCACCTCATCGGCGGAGAGCCCAGGGGCGCCGAGCACCAGAGCCGCCGTGGCCTGATACCGACGCGCCTCTTCGACAGCCGCCTGGATGGTCTCGACGGGTCGTGGTCGACCCTCTCCATGAACGACCCGGCACCCGCGCGCCCTTAACAGGCTCGTCAACTGAAACAGGCGTTGAGACAGGTGGATAGGTGCACAGACGACATAGTCAGGCCCCGGTTGGGAAGACTCGCCGACGATGTCCACACGATTCAACGCGCGGAACAGCCGATCGACATCCACCGCAAAGCCGGTGGACGGGAGATCTCGACCGAAGCGTCCGATTAAATGATCGTAGCGGCCGCCGCCGCCGAGTTCACATCCCACTCCGTCCGCAAACACATCGAATACGAGCCCGTCGTAATATTCGAAGCCGCGGAATTCGCCGAGGTCGAGCAAGAGGCATCCGCCGAGACCTGCGGACTCCAGCAATTGATACACGTGCGTGAGCCGATCGAGCGTCGAGTGCAGCGTACGGTCTCGTCCGGCAAGCTTTCGCCCTCGATTCAGCACTTCATCCCCTCCGTATAATCCAGGCGCTTCGAGAATGGCTCGAGCCTGGGCCGGCGGCACTCGCTCGGATGCAAGAATTTCCTCGAGGCGCGGCAGATCCTTGCGCGCAGCGGCCTCTTCAGCCCGCTTTCGCCCCTCCGCGGACATCCCCGTTCGGGCCAGCAGGCCCTTAAAAAACCCGACATGCCCCAGAGAGACTTTGAACGCACGAAGCCCGACCTGTTTCAGGCATTCCGCCATAAGCGCGATGATTTCGGCGTCGGCGGCACCATCGTCCCGTCCGATCAGTTCCGCTCCGACTTGAAAAATCTCCCGATCCCGCCCGGCATGTTCCGGCTCGTACCGGAAGACGGAAGTCCGGTAGGACAGTCGCAGGGGGATCTGCCGGTTGATCATACCCATCGCCACGGTCCGGGCGATCTGCGCCGTGGCGTCCGGCCGCAGGAGCAAGATACGGCCGGTCGTCCGGTCGGCAAATTGGTAACACTTCTCGATGAGATCCTGCTCAAGGCCGGGCGCCAGCACGTCCAGGTATTCGAACGTGGGCAGGATAATTTCGTCATAGCCCCAACGACTCAACTGAGTGAGAAGAATGCCTTCAAGCCGCCGGACCTGCATCGCGACATGGGGCAAAATGGTCGTCATCCCCGCGGGCACGAGCGAGCGCTCCTGCGAAGCGAGCGGAGGGGACAACTGCACGGGCGGTGTGCTCGGCGGGCGAGCCATGGCCAGTGGAAGGGACGGTTACAAACTCATGGAGAGATCGGCGACCTTGACCGAGAGAATGTTTTTCGCGG
This sequence comes from Nitrospiraceae bacterium, assembly GCA_035573855.1. GTDB lineage: Bacteria > Nitrospirota > Nitrospiria > Nitrospirales > Nitrospiraceae > DATLZU01. The sequence continues at coordinate 22,653 of DATLZU010000015.1, forward strand.
ACTTAATTTGGTCCAGCACCTCGCGGGATAAGGGGACGTCAGTCCCAATGATCAATAAGGCGTTGCCGCCGCGTTCCTCGCGGGAACACTGCATGCGGGCGATGTTGATGTCGTGATCGCCCAGCACTTTCCCGACCTCGCCGATCACGCCCGGGCGATCGACGTTGAGAATCAGCAGAAGGTGTCCTTCGGGCACCACTTCGACTTGGAACGTGTCGATTTCGACGATACGAGGTTCCTTGCGATTGTGCAGCGTCCCGGCCACATGGTGCGCGCATCTGCCTGCTTCGACCCGGACCCGGATCACACTCGTGAAGTCGCCGGCGTCTCCGCTCTTGACCTCCTTCACTTCGATCCCCCGCTCCTTGGCGACGAGCGGCGCGTTCACGAAATTCACCGCGTTTTCGAGGATCGGGGTGAGGAGCCCTTTCAAGACCGCGATCGTCAACGGCGCCACAGCAAGCGAAGCGACCTCCCCGTTGTATTCAACCGTGACCCGCTCAAGTCCGCCCTCGTACAGCTGGGCTTGCAGGAGGCCGACCTTTTCGGCCAGTGCCAAATACGGCTGAAGCTGCGGAAGCAGCTCCGGCGGCACCGAGGGAACGTTGACGGCTCCGCGCGCGATCCCCTTAGTAAAGTAATCGACGATCTGCTCCGCGATGCCGATGGCGACGTTCTCCTGAGCCTCCGTCGTCGACGCGCCGATGTGCGGCGTGCAGATGAAGGTGTCCACAGTCAGCAGGGGATGATCCGGCTTGATCGGTTCTTGGTCGAACACGTCGAACGCGGCTGCAGCCACCCGGTTGCTCTTGAGCGCTTCATAGAGATCGGCCTCGTTGACGATCCCGCCCCGCGCGCAGTTGACGATCATCACGCCGGGTTTCATCTTGGCGATCGCGTTGGCGTCGATCAGCGACTTGGTTTCCGGCGTCAAGGGCGTATGGACCGAGATGATGTCACTCCGGCGGAACAGTTCATCGAGATCCACCATCTCGACCCCCATCTTGCGTGCGCGTTCTTCGGCCAGATAGGGGTCATAGGCGATGACATTCATGCCGATTCCTTGCGCCAGCTTGGCCAAATAGCCGCCGATCTGCCCGACACCGACGATCCCCAGAATTTTGTTGTACAACTCAACGCCCATGAACCGTTCTTTCTCCCACTTCCCGGCCTTCATCGACGCGGTCGCCTGGGGAATCCGGCGGGTCATCGCGAAGATCATCGCCAAGGTGTGTTCGGCGGTCGTCACGGTGTTGCCGCCAGGGGTGTTCATCACCACAATGCCGCGGCGGGTCGCGGCTTGGGTATCCACGTTGTCCAACCCGGAGCCGGCTCGCCCGATGACCTTAAGCCGCTCCCCGGCGGCAATCACCTCGGCGGTGACTTTCGTCCCCGAGCGGACAATCAGACCGTCACAATCTTTAATCTCCTTGAGCAGCTCGTCCTTGGAGAGCTTGGTCTTGACGACCACGGTGAATCCGGCCTTTTCGAGGACCTCGATTCCTTGCTTTGACAAGCTGTCGCTGACCAGAATTTTCATCGCCGTCTCGCCCGATCGCTCCCGTCAAACCTCGGCCATCAGCAATTCTTGCGCCCTCGACACACCGCTGCCTAATTTGATCGGATGACCGAGGCCTTTCAGGACCATTTCAACGGCCGACAAGGCCGTGATGACGTCGAATCGGTCTATATACCCCATGTGAGAGAGCCGGAAAATCTTCCCCTTCAAGTGGTCCTGGCCACCAGCGGCGGTGATTCCGTAGTGCACCCTGAGATTCTTGTAGATCGCCTGACCGTCGAGACCATCGGGAGCGGAAACCGCTGTCACCGCGTCGCTAGGTGATTCTTTCGGAAAGAGGGAGAGCCCGGCCGCCTTGATGCCCTCCCGCATGGCCCGAGCCAGCGCCGCTTGGCGGGCAAACACCGCTTCCAGTCCCTCCGTCTTCAGCATCTTGAGCACTTCCTGAAGCCCAAGGATCAGGGAGACCGCCGGGGTATATGCCGTTTGGTTTTTGCTCTGAGCCTCCCGTTCTTTCTTGAAATTGAAATAGAACGCGCCGTTTTGGGCTTTCTGAGCCAATTGCCAGGCCTTCTCGCTCACGCTGACGAAGGCCAATCCGGGCGGCAGCATCAGCGCCTTCTGCGATCCAGTGATGACCACATCCAAGCCCCACGCGTCGGTCTTGATATCGAACACGCCCAGCGCGGTGATCGCGTCCACTACCAGAATCGTGCCCTCATAGGGCCTCACAATCTCCGCCAAGGCTTTCACGTCATGTGCGACGCCGGTCGATGTCTCGCTTGCCTGCACATACACGGCCTTGATCGACGGATCTTTCTTGAGCGCATCAGCGACCGCCTGCGGATCGACAGCCCGTCCCCATTCAACCTTGATTTCCGTGACTTGGGCACCGAATGTTTTGCACAACTTTCCCCACCGTTCTCCAAACTTTCCCGCGTTCACGCACAGCGCCTTGTCACCAGGGGAGAGAAAATTCGACACCGCACCTTCCATCCCTCCGGTCCCAGAGGAGGCAAGAATCAAGACCTCATTGCGGGTTTGGAAGAGCCATTTGAGGTCCTCACGCACTTCGGCGAACACCTGGGCGAATTCGGGCGCGCGGTGGTGGATAATCGGCCGCGCCATCGCCAGGAGGACCTCTGGCGGCACAGGGGTCGGTCCGGGAGCAAGTAGATACCGTTTCACCATCAACCCGTTCTCCTCTTCTCCTCTGCTTGTAAAGACTTGGGGGTCACTCGGGAGGGGGGCTACGCTATCACAGCCCTTGCCAGAGAGTCAAGGCGGCGCCCGTCGGTGTTCTTTTCCTTGACAACAGCGGAAACACTCGCTAGGGTAGCCCAAACTTCCGTTTTCCGTTGCGCGTTCGACACCCGAATGAGCTGCTCGGCGCGGAGGCAGAGGCGAGAAGGTGGGCAGATGAAGGGCTTTGCGGTGATGTTCTTACCACTCATGGTTCTAACGGCGGTGGCCTTGGCGACATTGGCAACGGCTGAACAATCGCTGGTAGAGGCCTCAGCAGTCCAGACTCCCGCTTCGGGCGAGGAATCCTCATCATCGACGACGCTTGATATCGCTTTACAAGCCGTTGACGAGACGCCAGGTCCGGCGGAGGCCTCGGAACGGTTTTTCCTGAGCGATCCTCCTGCCGATCAGGCGGAGAGGGAGTCGGTTTCGGCTGTGGAGAAAACTGCCCGACCTCCGCAGGCCACCGATTCGGAGGGTAGCAAGTCCGAAGGGTCGGCAAAGGCCTCTGAGGAAGAGGAGAACGGTCACGTCACGTATAACGTCCCGATCGTATTGGATTCTTCCGTCCAGAGCCACATTCGCTACTTCAATACCGCCATTCGTGATCGGTTCGAGAAATGGCTGCTCCGACTAGGCAAGTACAAGCCGTTGGTGGAACGTATTTTCTCTGAATTCGATTTGCCGAGCGACTTGGTGTACCTCTCCCTGGTCGAGAGCGGCTTCAATCCGCATGCTTACTCGCGCGCTCGGGCTACCGGCCCTTGGCAGTTTATGAAAGGCACGGCGAAACTCTACGGGCTGCGGGTCGATCAATACGTAGACGAGCGCCGCGACCCCATCAAGTCAACGGTCGCGGCGGCCCGATATCTGAAGGATCTCTACGATCTCTTCGGCAGTTGGCCATTAGCCATGGCCGCCTACAACGCCGGCGAAGGGAAAGTGCTGCGCGCGCTGCAGAAGGCCCAAGCTGAAAGTTTCAAAGAAATTTCCCGCACCACGCTGATCCGTCGGGAAACCAAAGAGTACGTTCCCCGGTTTATGGCCGCCACCATCATCGCAAAGAATCCGGATCGTTATGGGTTTCCTCTGGAAGAGGTGACGCCTCACCGCTTTGAAGAAGTGGTCGTCCGCCGCCCGATCCATTTCCGGGCGATCTCAAACGTCACCGGCATTCCTTATCAGGAGCTGAAGAATCTGAACCCGGAGCTTCGCCGGGACGCTACACCGCCGGACGACGCCGAGTATCATCTCAAGGTTCCAGCCGGAATGAAAGAGAAAGTCGAGCGGCTGCTGGACCGTATTCCGACCTATAAACACGCCCCGATCATCGCGAAATCCAAGCGCAACCGCATAGATTTTGAAAGCGCGAAAGTGTATCGCGTGCGGGTGGGCGATACGCTTGAAAAGATCGCCAAGCGCTTCCGAATCTCGGTCAAGGCGCTCAAAGTCAGGAATAACCTCACCAGCGCCTTGATTAAGCCGGGCGACGTGCTCGCGATCAGATGACCGTTCCGGCCTTGTCCTGCCCGAACGATGCGCTTCTTCGCTGAGTATCGAGTGGCCGAACGATCGAGCTAGCGTTGTCCCGCGCTTGATGAAGGGGACGAGTGGGCGGCTGGATTCGTAGCGGACCCGCCGGGTGGCGATTCGGCCGTTGCGGTTCCGGAAACGCTTCCTTCCGGTCCTTTCTTCGCTTCCAGCACCTTGAGGCGGACCGCCGCCTCGCTGGCGAAAGGAGAGTTAGGATATTCCTTGATCAATTGCTGATAATGGCTCAACGCGCCTTCCGGCCGTGATTGCGCCTCTTCAAGCTTGCCCAATTCAAAGAGCGCGTTGTCTTTATTCAAGGCGGAGGGCAGTTGGAGAACCGTCGAAAACGCTTTAGCCGCCTGATCCCGATCTCCCTTCAGAAGATAGGCATAGCCCAATCGTTGCTGAACCAGGCCGAGCAAGACGGAATGCGAACCATACAGCAGGACATACCGCTTGTAGGTCTCGATCGCCGCATCGATCTCATTGGCCTGCACCAACGCGTTTCCCAGGTGATACAGGGCAAGCGGCGCACTGGGGGTGCGCGGATACTGTTCCACCACTTGGCGAAACTTCTTGATCGCCTCCTTGAGATTGGCGTCGGCCTGTTCCGGTTTGTCGGCGGGGCGCGTCAAATAGTGGCGAGTGGCTTCGCGGTAGAGATCGAGCGCCGCCTCCGCCGTACGGTGGTCATACCACAGCACACCGGCGACAATCGCCACCGCCGCGAGCAAGACTCCGACCCCCGCCAGCACAGCTCGGCGATATTCCTGCATGGTGAGCAGCAGGCGTTCCATTCCGCTGAGCAACCGGGGCTCGCTCACCGGTTCACTTTTTGAGGGAACTTTGATGCGGTAAGACATCCCTTTGCGCCTGTGGCCAATGGCCGGCGACGACTCGCCGGCTCAACGGTGACGGGCCTTATACTCGGGTTTCCCGCTGATTGTCAATCCAATCGCGCTCGTGGTTCCGATCGTCCTGACGCGCCGTTGACATGGGGAATCGGCGGGTATAGCGTACCGATGCCGGCACGACACGATGGCGTTGACGGACGACACCGATCGGGATGGGCAGTTCACCGCGCAGCTTCGACATTTGGAGCGGCATCACCTCCTGCGCCAACCAAAATCACTGGAGTCCGCGACCGGCCCGGTCGTCTCCATCGACGGGCGTCAAGTTATTCTGTTGGCATCCAACGACTATCTCGGCCTGGCCACCCATCCTCGACTCATTCAAGCCGCCGTCCAGGCCACTGAGACATTCGGCGTCGGCGCCGGAGCGTCCCGCCTGGTCTCCGGCACGCTTCCACCCCACAAGGAGTTGGAGTCGGCGTTGGCTCGCTTCAAGGGCACGGAGGGGGCCCTGGTGTTTGGTTCGGGGTATCTCGCCAATCTCGGATTGATCCCCGCATTGATCGGATCCGGCGGGATGATTTTCGCCGACCGATTGTGTCACGCCAGCCTCATCGACGGATGCCGTTTGAGCGGGGCCGAGTTTCGCGTGTTCCGCCACCGCGACGTGAGCCATCTCGAATCGCTGCTTCGCCGTCGGCCGGCAAGACGCCGGACGTTGATCGTCACTGACGGGCTGTTCAGCATGGATGGCGACGCGGCTCCGCTGTCCGACATCGCCATCCTGGCGGAACGGTACGACGCCCAGGTCCTGGTCGACGACGCGCACGGGACTGGCGTAATGGGCGAACGCGGTCGCGGCACGCTCGAACACTGGGGCGTCGAATCACGCATCCCCTTCCATATGGGCACGCTCGGAAAAGCGCTGGGTGGAATCGGCGCCTACGTCGTCGGTCCCGCTTCGTTCATCGCGTATCTGATCAATACGGCTCGGTCGTTCATGTTTACCACCGCGCCGCCGCCCGCCAGTGCGGCCGCTTCAGTAGCCGCATTGGCGATCCTCGAGACGGAGCCGGAACGACGCGCGCGCCTGTGGGCCAACCGCCGGCATCTCTTTTCCGGGTTGCGGACACTTGGTTTCACCACGACCGACAGCCTTAGTCCGATCATCCCGGTGCTCATCGGCGAAGCCGAACGCGCCCTCGCGATGGCCGAGAAACTGCTCGAGCACGGCGTCTACGCTCCGGCGATTCGGCCTCCGACCGTTCCGAAAGGAACAAGCCGCATCAGGGTCACGGTGACCTCCGAACATACCAGCGAGCAACTTGACGCCGCGCTGGAGGCCTTTCGGAAAGCCGGAAAGGACCTAGGGCTGATCTGACCGCCGCTTCCCGCCACTCGCTTTGCCAAGCCCACACAGTCTTTGTTCCCATCGGTCACAGGGTCGTCCGCCGATGGCCCTCCATATGATGCTCCCGTGGAGGAGCATCGGCTTGTGGGGATTTTCTTGCTTTCTCGCATCGATGTGGCATGATGGCCAAGGGTTCCGCCCATTTGAAGGCTACCGGTTCTTAACATTGATCGGTCATTGTCCGTCCATGTTTCGTCTCGTGCGGTCGTCGTTCTGCACGTGACCCGCCACGGAGGAGGGCTTGGTTCATGGATATTTCGCAGTTGCTGACGTTTGCCGTCAAGGAAGGCGCCTCGGACTGCCATCTGAGTGCCGGCGAGCCGCCGATGGTCCGGATTCATGGAGACTTGAAGAAACTGGACCATCCGCCGTTGAGCATGGAGGAAGTCCACGCGCTCGTCTACGACATGATGAACGACGTGCAGCGCAAGATCTTCGAAGAGCATCGTGAATGCGACTTCTCCTTCGCGATGGGCGACATTGCGCGCTTCCGCGTCAACGTGTTCCTGCAGAACCGCGGTTTGGGCGCCGTGTTTCGCACCATTCCGACGGAGATCATCCCGCTTGAAAAACTCGGCATGCCCCCGATCATTCGGCAACTCTGTGATCGAGAGAAAGGTCTGATCCTCGTCACCGGTCCGACCGGATCCGGCAAGTCGACCACGCTGGCGGCGATGATCGATTACCTCAACAACACATTTGAAGGGCATGTCATCACGATCGAAGACCCCATCGAGTTCGTCCACAAGTCCAAAAAGTGCTTGATCAATCAACGGGAATTGGGTGTGCATACGCTCTCGTTCGCCAACGCCCTTCGCTCGGCTCTCCGCGAAGATCCGGACATCATCCTGGTGGGTGAAATGCGGGACCTGGAAACCATCCAACTCGCTCTGACCGCGGCTGAAACGGGCCACCTGGTGCTGGCAACCCTCCATACGTCGAGCGCGCCCAAGACCGTCGACCGGATCATCGACGCGTTCCCGCCGAACCAACAGGCGCAGGTCCGCGCTCAGCTCGCCGAAACCCTGGAAGGCGTGCTGACGCAGACGCTGCTCAAGAAACGGACGGGCGGCCGGGTCGCGGCGGTCGAAATCATGGTCGGGACGACCGCGGTGCGGAACCTGATTCGCGAGGCCAAGCTCCATCAAATCCCCGGCATGATGCAGGCCAGCCAGAAGGACGGAATGCAGACAATGGACATGGCCCTGATCGAGCTGGTGAACCGGGGGTTGGTGACGAAAGGCGAGGCTCAGGCTCGGAGCATGAACCCGAATCTGTTCAACCAAGTCGGGACGACCGCTTAGCCTGCATGATTCACGCAGGTTCGTGACGAACCCGCGATCGGCTCGGCAGCCGTTCGCGCGCAACGGAGGAGCTCAGAGACGGAGCATGGATATTCGGAGTTTGCTGAAGGTGATGGTGGATCGGGACGCGTCGGACTTGTACCTCACGGTCGACGCGCCGCCGGTGTATCGCATTCACGGCGTCACCCAACGGACCGACGCCCCGCCCTTCACGAACGAACAGCTCGAAGCCTTGGCGCTGGCCTTGATGCGCGGACAACAGCGGAGCGAGTTCGAGGAAAGGATGGAGATGAACCTGGCGCTCTACTACAAAGAGTTGGGGCGCTTCCGGGTCAATATCTTCCGCCAGAAAGGGAACGTTGGCCTCGTCTTCCGGATGATCAAGGCGCAAATTCAAACCGTCGAGGAACTGCAGCTCCCGCCGATCATCAAGGACATCGCCATGACCAAGCGTGGCCTCGTCCTGGTGGTCGGCGCCACCGGTTCCGGCAAGTCGACCACGCTGGCGGCGATGATCGACCATCGAAATACGGTCGCGCCCGGTCACATTGTGACCGTGGAGGACCCGATCGAATTCGTCCACCAGCACAAGAAATGCCTCATCACCCAACGGGAGGTCGGCTTCGACACGCATTCGTTCCAGAATGCGCTCAAAAACGCGTTGCGGCAGGCGCCGGATGTCATTCTGATCGGAGAAATTCGGGACACGGAGACCATGGAAGCGGCGATTACCTTCGCCGAAACCGGCCATCTTTGCCTGGGCACATTGCACTCGAACAACGCCAACCAGGCCATCGAGCGCATCATGAACTTCTTTCCCGTCGAACGGCATGCCCAAATCTATCTCCAGCTTTCGCTCAATCTTCGCGCCATCATTTCGCAGCGATTGATTCCGTCACTGGACGGCAAACGAGTGCCCGCACTGGAGATCATGCTGGACACCCCGCGCGTCAAGGATCTGATCAAGAAGGCGCAGGTCGACACGCTCAAGGAAGCGATGGAACAGGGGATCGAGGAAGGCTGCCAGACCTTCGATCACGTCCTGTTCAATCTCTACAAGTCCGGCAAGATCAGCATCGAACAGGCGTTGATCAACGCCGACAGCGCCAACAATCTGCGGCTGAAGATCAAGTTGGAAGGATTGAAGGGCGAAGAGGCGCTCGCCGCGCTACTGGACAAAGACAAAGAGGGGAAAGAAAAAACCTTCCAGATTCAAGGCATGTCCCCGTCTCCGCCGAGCCCTTTCCGCAAACGCTGAGGGGGAGACGGCACCCCCCCCCGCCGGCTTGACGGACGAGTCAATCTCACCCGTCACTAGACCGGTCGGGCGCTGGAATGTGCTCCAGGTAGGTCACGATTTTCTCCACTGCCCCGGCGCTCAGTTTCTGCCCGTACCAGTTCGGCATCGTCCGGTCGGGATATCCGGGCACCACATAGACACTCGGCGAGAGAATCGACTCGACGATGTATTCCCGCACCGTCTTGGCCTTGCCGCGATATTTCGGATCCGCCAGCCGGTCGGGACCCGTGATCCGTAGCAGCAACTCAGGCCCGACCCGGCCGGTCGCCCCTGCGATGCCGGGAATCGTATGGCAGACCACGCAACCCGCTTTGACAAACAAATCCTGTACGGGCTCCTCTCCAGTCACCAAGGGCACTGCCTCTGGCGAGAGCAGAGGCGCAGCTTTGGCTCGTTGGGGTTCGGATTTGGATTTCGACGGAGACGGGCCGGAACGTCCGAGCGCGAAGACCGCGGTCAGCAAGACTACGCCGACGATGATGGCGGTCCAGGCCCTTTCGTTGGAGAGGACCCGTGACTCCGCCCTCTCGTCATCGGAGGAAGACGGCTCCGAAGGGTCCTGATTCGATTCGGAATTCGACATGATTCCGGAGAGACAGGTGTGAACGAAGGGATGAACTCGCCGGCTGGTTGCCGTGATCAAAGCGTCTGCTCGGCCTCTCGATTCCTTCGATCACGGATGTCAGATGTCAGCGGTTCGGCCAGAGGACGGCCTGCTTCCGTTCCCATTGCCTATTGTTTCCCCGCATCCATGGCGCAACGAAATCCCGTCGTGCGATCATGAAAGTCCGGCTCAGCAGAAAAGCGCGCGGTCGTGCGGAGCTTGCGCGGAATGTCATACCAACTCCCGCCGCGGTAGACTTTTCTCTCTCCCGACGGTGGCCCCGTCGGATTGTCCTTCGGACTCTTGGAGTAGTATTCACGGTCATACCAATCGGCGACCCACTCCGAGGCATTCCCGGCCATATTGTAAATGCCGTACGGACTCCGGCCCCCGGTTTTGGGAACCAGACCCGTGCGAATGTTGAAGCCTTCAACTCCATAGGTCACCGGCGCCAACGTCACCGGGTAACTCACCCAATCCCCCCGGTTGTAATTCGCCAAATCAGGAAATGTGTGCACGTCGCCCCACGGGTAACGGCGTCGATCGGTCCCTCGCGCAGCCTTTTCCCATTCGGCTTCGGTCGGCAGCCGCTTGCCGGCCCATTTGCAGTACGCCTCCGCATCATACCACGTCACATCGATCACAGGCCGGTCCGGCGCTGTCGTCACCGCGTCCTCGTCCCACAGCGACGGCAGATCGTGATTGGTCTCCTGGAGAAACTTTGCGTAACGCTCGATCGTAACCTCGAACTGATCAATGTAGTACGCAGGAAGGCACACCTCATGTTCGGGACTCTCATTCGGAAAACCTTGGGTCGGGTCCGCGCCGATGTTGTTCGTCCCCATGGGGAAACACCCTGCCGGGATCAACACCATCGGCGCGTTGTCCTTCCCCTTGGGCACCGGCTCCGGGAACGTGACGGTTTCATCGCTTTTTGTCTGCGCATCCTGCGAAGGGCCAGCACCCATGGCCAAGACACCGGCGACCAGTACGGCCAGAATCACACCGCTGCGCCACTTTGGATGCATCACCATCCTCCCGCGAGCCGCCATGATGCGGCTTTCCGGCCTTCTTGAGACGATTCTGCTCCGATCACTTTATCTTTTTTATCCCGCGTACTTGCGGCGGGGACGAGTATCGATCGCCGTCCGTGCTGGGTGAGCACAGTTTGGCGTCCCCAACGGGATTTGAACCCGTGTTGCCGGCTTGAAAGGCCGGCGTCCTAGGCCAGGCTAGACGATGGGGACGCACGCGCACGGACCTTCCGCCAACAATCGGCTATCTGTTTATCACAATCAAGACTCGGGTGTCACTAGCGCCATGGCCCGGCTTTCGCACCGACCACAGCAGAACCACTACCATGACCGCGAAATGTGCGCAAACAGTGCTCGGGTTGACGAGCGACAGCCGCGACGATAGGCTACGACGTGGAAGAACACCGCGCATCGACACCCAAGATTCGAGGTCGAACAGTGGACCATCAATCGCGCACAACTGCAGCCCTGTTTACGCTCCTTACCGATGACGACTTGTACCTGTTCAACGAAGGCTCGCACTTCCACCTCTACGACAAGCTCGGCGCGCATCCCGCCGTGGTTGACGGCGTCGCCGGGACGTATTTTGCGGTTTGGGCTCCGGACGCAGAGCGAGTTTCAGTGATCGGGACCTTCAACGACTGGAACCCAGCTAGTCACGTTCTGCATCCGCGAGGCGGATCCGGCATCTGGGAAGGCTTTGTCCCGCATGTCGGCAAAGGCACGCTGTACAAGTACCACATCCGTTCCCGGCACCATGGGTATCAAGTCGACAAGGCAGATCCCTTTTCGCGGTTCAACGAAGTCCCGCCCAAGACCGCTTCGATTGTGTGGGACCTCGATTATGCCTGGCGCGACGAGGACTGGCTGCGGATTCGGGCCCGCCGCAACGCCCTGGACGCGCCGATCAGCATCTATGAAGTGCATCTCGGCTCCTGGATGCGCGTTCCCGAAGAAGGCAACCGTTCGTTGAGCTATCGTGAAGCGGCTGTCAAGCTCGCCGACTACGTGCAGCGGATGGGGTTCACACACGTCGAGTTCCTTCCGCTGATGGATCACCCGTTTTTCGGGTCCTGGGGCTATCAGACCACCGGCTATTTCGCACCGTCCGGTCGTTTCGGAACGCCGCAGGACCTCATGTTCTTGATCGACGAACTGCACCGGCACGGGATCGGCGTCATCCTCGACTGGGTGCCGTCGCACTTTCCGACCGACGAACACGGACTTGTCTATTTCGACGGCAGCCATCTGTACGAACACGCCGATCCGCGCCAGGGGTTTCATCCCGACTGGAACACCTGCATTTTCAACTACGGCCGCAATGAAGTCAGGAGCTTCCTGATCAGCAGTGCACTGTTCTGGCTGGAGAAATATCACGTCGACGGACTTCGCGTGGATGCCGTGGCGTCCATGCTGTATCTGGACTATTCGCGGAACGCGGGCGAGTGGATCCCCAATCCGTACGGGGGACGGGAAAATCTGGATGCGATCACGTTTCTCCGCCGCCTGAACGAAGAGGTCTATCGGCGTTACCCGGACGTCCAGACCTACGCCGAAGAATCGACGGCGTGGCCGGCGGTGTCGCGACCGACCTACGCCGGCGGGCTTGGTTTCGGCATGAAGTGGGACATGGGCTGGATGCACGACACGCTCGAATACATGGCCCTGGACCCGATCTACCGGAAATATCATCACAACAACCTGACCTTCCGCATGCTCTATGCGTTCCATGAAAACTTCGTGCTTCCGCTCTCACATGACGAAGTCGTGCACGGGAAAGGCTCGTTGCTCGGCAGAATGGCAGGTGACGATTGGCAAAAATTCGCCAACCTGCGTCTGCTGTTCGGCTACATGTTCGCCCAAGCCGCCAAGAAGCTCTTATTTATGGGCGACGAATTCGGCCAGTGGCGCGAGTGGGCACACGACGAGAGTCTAGATTGGCATTTGCTCCAGTACGCGCCGCATCAAGGAATACAGAAATGGGTGGCGGATCTGAACGACGTGTATCGGCGCGAGCCGGCGCTGCACGAACGTGACTTCGACCCGGCCGGGTTCGAGTGGATCGATTGCCACGATGCGGACGCCAGCGTGATCAGCCTGCTGCGGCGCGGGACTTCCACCGACGAGCTGATCCTGGTCGTGTGCAATTTCACGCCGGTGCCGCGGATTCACTATCGAGTCGGCGCGCCGCGCGGAGGATTCTGGAAAGAACTGTTGAACAGCGACGCACGAGAGTACGGCGGAAGCGGGATGGGAAACCTCGGCGGGACGGAAGCCGATCCGTCGCCGATCCATGGTCGTCCGTATTCGCTCGCGCTTACCCTGCCGCCGCTTTCGGCGCTTTTTTTCAAGTCCACCGCGTGAACGCCGATCCGCGGCGCCGCCGCGCCGATCTCCTTTCGACGCGAGAAAGCACTCGTCAGAACCGGCCGACGCGGGAGAGAAACGCCGGCATGGCGTCCCAAATATAATCCACGACCGAGAGGACGTAGGCACGGGCGGCCTCCAGGTGCTGTTGCCAATCCGGAATCGCCTCGTGCAGGTCAAGAATCGGCTCTTCCCGCCCGTAGCATACCTGATTGAACAGCCAGGCTTCCCGCCCGAAGGACCGGCGGAGCGCGTCCCGGTGATCGAAGCCCATCGCCACCACCAGGTCCGCGCGATCAAGCAACTCGCGCGTAACCCTCCGTTGCCTGTGCGCGGAGGGATCGACGCCCTTTTCCAACAACCGAGCGCAGATCAACGGATGCAACGGTTGAGGTTGCGCCTCGATCCCGGCTGAGCCGATCATAGCGCGCAGGTCCGGCCCGATCCTGGCCTTCACGGCATACTCCGCGACCACGCTGCGAAAGATGTTTCCGGTGCACACGAACAAAATCGATTTCACAGCCTCTCCCTTTTCCCATCGGCGACGGGTACAATAGCGCCGATTCATCAGTTATGCTGACCCCGGCGAAACAGAACGGGCGGGCCGCCGCTTCTTTCGACCAACTGACCGGCGAAGCCGAGAAGTTGCACCTCCGCCTCTGCCGGCTGGTGGGCCGGGCCATCGCCGATTACACGATGATCGAAGACGGCGACAAGGTCATGGTCTGCGTCTCGGGCGGCAAGGACAGTTACAGTCTGCTCGACGTCCTGCTGGCGCTGCGCAGCCGGGCTCCCATCCGCTTCGAACTGGTGGCGGTCAACCTCGACCAGAAGCAACCGGGGTTCCCCGCCCACGTGTTGCCGGAGTACCTCAGCGGTCTCGGCATACCGTATCACATCGAGGAACGGGACACCTATTCGATCGTCAAGCGCCTGATCCCGGAAGGCCAGACCACTTGTTCACTGTGCTCGCGGCTCCGGCGGGGCCATCTCTACCGCCTCGCCGCCGAACTCGGCGCGACCAAGATCGCTCTCGGCCATCATCGCGACGATATTTTGGAGACACTGTTTCTGAATCTCTTCTACAACGGGAAGCTCAAGGCCATGCCGCCGAAGCTCCGTTCCCAGAACGGACGTCATGTCGTGATCCGCCCGCTGGCCTATGTGAAGGAAGCGGATCTGGCCCGGTACGCCGAATTGCGGCAATTTCCCATCATTCCCTGCGATCTTTGCGGTTCGCAGGAAGACTTGAAGCGCAAACAGGTCAAGATGATGCTGCGCGACTGGGAGCAACGATTTCCCGGCTGCGAGGAGAGCCTCTTTGCCGCGCTGGCCAATGTGCTGCCCTCCCACCTGCTGGATCGTCGGCTGTTCGACTTTTCCGCCCTGCGCGCCGGAACGCCCGAAGGCAAGAGCCTCGCGCTCGACGAAGAGTGACCCGGCATTCCTCGCCACCAACGGAAACCTCGCGTTTGGAATACCACGTCCCGATGTTGTCCCGGAAAGCAGATTAGGACGCTAGCCCGGGGGAGCGAAGAAAAAAGAACACAGGGCGCAGACGCCGGAGACATCCTGTCCCCGCCTATACGCCTACGCCCTGACGGTTTTACGGGAACCTGCGACAAGCTCGGCAGAACGCCGAGCGATGAAATTCAGCCAGAAGCCTTTTCGTACTGTTCTTTGAGCAGACGCAGCATCGCATCGACGCTCGCGCGCGCTTCGTTGGACAACCACTTGGCCCCATCAGGCGCATTTTCGACTTTATAAATTTCGCGCACGATGTTGTCGCGGGTCTGCATGAGATCCAGCAGCGACGGCGAGAATCCTTTGTCTTTAAGCTTGTCGATAAGGCCGTCCACCTTGCGGATGATTTGATCGACCTGCGTCCGGTAGGCCTTCGGATCGACAGGGAGATTTTCGACTTTGAGTTCATCAGCGAAGGCGGTCCCGACGGACAACCATCCGATCACGGCCGCCGCGATGAGCAATTGTCCATTTCCCTTTCTGGCCATGCACTCCTCCTTTCGTCAAGCTGACCGATCACCCAATGCCGGAGAACAGAGGCGCAAGACCGCGCCCGCTCGGGCCGCCACAAGGCCCGGCGGGCGAAAATGTACCTCTCTCACTCGGAGAAAGTCCAGTCCCTCCCGCGTCTTCGACAGACCTGGCGGAACCTCGGGCGGATGTGGCAAGCTTGCTGGTCCATGAGCCCCCCGGATCAAAGCCCACAGACGGACCGATCTTGGCCGCCGATGTGGTCGATTGGCCTGGCTGTCGCGATCATGCTCATCGTGCCCCTTATCCTCTACTCGATCGCGCCGGAAGGTCCCATCCGCGAAGGCGACACCGTGTTCGCAAACGGGCGACACAGGGTGATGCTCGCGGACCCTGTTCCGTATCGACAGGCCGGCTACGACCGCTCATGCGTGATCGAACGACGCGATCCTCTCGTGGTTCTGCACCGCCAGCCGGACGGTGCGATCCACGCTCGGGTGCAGGGCAAGACCAAACTGGAATTTCCATTCTGTCCCCCGCAAGCGGAAATCATTCTCGCACCGCAGCAGGTGTTTCAGAAGCCCGACTTACTGAGCGATCTCAAGGACAGCCTGGTCGAACTGTTCGCCCGGTAGACGGCCGAAGGGACAGGGCTCAGGACGCGCAGCGTGGCGCGTGAGGCCCCTCGCGTGATGGATCAGCTCTTCAGTTTGGCGGCGAACCGTTTGCGGAATTTGGCGACCTTCGGCCCGATAACGTACTGACAATAACCTTGGAAGGGGTTGCGGACGAAATACTTCTGATGGTAGGGCTCCGCCGCATAAAAGGTTGAAGCCGGCACGACCTCGGTGACGATGGGACGATCGAACACCTTCTCTTTGGTCAGCGTTGCGATCACTTCTTCTGCGATCGCCTTCTGATGGGGAGAGTGGTAAAAGATCGCGGACCGGTATTGCGTCCCGATATCGTTGCCTTGGCGGTTGAGAGTGGTCGGATCGTGGATGGCGAAGAAGATCTCGAGCAGGTCGCGATACGACACGACCTGGGGGTCAAACGTAATCCGCACCGCCTCGGCATGCCCGGTGCGGCCCGTGCACACCGCTTCGTAGGTCGGGTTCGGGACGCTGCCTCCGATGTAGCCCGACTCGACCAACTCGACGCCTTGCAGTTGGTCGTACACTGCTTCCAGACACCAAAAACACCCTCCAGCCAACGTGGCGACTTCCTTTCCTGGCGAAACTCGTCCCTCAACCATGTTCAGTTCCACAATTCCACAATCCGTCGACCGCCTCGCTGAAACCTGAGAAGACGCCCCCGGGCTTCTCCTCCCTAACCGGTCCTCACCTAACCCGACGCGCCGCTGTTAATGGGATCGCTTGAGTGCATCCACGATACGGCGCAGCCGCTCTTGTTCCTGCGCGCGCAGGGTTCTGAACTCCACGCCGAATTGCGTATCCGTCGCCCAGCGGACTTCAGCCACATCGATCGCGAGCGGCACATACTGCTCGGGTAAATGGATGTGCAACGAAAGGAACGTCCCCGGCGTCACAGGTTCCTCGCTGACCACGGTGCAGCCGCTGATGGACAGGCAGGAGACCAATCCGCCTCCGGCTACACCCGGCCCGGAAAAGGACACCGGCCATTGCACCTCGAAGCGGGGGTTCTCCCGTTCGCCCATGAGCATCTCGTGCCGTCGCCCGACTGTCAACGACGCTTCATTGGCCCAGTCTTCGTCGAAGAACGCCGCAGCAGACCGGTGTGGTGAAAGCCTACGCCACGGCAAGGCTAGGCCTCTAGAGAAGCTGTGTCAAGGATCAGCTCGTTCATTTGTCGTGGGTGCCGCCGTGGCCGGGCTCATCACCTTCAACGGCGAGAGGCTCGGCCGACTTGGTCGCCGCCGCCTGGCCGGACTGGGAAGCATTTGGCAGGGGAGCGATTCTCCTGTAGGGTAAGGTCCAGTCACGGCCGAAACGGTCCAGCGCTCATGACACCGACGAAGATTTGGACCGTGATCGCATCGCGCTCAGATCCTCTCCGAAGCGGACTCCTTCCCGGTTCTGCTTTCCTCGTTTTTTGATTCTGTGCTTATGCGATCCAACCAGAAAAGGGATATCTCATATGTCCGCTTCCGCTCAGCTTCCTTCTGCTCCGCTCACCTTTGACGCCCTCGGGTTGCCCACCCCGCTGTTGCGGGACTTGCGCAGCGCGGGCATGACCGAACCGACCCCGATCCAAGCGCGGGCCATCCCGCCGGCACTGCAAGGCCGCGATGTCCTTGGCTGTGCGCAGACCGGCACAGGCAAGACCGCCGCGTTTGTCGTGCCGATGATTGCGCGGTTGGCCGACGGGCCGAAGGGGCCATCCCGCGGGTTGATCTTGGCACCGACCAGGGAACTGGCCTTTCAGATTCAGGCGACCGTAGATCGGCTCGGCCGGTCCAGCCGCATCTTCGCCGCACCCATCGTCGGCAGCAGCGACGTGCAGGCCCAAGTACGCGGCTTGCGTCAATTCCCCGATATTCTCGTGGCGACGACGGGTCGGCTGTTGGACCACTTATGGAACGGAACCGTCCAGCTCTCGCATCTCCAGATGGTAGTGCTGGACGAAGCGGATCGAATGCTCGATATGGGATTTGCGCCGCAGTTGAATCAGGTTCTCGATGCGTTGCCGGAGCAGCGGCAAAGTCTGCTGTTTTCCGCCACGATGCCCGGCAACCTGGACGACCTTGCACGGATGTCTCTGAGGACTCCGGGACTCGTGAGGGTCGCCAAGTCGGCCACCCCGGCGGCCGGTGTGAGGCAAACGCTGCACCATACGGCGCCGGAGGAGAAGACGCGGCTTCTCCTGGCCTTGCTCAAGGACCAAGACGAATCCGTCTTGGTCTTTACCAGAACCAAACATCGCGCCGACCGGTTGGGGCAAATCCTGGAGCAAGTCGGCCATCGGGTGGCCGTCCTGCATGGGGATCGGCGGTTGTCTCAACGCCGCTTGGCATTGGAGGGATTCCGCCGCGGGCGCTATCGGATTCTGGTGGCGACTGACATCGCGGCCCGCGGCCTGGATGTGGCTCACATCGGTCATGTCATCAATTACGACCTGCCCCGCACGCCGGAAGACTATGTGCACCGGATCGGGCGCACGGGCCGGATGAAGGTGCTCGGACGCGCAACGAGCTTTGCCACGATCGAGGACGCTCGGTACATCCGGGCGATTGAACGCCTTCTGGGATACCCGGTTCCTCGCGCGGCGGGGAGCGTTTTTCACCCCATCCCCGCCCCGCCGACATGCTTTCCCGGCGGGAGCACACCACCGGCCAGCCCACTTCGTGTTGGGACTGATCGGAAGAATTTCAAAAAGGATTGACGACAGGGCCGAGCATCGCCCCGTCCGCGCATCCCTTTGCCTGCTTCTTGTTTTTTAAGGTAAGGAATGCCTCGTCGTCGGGGCGTTGCCGTGTTCGTCGAGAAATGACAGGCTCGACGGGCCATCCTTAGGCACGCGCAAGATCGCGCGGGCTTTCCCCTTGCTGTCGTAGAGAATCAGGCTGGACGCACCGGCGTCATCGACCCGCAACAGTCCGCGGACCTTGCCTTCCCTGTCGAGGAGCCGAAATTCTTCCGCTTCGATGACCGCCGGCGTCGCCGGCGCCTCGCTTTTCGACTTCTGCGAAGAAGGAACCTCGCTCGCGCGCTGCCCCACGGCGGTATTCTGCACAACGGCCGGGACCGACGCAGGCAATTGTCCGGAGCATCCAGCCAAGCAGGTTCCCGCTCCGATAGCGAAGATGAATGCCAAGCCACGCGCCATCCCTGTCGAAGCGGATCGTGGCTCGCCCGCGTTCAAATTCGGCAACCGTCGTGTCACTTTCGGCTTCGCCCCAGCTTGTTTTTTACCGCACCCCGAAGGGGAAATCACGCAGGAAATGGTTTGCGGCCCGTCGCCCCGCTTGATCTTCACCGGCGATTCGTTCAGACTCCATGCCTTGATGCTGCTTTTCGAAAATCGACAATTCTGCGGTCCCGGGTTGGATCCTCTCCCACATCGGCGCTGGATCCTTGCGCTCGGATTCGCGGTGAGCGCCCTCGTTTCTTTCTGGATTGTCTCGGCGCGGGCGCAAGACGAGAGCTCTCACCCATCGCGACACTGGCGGATCGAGATCCAAGCTCCGGACGCCCAAGGATCTCTCCCGGCGGGAAGCCGCTTGACTCTTTTCCTGCGCGTCAGCCGTGAAGCACAGGCGCGACAGGAAAACTTGGTGGCTCTCGTTGAAGGTCCATCTTTTCCCCGACGCCTCTATCCGCTCGTACCAGACGGACCGCAGGGTGTCTTGTCGACCACCGTGGAGGTTGAGGCGGCTCCGTCCGGCGCGATGAGCGCAGCGCCGAAAGCGATGCCCGTGTCTGTCGTGATCGCGCGCATACAGGGAACGGAATTGCTTCGCATGGGGAAACACACGGTCTACGTGACCTTGAGCGCCCCCATCGCCGGCGAGCCGCCCTCCGAATCGGCCTCGGTGCCACCTCGCAGCCGCCCTGCGGGATTGCGCGGCGAGCCAGCGACTCAGATCGCGCTTGCAGACGAGGCCGTACAGGAAGAAGATCTCTTGCACCCGTCACCGCTGAACGGCGGTCATGCATACTGGAAACGAGTGAATGATCGTATCGGCCGCAGTCTGCGCAAGCGGCTGTCCGCGCAACCGCCGTCACGGACGCGACGCAATCCGGCGGTTGGGTTTCGGCTGTTCGCCAACGGCGAAGCCCAATTGATCCACCTGGAACGGAGTTCTGACGATCCACGGATCGACGAATCCGCCATGCTGGCGGTCATCGATGCCCATCCCTTTCCGCCCTTTCCCGCGGACGCCGCCGAGACCTATCTCGACGTCCATGTCGTGCTGCCGGTGCTGGCCCCTTGATCCGCGTCCCTTCGTTCGAAGAACTCCCACGACCCCGTCGGTTGGTCAAGGACCGAGATGTTTGATCTCCGCAGCGAGGGCGTAAGATGTCGATCGATCGCGCCCCTTGATGATCGTCACCAGCAGCGTGGCCTGTATCTCGTCGCCCTCCTTGCCGTTCAACGCCGGCCAATCCGAACGCGGGCAGCCGCGAGCCACATGCACAGGAAGGACGCCGGTGCCGTCATCCAGCGTGAAGACACACGCATCGTAGACGGGGCCGGCGCGTCCGAGATAGGGAGGAAGAGCGTGGAACTCCCGTACGGCACCCTTCACAGTCACCTTGCGAAGGTGAAACGCGTCGAGATTTCCCAGCACGACATCGATGGGCACCGGAGAAGCCGCAAGCGACGGAACCGTCCATGCGATGGACAGGACGATCCACCACCACGCCACACCGGCCGATCCGAACAGGAGAACTCGTTTCATGGATCATAGTCGTTTCGATGCTCCGGGAAGTAAAGCAGAACGGAGAGAAAAGGTCCAGATGGATCATGGAGCGGCCCAGGCATGCTCGCCTTTAAGCATGCGAATCGAGTAGGATGCGTCAAGCGCATCCCTCGCGGCCGAACGCGCCGCGGCCAGGGGATCGACGAGCCGAAGGGATCCTCTATATGAGACGCGCAAATTCCCGTTTATCCCCCTTCGCCTGGTGGCTGAGCATCTGTTTTACCCTCTCCAGTTGCGCGCACGACCCATATCAGGCGCGCATTGACCAGATCAAAGCGCACGTGGACGCGTTTTACACTCACTTGAAGGCCGACCGCGTTGAGGCCGCCATCCACGAGAACGAAGAGATTGAAACACTGGCGGGTCAACTAGGAGAGGCGATTCGGAGACGAGCGCGGCAAGCGGGAATGAATCGGGTGGACCACGAATGGGCGCTCGTCAAGACCGCGAACGAAGCAGCCGCCCAGAATTGGCTGGCCCTTGGACAATACTTCGCCATCAAACAGCGTTACGATCAGGCGCGTAAGGCTTATCAGCGAGTCGTCGATACCTATACTGGATCAAGCGAGCGCCCTTACCGAGAACGGGCCGCCAGGGCACTTCTCGACCTGGACATCATGAACCCGCCGTCCAAACAGCCATGAAGCCGACCGCCTCGTCAGATTAGACGGATCGGACCGGCTGACACACCGATGCGCGTGATTCTCCTCCTCTTCTTCTCCTGGCTCTCGCTCAGCCTCTTCGGCTGTCTCCATACCATCCACGTGACGCCGGAGCCTAACACCGTTGCGAGCGACCCGATTCCGCTCTCGATGAAGGTCGATGTCACGGGATTCGCTCTGGAAGGCGCGGACCATATGCCGGGGATTGGACTGTTGGAATGGACCTGGCAGGATTTCCGGCAAGGGGTGATTTCTTACATCGAGAAGCGGCGCAGCTTCCGCAGTGTCGGGACCGGGCCGGCCGACGTGACCCTGTCCCTGAAGGCGGCCCTTGTCATGCGTTCCCGCGACCGATACCTTTACATTCTGCGATTGGAAGCCGCACTCTCGTCCGCCAAGAACCCCACCATTGCATCCTATGTGATCGAAACGCAGGCCGTTGGCTCGTTCGCACGCTGGATTACCGCCTCGGATCAGGACCCGATCAACCGGGCTTTGCAGGAAGCTCTTGATGAATTGCTGACGAAGATCGAAGCCGATCGCTCTCTGCTGTTGCATGGGAGGGGCCTTAGCCGGCCCCTCCCTTCAATAGGCAGCCTGGCGCCGTGGTTACAGCCAGTTCACGCGCTCGGCCGGGCGGATGTAGATCGGCTCCTCCACCTGCTGCCGCACGACCTCCTTGCCCGACTTGTTGAAGCCCAGCACGGTGTCGTTGTACATCTCGAACCGCTTGCCGTGGATCTGGG
>DATLZU010000016.1:0-20450 GCA_035573855.1 Nitrospiraceae bacterium
GCGCTTGACCACCTGCAGATGACGAAGGAGTGCCTCCTTGACCGCCGCAGGCAGCGTAGTGTAACGGTCCGTATCCCCCTTGCCGGCCCGCACCACGATCTGATTCTGAGAGAAGTCAATGTCTTTGACTCGTAGACGGCATCACTCCAGCAAACGCAGTCCCGCGCCATACAGGAGCATCGCCATCAACCAGGGGAGTGCCGCTTAAGCCACTGAGCACGCGTTTGACTTCCTCCTGTGTCAGCACCACGGGCAACCGTCTTGGCTTTTTGGCGCGGACCACGCCGTTCACGTACCCGATGTCCTTGCCCAGGACCTCACGGTACAAAAACAAGAGGGCATTCAACGCTTGATTCTGCGTCGCAGCACTGACGTGCGCGTCACTGGCCAGGCACGACAGGAAGTGACCGATCTCCGTTTCGCCCATCTCTGCTGGCTGACGGTCCTGATGGGAAATGATGAATCGCCTGTCCACCCAACAACGCATCCTCGGTTCGATGACTAAAATGCCTGGCGCGGATGGCCTGGCGGATCTGATCGAGGAGTTTGACGTCGGTCGCGTTCGATTGATCGCCCGTTCGTTTCCAGGATGACTCACGATCATCGGCAGTGATCAGCGGATGCAGCGACGGATCGACCTCAAGCGGCTCTCCCGCAAAGAGAGTCCGCAGATAGGCGAGCGCCGAATCGGTGTGGGGAATCGTCCAATACTTCTCGCCCTGATGCCAGCGGCGACCGGCGACGGTCTTGATCTTAGCCACGCGCTCGGAGGAATAGGGAAGAAGCACTATGAGCCTTCCTGCGTGACCTGGCTTGATCTCAATTGGGTTCTCCGGCACCCTTCACCTCTTCTGTCTCGCTCGCATTGGAAGGACCCGAGTCTGGAAGCACTCGTCTCCCTCAGGGCTCTCTCTTGTGCGACTCCGCTTTCGCCGAGAAAGGCAAGCCGAATGCCAGCGGGGAGATGTGACCCCAATGGTCGGATGCTGCTCTCAATCTCGCGACGGATGGAGTATGCCCTCGATGATCGAAGACATACACGCAGCGTACCACCCCCTGACAGAATACGCCTGTATCAGAAGAGATGCAGGGGGGTGTATCCAAATTCGATGGTGAGCAGAAACCTATGTGGGGCATCCCTGGCAGGCTCACCACATTGCAGAGGCGTCCAAACTGTGTGTGTCTGGTCTCGGATAAAATATAAAAAAAATAGATGCGCGGCGCGGTGGCACCTTCCCGCCCACCCTTACCCCCTCGAACCGCTACGGGTAGATCGAAAAACAAGGGCGGCTGTTGTACTTTCACTGCGCACGTCCACCGAAAACCTTTCCCTACGCTTTTGGGGGGTTTGCACATCCTCGAACTGCGCGTGTCCGGCGAACACACCATCCTACAGTGAAGATCCAAATCTGACTCGTGTGCGGGCTGCGCGAGCAATGGGGGCCTTCCAACCGCTCCGTTCTTACTTTCCCTCCCCTACCCGAAAAGAAATGGGCTGATGGTTCCCTAATTGCGGCCGTCGAACCAGCACATCGTTCACCTTGATCGTTTCGTACCAATTATCAGATGTGCGGGCTCCGGGAGCACAGGGGAGCCATCAGCCCATGACTGGCGACCCATGGTGATGAATCATCAGCCACTCATCCCCGATCCGTTCATAGAGGTTCGTGGCTAATACCCGGCTTTCGACCAGCTGGTCATCCTGGCGGCTGGTGATGTTCTCTGTGCAGATGACCCAGGCGATGTCGCCCGCCACCTGGATCTGAATCTCGGTCAGCTCGAATTTCATGGAGAACGTGTTGTTGAAAATCAACACCCACGAGTCTCGCACCGCCGGCCACCCCACCCGCTGCGACCAGCCCGGATGGATGCAGGTGACATATTCCAGGTGAGCCCACACGCGATCCATCCGCGCGATATCCAAGCTCTCGAAGGCGTCGTAAAAGGCCTGGTTGGCGCGCGTCACTTCTTCGATTCGTTCCTTGATCATGCTCGCTCCTTGGCGCTCAGAGTGGCGTATCATACCCCATGTCTGCGGAGCAGAGCGAGCGGCGATAAGGCACCAAGCGGACTTTTTTCAGACTGTTCGGTTAAGCGAGAGGTAATAAGGAAAGCAGGTGAAAGCGACTCAGGTGGCCGAGCGTCGCTCCCGCCCGCGATAAGCAGGCAAGAAAGCGACGCAGTTACTTCAGTTACTTTTTCTTCGAGACCTTGGCCGGCGGACTCTTCACCGCGGATTCCTTTTGGACCGGCATAGAGGCGGTCGCGCCATTCCGCAAGGCCTCGATCATGGCTTTCTTCGTGGCAAACGTCCTGCCCGCGAGCGGTCCCCGCTCACAGACGTAGGGCCCTCTCGGTCGTTCTTGACGGCAATCGTGCTTATCGGTCGATTTCCCGGCGAATGAGATTGCCGGCCCCATGATCAGCACCAGCAGGCTTGCACCCAGGATGACGGACAGTTTGCGTGCCATCGTGATCTCCGGTCTATAGCCAATAGCCAGTAGCTCTGCGTTGGTTGCGGCGAGCTATTCGCTGCTCGCTGTGGACATGTTCATGTTCATGCCGCAGAGTGGACAGGAAAGCCCAATACTGTCCAAGTATAGCAGGCGGCTCTGAGCGGGAGCCTCCGGCGACCAGTGGTCAGCCATCGGCTTGCTGACAAATGACGGAGAGCTGGAGCGGTTAAGCTTTGAGGCGAGAGGTTTGCCAGCCGACCAGCCAGACGCCGGCCAGAACCAAGAGAATTCCGACGATCTCCACTAACCCCACCGGGTCTTTCAAGATGAGCGCGGACAGTCCCACCGCCGCGACGGGCGTCAGGTTGCCCAGGACGGACGCGCGCGAGGGCCCAATTCCGTTCACGCCGTACAGCCACGCTTGCTGCGCGACGGCGGTTGCAAAGATCACCAGATAGCCCAACGCCAGCCAATCAGCACCGGTGACCGAGGCCACGCCAGCCTCCATCATTTTGCGATCGGTCCACAACAAAGGGACCTGGAGCACCGTGGCAACCAACAGCGTCGTCCAATTAACTGTCAGCGCGGACAGCCGTTCCATGATCGCACGGCTGCCGATGCTGTAGAGCGCCCAGCTCACCACGCCCAAGAACACGAGCGTGCCGCCGAGCACCGGCTGTTCGCCGACCGCCTGAAAACCCGCCACGGACACGAGCGTTACCCCCGCGAACGACAGCAGGCACCCCAACCACACGGCCCGCAGAGGCACATCCTGAATCAACATCGCCGACAGTAGCGACGTCACGACCGGAGACGATCCGATGATGACTCCCGCGACGGCCCCACTCACATACTTGAGCCCGATCAAGATCAACAGGTGATTCCCCAGCACGCCGAGCCCGAGGAACCCCAGGATTCGGAGATCCGCGGGCGTAAGGCGGGCGATCGCGCCCTCCTGCCACCACCAGGTCGCCATGAGAAGAGCGAGACCGCCCGTATCCCGCAGCACGGAGGCTTCCACGGGCGAGAAAGACCCGAGCGCCAACTTCTGCGCAACGATAGAGCCACCCCACAGGACAGCCGCCACCGTCACTGCGCCGTAGGCGGCCCACTCCGAAGGCTTCCGCATGGTGCACGGGCTATAACAATCGGCTCTGCCGCTCGTCAAGCGGTTTCTCCCACCGGCCGGTGCCTTGACACGGCGGCGTCGCTTCGTTATGGTGCGCAGTCCAACGACGGCATCTGACCCATTCACTTCATGGAGGAGCGATGGCACAGCGTGCAGAAGGAAGCCGGTTGGTGTCACTGTTTGTCGCTGGGTGTGTGCTCTTGGCGGGCTGCACGAAAACCTTGGTCAAAGACGATATCCGCACAGCTCAAACCTCCGGCGATCACTGCTCAGGCAGCGAATGGGTGGACGACTCCGCGATCGCCGCGTTGCCGATTCCGTTCGTGGCCTTCTTCGTCCCTCACATCGATCTGCACGACATCAAAGCCGACGACTATTTGAAGCGCTGCGGCGGCGATCCCACTCGGCTGGTTAATCGGACGGTCGAGGTCCATCGCACCGCCTGCATCCCCGCCGCGCTGGTCTACATCATCACGCTCGGCATCTGGCAATGGTGCCCGGCGCATGTGTCGTGGGAAGCGGACATCAAAGCCGCGTGACGCTAACGGGTCATGTCCTTTTCTTTATCACCATCACGCCGTCTCGGATTGTGACCAGCACTGCCGTCACGCGCGGATCAGTGGCCACTAGGCGGTTCAGGTCCTGAATGGCGGCTGTCGAAGCATCCAGCGGCGGATGCACCAGCACGTTGCCGGACCAGAGGACGTTGTCGATCAGGATCACGCCCCGCGGTGATACGAGTTCCAGCGCCCGCCGATAATAGTGCACATAGTTCACCTTGTCCGCATCGATGAAGATCACGTCGAAGGGTCCGGCGAGCGCGCGCAAGGTTTCCAGCGCGGGACCCATTCGGACGTCGATTTTGCGGCCATGCGGGCTCTTGGCAAAATACTTGCTGGCCAAGGCCGCGGACTCCGGATCGATCTCGCAGGTGATCACACGGCCGTCCTCCGGCAGGGCTTCCGCGAAGCACAGGGCGCTGTAGCCTGTGAACGTCCCGATTTCCAATACCCGTTTCGCGTCCACCAGCAACGCCATCATTTTCAGAAAGGCGCCCTCCAACGGTCCAACGATCATGTGCGGGATCTCCATGGTCCGGTAGGTCTCCTCACGCAACGCCCGGCAGACTTCCGACTCGGCGGCGGAGTGGGCTTCGGCGTAGGCTTCGATTTCCGGTAAAATTAGATTTCTCATTATCCTCTTCACCTCACGATTTGAAAAAACGCTTCGGCGTTTCGTACACTGACCGGGCGATCATACCCGAAACTTTCAGCCGACTTCGGGCAATAGGCGATGGGCTATAGGCCAGTAAAATCGGTCCTCAGCGCACGGGCCTGAAGCGGCCTCTTGCCGAGAGCTCATGGTCTCTCACCTGTATTTAGGAGTTCACCCGTGAAGACCCTCGCGACCCTGGAACCGCTGACGGCCCGGTTGCTTGAGATTCAACGGATCACCAGCGCAGCGTCTGTACTGTCCTGGGACCAGGAAACGTACATGCCGCCCAAAGGCGGAGAGGCCCGCGCAGAGCAAATCGCCACGCTGCAAGGCCTCGCCCACGAACGGCTTGTCTCGCCGGATCTCGAACGGGAGCTGACCCAATGGATTGATCCGGCGACCGGCCTGATCATCGAGACGCCCGGCGACGCCTGGGACGAGCCGTCACGTTCCCTGCTCCGGGAAGTGTGGCGGGATTTCAGCCGGGCGAAGAAACTGCCGTCGGCGTTCGTGAAGCGCCTGAGCCGCGAATGCTCGCTGGCCCAACAGATTTGGGCCGAAGCGCGGCGCAAGAGCGACTTCGGAATGTTTTTGCCCTGTCTTCGCACGGTCGTGGCTCTCAAGCGGGAGGAAGCCGGCTATCTCGGCTACACGGCATCACCCTACGATGCGCTGCTGGATTTCTACGAACCGGGCTCGACGGCGGCCGCGCTGAAGCCGCTGTTCGACCAATTGAAGGCCCGCTTGGTTCCGTTGCTCACCCGCGTCATGGCCAGCTCCGTCAAGATCGACGATTCCGTCCTCTTCAAATCCTATGACACAGCCCGCCAACTGGAATTCGGCCGCCTGGTGCTGACGGCGATGGGGTATGACTTCGCGCGGGGTCGCCTGGACCTCTCAGCCCATCCTTTTACGACATCCTTCCATCCAACCGACGTCCGCGTCACCACACGCGTGTATGAGAAGGAATTGCCGGTCTGCCTGTTCAGTTGCATCCACGAGGGAGGCCATGCGCTGTACGACCAAGGCCTGGACCCGCGCCATTACGGCACGCCGTTGGGCGAGCCGCTTTCGCTGGGCATACATGAAAGCCAATCGCGACTGTGGGAAAACTGCGTCGGCCGTTCACGCCCTTTCTGGCGGTTCTTTTACCCACTTCTGCAACAGACGTTTCCCGAACAACTCGGCGGCGTCGAACTGGAGCAATTTTATGCCGCCATCAACCGCGCCAAGCCATCGCTGATCCGTGTGGAGGCGGATGAGCTGACCTACAACCTCCACATCATGCTGCGGTTCGAGATCGAGCAGGACCTGATCGAAGGTCGCGTTCAAGTGGAAGATCTCCCAGTTCTCTGGAATCAGAAGATGCAGGACTATCTGGGCATTGCACCGGAGACGGACGCGGACGGTGTCTTACAGGATGTCCATTGGTCGCTCGGTTCCTTCGGCTATTTTCCCACGTACACCCTGGGCAATCTCTACGCTGTCCAGTTCTATGATCAGGCGCGCCTGGAAATCCCCGATCTCGATGCGCAGATCGAGGCCGGCCAGTTGATCGGGCTCCGGCGGTGGCTCGAGCAGAACATTCATCGCTGGGGGCGCATGTTCACCCCCGACCACTTGGTGCAGCGGGTCACCGGCAAGCGCCTTTCCCCCGAACCGTTCTTGGCGTATCTTGAAAGGAAGTACGGCGAACTGTACAAGCTATAAGCAAACAGCGCGTAGCGAACCGGATAGAAAATAAGCAAAAGTATCCTCTCTTTTTGCTATCGGCTATTCGCTAATATCCCATCGCTGTATTCAGTTTTGCGAGGACCGCCGGCGGCAGTGTAAACTCCGCGTCCGTTTCGATGCGGGACGGGACCAAGATCGTGGTGTGAAAGACGATGTCCCGAATAGCGACCTTGAAGTCAGGTTCCTGCGGCGTGCTCAGTTCAACAGCCTCGACGGACTTCGCAATCGCGCTGCTGTCCTGCGGACCGTAGGTCGGAACGACGGCCTCAACAATCTCGATGATTTTTTCATTGGTCTCCACGCCCTCCACGCCTTTCAAAAGCAGCGGGATCACTTCTTCCTTGACTTGGTCGGAGACCGTGAAATTTTCGATCCGCTCCTTGCGCCGCAGTGACATGAGATCATTGTCCAAATCCTTGCTGAACACGCCGTAGGCATAGCGGAAAAATTCGAAGTGAAAGCCCTTGAGATGCTTCGCGAACATCTGGAGCTCGCACAGGAAGCACAAGGATTGCAATTTCACGTCATTCAGCAGGCCGAACGGCTCCGCAAGATGCAGCACGTAGAGCAGAAGCGCCCGGTCGATCGTCATCTGATGGGGATTGCGCATCGCGTTCTACCCGCGAACCATGCCTGCCGAAAAATTTTCGCACTATAATCTCGGGACAAGCCGCCAGTCAACGTACGGGCCTGGCGATCGGAGACCCGCGGCAGGCCCTGGAAGACAGGCCAGGCCGCCCCTTGACCCCGATTTTCATTTCGTCTTAAATGATTCTGCTCAAGGATCATCTCCGTCGGACTCCGATGGCGTCGCATAAAAATACGCAGAAGAACATGAAAGAAATGCAGGTGCTCAAGGAGCACCTGGCCAAACATCAGCTCAAACTGACTCGGCAGCGGGAGTTGATTCTTAATGAATTCCTCAAAAAGGAGCACATTACCGCCGAAGAGATGTACCATCTGCTAGCGAAGAAAGACCCTCACCTCGGCCTCGCGACCATCTACCGGACCCTCAACCTCTTCTGCGACGCCGGCCTGGCGCAGGCTCGTCATTTCGGATCGCAGACCCAGTACGACAACGTGTCGCACAAGGGGCATCACGACCACCTGATCTGCACAGGCTGCGGGAAGATCGTCGAGTTTGAAAACTGCGACATCGAGCGTCTGCAGGAGGAAGTCGCCGCCAGGAACGGCTTCGTCATTCAGACTCACAAGCTCGAATTGTATGGCCTCTGCTCGAGCTGCCGCCATTGACCCGCCCAATCGCCGGCATCGTTCGGGAAATGAATCATTTCACCGGGAGTCCAATTCATCATGAACACGCACGAAGGAGTTCGTCGATCTGATCATCGGGAGGTCCAGCCTCGGACCGCCTTTCGGTACAGAAACAGGTGGCCGATCCTGATCCTGGTATGCTTGGTCCCGATCGCCGGCCTGGCGCCGTCCTCTCCGGCGGCGGAGCGACTGGTCGTCTACTCCGGACGGGCCGAACGCCTGATCAAGCCGGTCCTTGATGTCTTTCAGGCCCAAACCGGCATCCAGGTGGAGCTGCTGTCATCGGGCACCACCGAATTGGTGAACCGCCTGCAGGCGGAAGGCGAACGGACCCCGGCCGACGTATTGATCACCAACGACGCTGGTAGTTTGGAACGGGCGCGGGAACTGGGGTTGCTGCGGCCGCTCTCTATCCCGGAGGTCGAGCGGGCGATTCCGCCGCAGTTCCGCGCGCCGGACAACAGTTGGGTGGGCTTATCGGGACGCTTCTGGGTCGTGGTCTACAACACGGCGCGCGTAAGGGCCGGAGACATCACGTCCATCCTCGATCTCGCCGAACCGCGTTGGAACGACAAGATCGCCATCCCGAATTCAGGCAGCGAATATCTCCAGGCCGGCGTGTCGGTCATCAAGGCGACCTATGGAGATGAAAAGACCAGGCGGTTTCTCCAGGGGCTGAAAGCCAATGCCGGCACCCGGGTGTACCAGAAAAGCTCGCAGATCGTGGAAGCCGTCGCGAAAGGAGAGGTGGAGGTCGGGTTGGTGAACCACTACTACGTCTATCGATACCTGGCGATCCAGCCAGGAGCTCCCCTCGCCGCGCTGATGCCGGATCAGCACGAAGGAGGGATGGGCGCCATCATGAACGTCGCAGGCATCGGAGTCGTCAAATATACCCGTCGCCTAGACAGCGCGAAGCGGCTGGTCGTGTTCCTCGCCACACAAACCGGCCAAAAGATGTTTGCTGACCTCAACAAAGAATACCCGCTGCATCCCGAGGTGAACGCCGACCCCGCCCTTATCGAGCGCAAGACCTTCCGCGCCGCGACGGTGCCGTTGGCCCGGTTGGCTGAACTGCGGGAGCCGACTATGGCTCTCATCGAGCA
The DNA here is from genome assembly GCA_035573855.1 of Nitrospiraceae bacterium. Classification (GTDB taxonomy): domain Bacteria; phylum Nitrospirota; class Nitrospiria; order Nitrospirales; family Nitrospiraceae; genus DATLZU01. The sequence goes on from DATLZU010000016.1 coordinate 8,916, forward strand.
GGTAGGGCTTCGCTGACACAGCCGACACCGCATGACCACGGCCGTCCGCCATATCGCCGTCCCGCCGCTCCAGGTGTTCGCCGCGGCGACGGCCGGCCTCCTTGCGCTGCCTTTGCTGTACGTCGGGTTTCTGGCCTTGTCCGCCGATTCGGCCGTTTGGGGCCGGCTGTGGGCCACGCGCATTCCTGAGCTGCTGACCAACACCGTATCGCTGGCCGCCGCAGTATCGCTGGCCGCGTGCGCGCTCGGCGTTTCCCTCGCCTGGCTGGTCGTCCGATTCGACTTTCCGGGGCGCCGCATCTGGGAATGGGCGCTGGTGTTGCCCCTGGCCATGCCGACTTACGTGCTCGCGTATGTGTACACGTTTATCCTGGGCACGGGAGGGCCCTTTCCCCTCTTTCCGCCGCACGGCTTTGCTGGGACGACGCTCGTCATGACTCTCGACACCTTTCCGTTTGTCTATCTGTTGAGCCGGACGGCATGGCTCAATCTGAACGTCTCGTTCGAAGAAGTTGCGCAAGCCTGCGGCGCGTCGCGCCTCGAGATTCTCCGGCGCGTCACGCTGCCGCTCCTGCGGCCGGCGATCGTCGCCGGGCTTGCGCTAGTGATCCTGTATGCGGTGTCGGACTTCGGAGCCGTGTCGCTGCTGCGATACCAGACGCTCACGTACGCGGTCTATCAGCAGATGACCGGCCGCTACGACTACGCGGCCGCCGGCATCCTCAGCCTGCTTCTGGTCGTCATCGCGTTGGTGTTCCTGGTCGCGGAACGCTGGTCCCGCCGGAAAAGCCGGTTCTACCAGACGACAGGCCGCTATCGGGCTCCCAAGCGCCGACGATGCGGACCGCTGGGCGCGCTAGTGGCCACCGGCTATCTCATGATCGTGCTGGGCACGGCCTTCCTTGTTCCGGCGGCACTGCTTGTCCGGTGGAGTCTCTCCGCGATCGCGCAAGGAGCAGTGGACGTCCGGTTCTTCGGATTCATCTGGAACAGCACGGTCCTGTCCGCAGTGGCCGCGACCTGCGCCGTTGCGATCGGGATTCCCCTTGCCTATCTGGCTACCCGGTGTCCCTCACGGTTTAACCTGACCTGCCTCCAAGCGGCCTATGCCGGGTATGCACTGCCGGGGCCGGTCGCCGCCTTGGCGTTGCTGGTGCTCTTTTCCCAGGCCGTGCCGTTCTGGTACGGTTCTGTCGCCATCCTGGTAGTCGCCTACATCGTGCACTTTCTGCCGGCCGGACTGCAATCGCTGGAGCCCGCCCTGCAGCAAGTGACGCCCAATCTGGAAGAAGCGGCCCGGAGCCTGGGCCTGGGCGTGCGCGAGACGCTCCAGCGGGTGACGATACCCCTGGTTCGCAACGGGGTCATCGCGGCCTGGGTCCTGATGTTTCTGCAGTGCATGAAGGAGCTGCCGGCCACGTTGCTGCTCCGGCCCGTGGGATTCGACACACTAGCAATCCGGGTATGGCTCGAGGCGAGCGAGGAATATTATCAACTGGCCGCTCCGCCGGCGCTCTTAATCGTGGCACTGACGCTGCCGGCCCTTCGGCTGCTCATCTCCAAGGATTGGCGGGCGGTTTGACGGATCGAACCATGGACAAGGAATTGCCGGAGCAGACCGTCCTCGAGCTGCGCAAAGTGTCATGCGCCTATCAAGCCGGGCACCCAGCAATCTCGGACATTTCATTCTCGGCGCGAGAAGGCGAGATCCTTTGCCTGTTGGGGCCGTCCGGATGCGGCAAGACGACGGTTCTCCGTGTCATCGCCGGATTCGAACCAGTCTCCGCGGGCGAAGTCTGGCTCTCGGGGCGGCTTGTCTCCGCGATCAGGCTGACGGTTCCCGCGGAGCAGCGGCGCGTCGGCATGGTCTTCCAGGAATATGCGCTCTTTCCGCATCTGTGCGTGGCGGACAACATCGCGTTCGGTCTCCGCCGCCTGATGCGCGACCGGCGCAGAGCCCAGGTGCAAGCCATGCTGGAGATGACTGGTCTCATCGGCTTGGAAAGGCGCTACCCACACGAACTGTCTGGCGGACAGCAGCAACGGGCGGCGTTGGCCCGCGCCTTGGCGCAGAAGCCCGTCATCCTTTTGCTCGACGAGCCGTTCAGCAACCTCGACCCCGACATGACCGGCAAGATGCGGCAGGACCTCCATGACCTCCTGCGGCAAACTAGGACGACCACCATCCTGGTGACACACGATCACGATGAAGCCTTCGCGATGGCGGATCGGATCGCCGTGCTGAACCAAGGCCGCCTGGAGCAGGTGGACACACCGGAAGCAATCTACCACACGCCCGCGACGCCGTTCGTGGCGGACTTCGTCGGCCAGGCGGATTTCATCCCCGGCGTCGTGCAGAACGGTGTGGTGCGGACGGAGATCGGCGAATTCCCGAACCAGGTCGGCTATGAGAACGGAGTCAAGGTCGTGGTAATGATCCGTCCGGACGATGTCCATATCATGCCTGTCAAAGACTCGCCCGTCCGCATCTTGTCCCGACAGTTCCGCGGCTCGGAAAACCTCTATGCGATCGGCCTGCCGTCCGGCCAAACCATCCATAGCAGCGAAGCTTCGACGCACGTCTATCCCGTCGGCACACCCGTTGAACTCCGGGTGGCAGCCACGCACACGGTCCTGTTTCTTGCGCGTTAATCCCTCTGAACTTTTCCGGAATTTTCCGTTGACAGCGTTTCTAGCAACATGATATTGATAACCTCTCTCAAATTCATTGATTGTCCTATTTGGCAAGGACAAGGCCGGAGAAGACGCGAGGTCATCGAGATATGGAAGTCTTGAAAGAAACGGTCGATTACGGGGTCATCGGGCTGTTGTTAGTTCTCAGCGTGTGGTGCGTCGCCGTGGCCGTCGAGCGATGGCTGTTTTATCGCCGGGTGGACCTCTCGCAGTTCCCAAACCGTCAGGTGTTTGAGATTGCGCTGACCAAGCGGCTGGTCATCATCGGCACGGTCGCCGCCAACGCACCCTACATCGGACTGTTGGGCACTGTGCTCGGCATCATGCTGACGTTCTATACGATGGGCACTTCCGGCACCATGGCCGTGAACACGATCATGATCGGCCTCAGCCTGGCGCTGAAGGCCACCGCGGTCGGCCTGTTGGTCGCCATTCCCTGCGTCGTAATGAACAACGTGCTGCGACGCCGCGTCGCCGAACTGCTCACGCTCCACAAGGTGCGATATGGATCGTGAGTTGGACCAGATCAATGTGATCCCGTTGGTGGACGTGATGCTGGTCCTGCTGGTCATCGTCTTGACCACCGCAACCTTCATCACGACGGGGCAGATCCCCGTCGATTTGGCCAAGGCCAAGGAGGCGGGGGACCGCAGGGATGTTCCGTTGGTGATCACCTTGACGGCGGAAGGGAAGCTCTACCTGAACGATCGCCCTGTTCCCGAGGACGGATTGAGAATCGTTCTGAATTCCCACCCCAGGGAATCCCAGGTTGTTGTCCGGGCTGATCGCGTGACGATGTTGGAGCGCTTCGTTCAGGTGGTGGACGAAGTGCGCGGGCTAGGATTCCAGCAAGTCAGTTTGGAGGTCGTCAGGTCGTGATCACACCGGATTCCGGATCGGATCGAAGCCTCACCTATCGGGTCCAGGGATGGGTAGTCTCGGCCGCCGCCCATACCCTGGCGGTTGGGGCGGCCTTCGCGCTGACGTCCACCTTGCACCTGCCCCCGCAACCCGAACCGTTCAAATGGGAAGTCTCGCTGGTGCAACCTCCCGCGCCCCAGGACGTCGAACCGCCGCAGCCCAATCCGACGCCACCGAAACTGAAACGAATGACGCAGCCGGTGGTCGAGACGAAACCGGTGGTGCAAACGGTCCAGACCGTGACGCAGGTCGTCCGGCAAGAGATCCGAGACATGACACCCGAGGTTCGAAACACCGTGCGAACCGCTGTTCAACCTGCGCCACAGGTCATGACGCGCTCGATGGAGTCCATCAACCAGACGGCGCAAATCGAGTTGGCGGCGGTCCAGACCGTCGCCGCGACCGAATCGCGGCAAGTCGTGACAGAGCCGGCTCCGGTGGCCCGGGAGGAAGCCTCCGTGGCGGCAGTTCCGACTCCGGTGTCGCGTCAGGCGGTTGAACATGCATCGACACCGATCCACACGGCAGCGGTCGCAGAACGGATCATCGAGCCGGTCCAGACGGCCACGGTCGAGAGCGCGTCCGCGCCGGTCGTGACAGGCGCAGTCCAGGAACGCCAGGTTATGGTCGCCGAATCAGCGCATTCATTGGTCTCTCCGCCCGTTTCGACCGGTTCGGTTCAAGAACGTCAGCTCGTGCAAGAGCCTACTCCGGCGACGACACCCTTTGCGCCTATCCAGCAGGCCTCGATCCATCAGTTGCCGGTGCAGTCTCTACCGGCCACCAAAGCCGACTATAGCTGGCTGGCGGAGGCGCTGTGGAACCGTGTCGAACAGCTCAAACGCTACCCTCATCTTGCCAGAATGAACCGGTGGGAGGGCATGGTGGTGTTGCAAGCCGTCATTCGGCACGATGGACAGCTTGTCGATCTGAAAGTGGCCGAAAGCTCTGGCCATGCGGTGCTCGATCAGGACGCCATGGAGGTCATGCGAAAGGCCTGCCCGCTCGATTTGAAACACCCATTGGGCAAGCCTCAAGTGGTGGTGCAAGTACCGATCAGCTACAAGTTGCAATAGCCTCTTTTCCTTGATAAACCTTTGGCCCCACTACCAAAGAGCTTTTTTTGAGAGCGTTGGAGGAGAATGAACGTGAAACAGCAAGGTTTTGATCAGCGACTCCTGCTGACCTTATTAGGACTGCTTGTGGCTTCGGCTTGGCTTAGCGGAGGAACCGTGTGGGCTCAGGCCCAGGGCAAGGCGGAGAAAAGCTTTTCTGCGGTTGTCACCGATGCTCAGGGGATAGAATCGGAAGTCAAGAACATCATTTTTTACTGGGAAGAGAAAGTGAGCGAAACAGCCTTTGTACCCCATGAACTACGCGAAGTCCCGGTGAAGAAAGGGGCGGCCACCATCAAGGTCAAATTCGAATCAATCAAGCAGATCGATGTCAAACCCTCTCCCGACGGCGGGCCGCCGACCGTCTCCATCAGCCTCACGAACGGCAAGACGGGTGAATTCGTGCTGGCCATGAACGGCAGTTTCAAAGGCTCGTCCGATTTCGGCGACGTGGAATTTCCGGCCAACGGCTTGAAGAAGATCGTATTCAAATGACACCGAGTTCTACCTTGCATTTTCAGCGTGTTCACGCGCAACCGATCGCCGGTGTATCCGGCGACGGCCCCTACTTGTTCGTAACGCAATCCCAAATAACCCTATAACCCAGGAGGAGGATTAAATATGCGAGGGCGATTTAGTTTTTTGATATTGAGAATAAGAACTAAAAACAAAATCGTTCCATTACTTCTCGCTTGCCTCATCGCGGGAGCATTGTTACTTCCGCCGCTTGCTCTGTCGGCAAGTGCAGAGGAACCCTCGGGCCAGGTTGCTGGTTCTCAAGAGACAACCGGCCAAGGGCCGGAAGCGCCGGCGTCCGAACAGAAGCCACTCAGAATCCCCCTCACCGAGGTGATCGGGACTGCCCCGGAGGCACTGGAGCATATTCCCGGCTCCGGCCGCGTCGTCACGCAGGAAAGTTTGTGGAAGAACCATCGCCTCACGATCAACGAAGCCTTGCGCGAGGTGCCGGGGGTGAATGTGCGGGATGAAGAAGGATTAGGCATCAGACCCAACATCGGCATCCGAGGCCTCGACCCGACCAGAAGCCGAAAAGTCCACATCATGGAAGACGGTGTCCCGATCATGCTCATGCCCTATGGCGACCCGTCGTCCTATTACTTCCCGCCGGTGTTCCGTTTCGATCGGATCGAGGTCCTGAAGGGTAGCGGACAACTGCTCTACGGCCCGCAGAACATCGGCGGCGTGATGAACTTGATCACGCGCATGCCGCCGTTGACCCCGCAAGGCAACTTTGAGTTCCGTGGCGGCAACCTGAATTACCTGAATACGCATTTTGATTACGGAGGAACCTGGGGTAAGGGCGGCTATCTGGTGGACTACACCCACTTTCAGAGCGATACCCCTCGCTTCACCAACATTCGGGCGAAGATCGACGACCTCACCTTTAAGACGGTCCAAGAACTCACTGCTCGGACCACCATCCTGGCGAAGTTCAATTATTACCGCGAAGATTCCGGCGTCGGCTATCAAGGTTTGACCGAAGCCGATTGGGGGGCGCGCGGTGGCGACCGGCAGACACCGTTCACGCACGATCATTTCGATTTCCGCCGCGTGGGCGTGCACGTCGCGGTCCAGCACATGTTCAATGCCGACCTGAGCGTCACGACGAACTTCTTCGGCCATTACATCGCGCGCGACTGGTCGCGGCAAAATCAATTGGCACTGGCGGCCGATGGCACCCCAATCGGCGGCAGTCTCACCGGCAACAACCTGCCAGCTACAGCTTTTACGGTCGTTCCCGATCCACAGCGTCGCTTCACCAACGAACGGGAGTATTGGGTGTACGGCGTCGAGCCCCGCTTTCATCTGACCCATCGCCTGCTAGGCATCCTCAGCGAAGCCGACTTCGGCGCCAGATTCATGCACGAGCAGTCCGATCGCAAGCAGTTCTTAAACCAGATCACCGGAATCGGGGGCTCATCCACCTGCTTGGCCAGTCCGGCGGCCGCAACGTGTTTAGGCGAAAACAATATCCGAAAAACCGACGCGTACGCGCTGTTTTTCCAAAACCGGTTCTTCGTGACCGACCAGATCACGGTGACGCCGGGCTTCCGGATCGAACACGTGAACTACGAGCAATTCAATAAACTGCCCACCACAGGCGAAACCTTCGGCAAAACCGCCATCACCGAAGTCCTGCCGGGCATCGGGGCGACCTATTCGCCGATCAAGAATTACACCTTCTTTGCCGGTTTCCACCGGGGCTTCGCGCCGCCGCAGATTTCGGATGCGATCACCGGAACCGGCGCGGTGGTCGATTTGGACGCCGAGTTGAGCTGGAACTACGAACTAGGTATGCGGAGTACGCCGGTCCAGTGGCTGGGCTATGAACTGACCTTTTTCCAGATGGACTTTCAGAATCAGATCGTGTCGCAGTCCGTCGCGGGAGGAGTCGGCGCGACCTTGACCAATGCCGGGCGAACTCGCCACCGCGGCATCGAATTCGCCGTGAAGGCTGATGTCTTAGATGCCGTGACGGGACAGAATCGGAACGAAGACATCATTGTCGATCTGAACTACACCTGGGTCGCCGATGCAGAGTTCAGGGGAACCCGGAATAGCGCCATTACCGGAGCCGCGCTTCTCCCAGGCGAAGCCGCAGTGTTCAGCGTGAGCGGGAACCGTCTCCCGTATGCCCCCAAGCACCTGCTCACGGCAGGACTGAGCTACATCAACAGGAACGTCGGGTTCGACGGTCGGGTGGAAACCCAATGCATCAGCGACATGTTCGGCGACGATCGGAACACGCACAACCCGACGCCCAACGGCCTGCGCGGCATCGTTCGCGGCTGGTGCGTGTTGAACGCGGCAGCCAACCAGTATGTGAAGCCGATCAACACCACATTCTTCGTCACCGGGAAAAACCTATTGGATCAGCTTTTTATGGTGGACCGGACGCGTGGCATCTACCCGGGCCTGCCATTGATGGTGCAGGCCGGCGCCCGCTGGACGTTCTGATCCTTGCCCTTTCCCTTCATGGCCATGCGCAGGAGGGGAAAAGAAGGGGTGCAGGAAATGGGTTCTATCCCGAAGCGCGGCAGGATGAACGCCACGGACCACGGCCAGGTCCGTTGCTTATGCGGCCGGCTTCTGGCCCGATGGGGTCCCGACGGCATCCAGGTGAAGTGCCAACGATGCCGGAGAATCGTGACGATACCGTTCGCCGAGATCGAGGGGGCGCCGGCATTCTGCGGTGCCCTGCTCAAGACGGTCACGACATGAACGCGGTCCGCAGGTAGCGCAACGCAACCTAAGGCCAGAGGACCTGGAGTCCTGAGCCCAAGGCGATTTCCTCTTCGCCCCTGCCTTCATACGTGAGAGGCAAAGGGAAGGTCGTCTTGGGCTCTTCTATTTTTGGACTGTTCTGTGAAGGAGCAAGGATCATGAACAGCACCGGTTCTGCCGTGCAATGCCGCCACCCTGATCTCGCCGCTATCGTGGACGAGCTTCATGCGCTTGATCACGTGCGGCTGCCGGCTCGATCTTTGACGAACGTTCGCGCTGTTGGGATACGGCGCGTTGTTCGACGAATCGAGAGTCTCTTACCCCATCACAAGGGCCACGGCGAGCGGACCGCCGGCTGTGCCCTCGCGCTCGGACAGGCGCTCGATCTCTCCCAGGACGAATTACGGGATCTTCATTTCGCCGCCCTGCTCCACGACATCGGCCTGCTGACGATTCCGGCCGACATTCTCTCGAAAGCCGGTCCGCTCACCGGCGACGAGTACGCGGCGTTACAGAGCCATCCGCGCGCCGGCGCTGAACTGTTGGAGCCGATCCGGTTTTTGCGCGAGGCCACGCTCCTGATCGCGCACCATCACGAACGCTGGGATGGGTTCGGCTATCCCTATGGCCTGCGCGGGCAGTTCATTCCGCTGGGCTCTCGCATCCTGGCGCTCGCGGATACCTTTGACACGCTGGCAAACCGGATGCTGGCCGTCGAGGTGTCGGACCACGAATCGGCATTGGCGCACTTGCGAGTTATGGCCGGTTCGCAACTTGATCCTGGTCTTGTGGAAACCTTCCTACGGCTAGCGCCGGCATCGAGACTGGATGGCTCACCCGGGTGGGGTTGTGCCCCCCACCCGTTCGGGCGGGGCGCCTCTGTTCCTCCTGGGCCCCCGCCCGCCCCTTTTTAGGTCAGGCAAGTCCGTGGCGGCCTGCCGGCGGACCTTTGCAAGCGGGTAGACCGGAGCGTTATCGACGACCATGAAGAAGAACCCGCCGAGGCCATCAACCACCGTCTGCGGAGAGACCTTATGCACCGAACCGACGCCACACAACGGCCTGCATGCAAGCCGTCTTGTACGACGAACGCTCAAACCATATTAAGCTCCTCTCGAGTCCCCGGCGACTCGTTTTCGATCCATGGGCATCGCCCCGCATTACACGCGCCTCCGGACGTCGCGCATCTCGTGCAGGAGTTCATCCGGAATAACCTGCACGAGGGCCTGACCCTCAAGGATCTGGCACGGTTTCTCGGCTACTCGGACAAGTATTGCTCCGATCTTTTCAAGGCTCTCATCGGCATGCCCTTTTCGCACTATCTGAAACGTGTTCGCCTCGAACGGGCCGTCGACTTGCTCGCGGAGTCGAACGCGACTCTTTCCTCTATCGCCGAGACCCTCGGCTTCAGCGATCAGTTCGCCTTCAGTCATTTCTTCAAAAACGCCGTCGGCTGTTCCCCTCAACAGTTCCGATCGCAATGCCTCTCACGCCGACTTCGTCCGAATCCTCCGCGCTCCACACGGGCGAGCCGCCGATCTCAACCGTCTATCGGGCGTTGAAGTCCCTGCTGAGCATCGCCGCGGCTGGACGGCTTCTCATATAACCGCCGGATTGTGTTCCCGGTGATCTGGAAAATGAACATGGTTACGGCTTCCGCATCGGTTTATGTTGATATTGAAATGCAATCTCAAAACATGTCCAAGCGGCCGAAGCCTCTAGCGCCGATAGATCTCGGGAACACGACGATCTCCCGAAAGCCGGCGGCGGCCCCATCAGCCCAGCGCCTCACCGCTTTGACGGCGTGCGTCCTGCTCACGTGTCTGTCGGGATCCGAACCGGCAATGGCCGGATCGACGGTCGGCTTTCTCGTCGTCGCCCTCGACCGTGGGTTTCTGGGCAACCAGCAGATCCGGGCCGTGTTCGACGAGTTTGCGCAACACTATGCGCCAGCGGCGCTGGCCTTCGTCGGGCGAGACTACAACGGGATGGGAAGCGAATACTCCGACTATCTCAGCCGAGCGCTGGCCGACCTGCAGCGCGGCGGCGCGACGGACATCGTGGCGATTCCGCTTTTTGTCTCCGCCGCTGACCCTGTCTTAAAGAAAGTCGTTGCTCACCTCCCTGCCTATGCGCATACCGGAACCATCCGGTGGGCCAAGCCGATAGTCGAGAGCCACCTGATCCGCCAAATTCTGCTGGATCGCGTGATGACCCTGAGCCGAGACCCGAAGCAGGAGCGGCTTCTACTGGTTGGACTCGGGGCAACCGACGAGGTCGGCGAGGCATCGATGCGCAAGGATCTTGAACGGTGCCTGGCCTACGTGACGCGGTATCTCTCCTTCCGAGAAGCCACGGCCGTGCTTTATTACGACCGCGACGCACCGGACGCCGAACGGAAGAACAAAGCGGCGGATCAGGTGATGGTCGAAACCGCCGCCAAGAAGGGACAGACGCTGCTGGTCCTGGCTACGATCGGCCCGAAATTTGATCAAACGATGGCCCTGACACGCTGGTTCGGCGACAAGCTGCGTGACTGGGACGTCGCCTATGCGGCCGAAGAACTCCTGCCCCACCCAAACGTGCTGCTGTGGATCAAGAAGACCGCCGATGCCTTTCTGTCGGCATCTCCGGACGAAATCGGCGTCGTGATTATGCCGCACGGCGCCACCCAGCCCTGGAACGACGCCGTGGAGCGCGCGATCGCGCCGCTGCGCTCCCGTTACCGGATCGAAATGGCGTACGGAATGGGCGATCCCGGCGTGATTCAGCAAGCCGTCGCGCGATTGGAGCGGCAAGGCATCCGCCGCATCGTGTTCGTGCGCCTGTACGCCCTCGTTCACCATCTGAAACACCGCATCGAATACCTGCTCGGCCTCTCCGATTCACCAGGGCTCGAGGGCCGACACAGTGGACACGATCGGGAAGCGACCCCTCCGGCACAAATTCGGAGCGCGGCGCTTTTCATGACGTTCGGCGGATATGAGGAAGATTCGGGCATTGTCGAGGCGCTCCATGAGCGGATTCAGGAAATCAGTCGCGACCCGTCGCAGGAGATCGTGATCCTCGTTGCGCATGGCGACAAGCGCGATGAGGACAACACGCACTGGCTCTCGGTCATGCAGGCCAACATCGAGCGGCTCAAGCGCGATCCCCACTGCGTCAAGCTGAGAGCGATTCTGGCGGCCACGGTCCGCGAAGACTGGCCGGAGCTTCGGGAGCGCGCCGTTGCCGAGATCAGAAACCTGATCGATGCCCAAGCGAAAACCGGACGGGTGCTCGTGATCGCCGACCGGCTGTATGGCGCAGGCCCGTATCGGAAACTCTTCGACGGATTGGACTATGTGCTGAACGACAAGGGGCTCGTTCATCCGGCGTTGACCCGCTGGCTGGAGACTGGAATCCAAGAGGCGGTTTCGGTCCTGACCCGACCGGTTACCGCTATTGATCGTGTTGCGAAGCCCTGAGACGGGAATACAGGAGGGATCGCGATGACCTGTCCGAAATGCCAAGGCCTGCTGGTGACCGAACGGTCTTTAGATTTTTGCGCACGCACCGA
>DATLZU010000017.1:0-26772 GCA_035573855.1 Nitrospiraceae bacterium
CACCATGAACAACTTCGGCGAGAAGGTCAGTTTCATCTGGGGCGTGGCGGACCTCATCCGCGACACGTTCAAGCGCGGCAAGTATCAGGACGTGATCCTGCCCTTCACGGTCCTGCGGCGCATAGACTGCGTGCTGGCGCCCACCAAGGAGAAAGTCCTCCAAGTCAACGCCAAGCTCAAGGGTAAGCTCGAAAACGTCGTTCCGCAGCTCTGCAAAGCGTCCGGTTACGCCTTCTACAACACGTCGAAGTACGACTTCGAAAGCCTGTTGCACGATCACGTGCACCTCGGCGCCAACCTTCGCCACTACATCAACAACTTCTCTCCGAACATGAAGGAAGTGCTGGAGAAGTTCGACTTCGACAACACGATCAAGAAGCTCGATGAGGCCGGCCTGCTCTTTCAGGTCATGGAGCGGTTCAAGACGATTGACTTGCATCCCAACACGGTCTCGAACCATGAGATGGGCTCCATCTTCGAGGAGCTCATTCGGAAGTTCAACGAAGCGCTGGACGATCCACCCGTTGCTATTACAGAGCAACGGGTACCCGGGCGAGCACTTCACGCCGCGAGAGGTCATCCGACTCATGGTGAACCTGCTGCTGGCTCAGGATAAAGAGGCCCTTGCCAAGAACCATATCGTCCGCACCATTGCCGATCCCTGCTGCGGGTCGGGCGGCATGCTGACCATCGCGAAAGAGCGGATTCTGGAGATCAACCCCCATGCCGACGTGTACCTCTTCGGCCAGGAAGTGAACCCGGAAACCTGGGCTGTCTCAAAGTCAGACGTGCTCATGACCAGCCCGGACGGGCGGGATGCCGAAAGCATCGCGTTCGGCAGCGTGTTGTCCGACGACAAGCACGCTAGCAAGCGGTTCGATTATCTCTTGGCCAATCCGCCCTACGGCAAGGACTGGAAGCGGGACGAGGAAGCCGTCGAGGCGGAACACGAGCGCGGCCATGCCGGCCGCTTCGGAGCCGGGCTCCCCCGCATCAGCGATGGGCAATTGCTCTTTCTTCAGCACATGCTCGGGCGAAAGAAAGACCCGAAAGACGGCGGCAGCCGGGTGGCCATCATCATGAACGGCTCGCCGCTGTTCACCGGCGACGCGGGAAGCGGCGAGAGCGAAATCCGCCGCTGGATTCTGGAGAACGACTGGCTCGAAGCGATCATCGCCATGCCGGAGCAGCTCTTCTACAACACGGGCATCGCCACCTACGTGTGGGTGCTCACGAACAGGCAAGAGAAGAAGCGCAGGGGGAAAGTGCAGCTCATCAATGCCTCAAGCTTTTGGGTCCCCATGCGCAGAAGCTTGGGCGACAAGCGGCGGGAAATTTCGGTCGAGCAGATTCAGCAGATCACCGACCTGTTCACGGCGTTCAAAGAAGGCGAGCACTGCAAAATCTTCGACACGACCGACTTCGGCTACCGCAAGATTACCGTCGAGCGCCCGTTGCGGCTCAATTTCCAGGCCGGCCCAGAACGCATGGCCAGATTGAAAGAGGAAACGGCCTTCAAGAATTTGGCGGTCAGTAAGAAGAAGCAGGCGAAGGAGAAGGCCAAGGAGGAAGAGGAAGGTCGAAAAAAAACAAGAAGCCATCGAGGCCATGCTGAAGCTCCTTCCGTCCACCCTCTTCAAAGACCGAGCGCGGTTCACCCAAGAACTCGACAAAGCCCAGGAGAAAGCGGACCTCAAGCTCACCAAGTCGTTGCGCGAGGCGATTGTGAACGCCCTGTCCGAGCGCGACGAGACGGCCGAGATCTGCCGCGATGAGGCGGGCAATCCCGAGCCCGATCCGGAACTGCGCGACACCGAAAACGTGCCCCTCAAGGAAGACATCCAGGTCTACTTTGACCGGGAAGTAAAGCCGCACGTGCCGGACGCCTGGATCAACCGGGCCATCGTGGACCCCAAGGATGGAAGAGTCGGCAAGGTCGGCTACGAGATCAATTTCAACCGGTATTTCTACCAGTACCAGCCGCCCCGGCCGTTGGAGGCCATCGAGGCGGAGCTCAAGGCACTGGAGCAGGACATCGTGAAGATGTTGCGCGAGGTCACTGAATAGCGGTTGCAGACCAGAAGTCAGGATGCTAGCATTTTGCAAGCGCGACCCGTTAAAGCGGGCAGGAGGCGGATAGATGGCACAGGTTCTTGTTCGGAATCTGGACGACAAAGTCGTGGCTCGGCTCAAAAAGAGAGCCGAGAGACGAGGGCGTTCGCTTCAAGCGGAAGTCAAGACCATCCTTGAGGAAGCCGCCAAAGAAGAACCTGGGGACTTCTGGGAAGCGGCCGATCGGATACGGGAACGACTGAAACGATCCGGCAGGAAGTTCAGCGATAGCGCCGCCTTGATCCGTGAGGACCGTGACCGGTGACGGCCTACGTGATCGACGCGAGCGTCATCCTCAAATGGTTCGTTCCGGAGGAGCACAGCGAACCGGCCTTGCGGCTTCAGCACACCGACGCCCGTCTGCACGTCCCTGCCTTTCTTACGCTGGAGATCGGCAACGTCTTGGCGAAAAAGCGTCGCCGTGGCGAACTGACGGCGCCGGACGCCGAGGACATCTGGCGCGCATTCCGACGGGCGCCGGTCCGCCGGCACGCCGATGAGCCGTTGGTTTTTGCCGCCTTCGACCTCGCTCACCTGACGAAACAGAGTGTGTACGACAGCTTGTACCTGGCCCTGGCCATGAAGCTGGACCTGCCGTTTCTAACGGCCGATCGAAAGTTCTACCAGGCGCTCCAGCACGGCGAGTACCGCAGCCGGCTTCGCTGGATCGAGGATCTGCCATGAAATGGAAGCCCTATCCCGCCTACAAGGACTCCGGTATCGAGTGGCTGGGGAAGATTCCGACGAACTGGGAGACGAAACGGCTGAAGCGGTTATTTCGAGTTGTCAACGGCTCCACTCCAAAGAGCGGCGAGTCTGACTATTGGGACGGTGATATTCCGTGGGTGACTCCCGACGATCTTGGGGAGTTGGTTGTGCCTGAGCTATCGCGTCCGACACGTTACATCACAAGAAAAGGGTACGAGAGTTGCGGGACGACCCTGGTGCCGGAAGGAAGTCTTGTGCTTTCGACAAGAGCGCCCATTGGGCATCTCGCTATTGCCGGCGTACCCCTTTGCACGAACCAAGGCTGCCGGTCCTTGGTGTTCAGCAGACGACAGAGTGAGAGGTACTATTACTATCAGGTTCTCGCGGCCCGGCGCGAGCTAGAGTCCCTAGGAGACGGGAGCACGTTCAAGGAATTGGCCAAGGAGAGTCTGGAATCCGTGCTTCTCTTGGAGCCACCGCCTGATGAGCAACGCGCCATCGCAGCCTTCCTCGACCGGGAGACGGCGAAGATTGATGCGCTGGTGGCGAAGAAGGAGCGGCTGATCGAGTTGCTGCAAGAGAAGCGCGCCGCCCTCATCACCCACGCCGTCACCAAAGGCCTCGACCCAACCGTGCCGATGAAAGATTCCGGCGTCGAATGGCTGGGCCGGATCCCGGCGCATTGGGAGATCAAGAGGAACAAGGTTCTCTTTCGCGAAATTGATCATAGATCCCTCGAAGGGGAAGAAGAGCTTCTCACCGTTTCCCATATAACAGGAGTAACAAAGCGATCCGAAAAAGAAGTTTACATGATCGAAGCCGAGTCTCACGAAGGATACAAGCTCTGCGAGCGAGATGATCTTGCCATCAATACAATGTGGGCTTGGATGGGAGCGCTGGGCATTGCAGGCGAGCCAGGAATGGTGAGCCCCTCGTATAACATCTATCGGCTCAAAGACCGGGCATTACTGCCACGATACTATGACTACCTGTGCCGAATTCCAGCCCATGTGTCCGAACTCACGCGCTTTTCGAAGGGAGTTTGGAAATCTCGCCTCCGCCTTTACCCCGAAGAATTCTTCGAGATTATTACGCCAGTTCCAAAACCCAAAGAGCAACAGGCCATTGCAGAAATGTTGGACCGCGAGACCGCCAAGCTCGACGCCCTCATCGCCAAGGTCCGTGAGGGCATCGAGAAGCTGAAGGAGTACCGCACCGCCCTCATCTCCGTGGCCGTGACGGGGAAGATTGATGTGCGAGAGGAAGCCGCGTGAATCGCGTCGTCGTGAAGCCTGAGTTGCTGCGTTGGGCGCGCGAGCGCGCCGGGCGCCGCGCCGAAAATCTCAGCGGGAAGTTTCCGAAGCTCCCTGCCTGGGAAGCGGGCGAGGTGCGACCGACACTGAAACAACTCGAGCAGTTCGCGAGAACGGTTCACGTCCCGGTCGGCTACCTTTTCCTGCGCGAGCCGCCCGTTGAGCGCGTGCCCATCCCGGACTTCCGCACTATTGCTGACACGCTCACTGGCCGCCCAAGCCCTGACCTGCTGGACACTATTTACCTGTGCCAACGCCGACAGGCGTGGTACCGCGACTGGGCACGTTCGATGGGCGAGGAGCCGCGCGCCTTCGTCGGTTCGGCTCGGCTTACTATGCCGATCGAGGAGACGGCCGCGACGATGCGGCGCGCGCTGGGGTTCGACCTTGATGCCCGTCGCGAGTGCTCCACGTGGACGGAGGCGTTGCGCCAGTTCATCGCTCAGGCCGACGACCTCGGCGTGTTGGTAATGGTGAGCGGGGTCGTCGGCAGCAATAACCACCGGAGGCTTGACCCCGAGGAGTTTCGCGGCTTCGCGCTCGCGGATGATCTTGCGCCGCTGGTCTTCATCAACGGCGCCGACACCAAGGCTGCGCAGATGTTCACCCTCGCGCATGAGCTGGCGCACGTGTGGCTCGGCGAATCGGCACTCACGGACGTGACGCCGGGTTCCACGCCCACGCAGCGGATCGAGTCCTGGTGCAACCGCGTGGCCGCGGAGCTACTGGTGCCCCTGGCTGTGCTGCGCGAGGAACTGCCTCGAGGTGATGTACTCATCGAGGTTCCGCGCCTCGCCAGGCATTTCAAGGTCAGCACGCTGGTCATCTTGCGACGCCTGCTCGATGCGCGACGGCTCACACGCGAAGCCTTCGAGACAGCCTATGATGAGGAGCTTGCCCGTCTCCGCGAGATGCCCAAGACAAGCGGGGGCGACTTTTATCTGACTCAGGCGGCTCGCCTGAGCCGTCGCTTCGCCCGCGCGCTCGTGGCGAGCACATTGGAAGGGCAGACGCTGTACCGCGATGCGTTCCGCATGCTCGGCATCGCCAGAGAAACGACATTTCGCGAGCTGGGCGCGAGCCTTGGGTATCCCATCTGATGGTTTATCTCCTCGACGCCAACGTCTTTATCGAGGCGAAGCGCCGCCATTACGGGATGGACTTTTGCCCCGCTTTCTGGGACTGGCTCGTCGAGCAGAATGCCGCGGAGCGCGTGTTCAGCATCGAGAAGGTTGGCGATGAACTAGCCGCGGGGAGCGATGAGCTGGCGGACTGGGCTGCCGCCCGTGGTGACACGTTCTTCCTGCGCCCTGATGAGGCGATGCTCGAGAGCCTCGCACGCGTAAGCGAGTGGGTCAATAATCAGCAGTATCGCCCGGCAGCCGTCACTTCGTTCCTTCAGGATTCGGACTATTACCTTGTCGCGCACGCGCATGCCCATGGTCACATTGTCGTGACCCATGAGGTGCCGAGCGACGGCGTGCGACAGGTCAAGATTCCAAACGTGTGTATCGGCATGAACACGAAGTGCATGACACCATTCGAAATGCTGCGGCGGGAGCGCGCACGATTTGTACTCGGCGGAGAACGGCGCTCCCGATGAGCGAGCGGCATCGGGTCAAGGTCCGCGAGGGGATCGAGAAACTCAAGGAATACCGCACTGCCCTCATCTCCGCCGCCGTCACCGGCAAAATCGACGTTCGGGAAGTCGTCCAATCATGATGATCGCCATCAGACAGAGTGACCGCACTCCACTTTCGTTAACCTGCCCGGGACGCTGATGATCGGCGTCGGCATCACTACCATCATCATGATCATCATGCTGATGCTGCAACTCATACCAACGGGATAAAAATGTCTGCACTTATCGAAAAGTGACGGTGTTTTTATCCATCCCGCGCATCCCTCTCTGAATATCCCCAGCCCTCTGTTTGGCCCTCCCCAAGCCCGGGAAAAATCCTTGACCTCCCCCCTCGGGACGCTGTTACAAAATGTCGGTACTTAACAACAAATGCCGACGATTTATAACAGTGGCGAAGAAATCAAAAACCCAACAGGTCCTCGACATCGCGCGGCAACTGAAAGTGATTCGGACGCGCGACCTCACCCGCCGCGGGATTCCGCCGATCTATCTGCGGCGGCTCTATCAGCGCGGCCTGCTTCAGCAATTCTCGCGCGGTCTGTACGTGCTCCCCGAAGGCGACCAGACCGAGCATTACCATCTCGCGCAGGCCTGCAAACGCGTGCCGCAGGGGGTGGTCTGCCTGCTGTCCGCCCTGCGTTTTCACGGTCTGACGACCCAGGCTCCTTTTGAAACCTGGCTGGCCATTGATCAAAAAAGCCGCGCTCCCAAGAAAGGATATCCTCCCATTCGAATCGTGCGCATGTCGGGGATCACACTGAAAGCAGGCGTGGAGCAGCACACCATCGAAAACGTGCCTGTCCGGGTGTTCGGCCAGGCCAAAACCGTCGCCGACTGTTTCAAATTCCGCAACAAGATCGGTCTGGATGTGGCCCTGGAGGCGCTGCGGGACTACCGACGCAAGCACCGGGGTGGCATGGATGAGCTCTGGCGCTATGCCAAGGTCTGCCGGGTGACCGCCGTGATGCGTCCGTATCTGGAGGCTACGGCGTGACTCGGAACTCGCTCAAGGACGTTGCGGCCTCGGTGCGCCAGCGGCTGTTGAACCTCTCGCGCGAACGCGGTGAGGATTTTCAACTGACACTCATTTATTATGCGTTGGAGCGCCTGCTGTACCGGTTGAGCCGTTCGGCTGCGCGCGAGCGATTCGTCCTGAAGGGCGCGATGCTGTTTTCCGTGTGGAGCGGCGCGCCGCACCGGGCGACGCGCGATCTCGACCTTCTCGGGAAAGGTCCCAATGACGTCGGCGTGCTCGTGAAAGATTTCCAGGAAATCTGTTGGACGCCCGTCGAGGACGATGGGCTCAAGTTCCTTGCCGAATCCGTTACCGGGGAGGAGATTCGCGACGGGAAGGAATATGAAGGCGTCCGTCTCTCCTTCGAGGCGCGGCTGGGAGTGGCCCGCATTCCGATCCAAGTGGATATCGGGTTTGGCGATGTGGTCCTGCCGAAGCCTGTCTCTTTGGAGTATCCCACGCTCCTCGATTTTCCAGCGCCCCGTCTGTTGGCGTACCCGCGCGAGACCGTGATCGCGGAGAGGTTCCAGTCCATGGTCGAGCTGGGCATCGCGAACAGCCGCACGAAGGATTTCTTCGATCTCTGGTCCCTGCCAGGCAGTTCAAGTTTGATGGATCTGATCTCTCTTACGCCATCCGTGGCACCTTTGCGCGCTGACGGACACCGCTGCCGACCGTTTCTCCCCTGTGCCCGACGGAAGATTTTTGGAGCAATAAGGACAAGCAGGCGCAATGGAAGGGCTTCCTGAAGCGGGCTGGCCAGGACTTGCAGGGCGTCTCATTGAAAGACGTGATCGGTTTCTTGCAGGACTTTCTCATGCCGCCGACCGTTGCTGCTGCGAAGGGAGCCCCGTTCGAACAGCATTGGCCGGCCGGCGGGCCGTGGGGGCCGAACAAGAAGGGAAGGCCCGCCTGATGGTGGACATCTCCGAAAAGAACTTCGAAGCCACCATCGAGCGCGTGCTGCTCAAAGGCACCGCGCCTTCTTCGACAGGCGGGGAGGGGTATGCCGGTCTTCCCGGCGCGTGGTACGAGAACGCGCCGGGCGGCTATCGCCGGATTGAGCCCGAGGAGTATGACCGCGCGCTGTGCCTGATTCCGGAAAGCGTCCTTCATTTCATCTACGCGAGCCAGCCGAAGGAATGGGACAAATTCACGAAGCAGCATGGCGCCGAAGCCAAGGACCGACTGCTGAAACGGCTTGCGTCCGAGGTCAAGACGCGCGGGACGTTGGAGGTGCTACGGAAGGGCATCAAGTCGGACGGCTGCTCGTTCCGCCTGGCCTATTTCCGTCCGTCGAGTGGGCTCAATGAAGAGGTCGAGAAGTTGTACAAGGCCAATCTCTTTGCCGTCGCCCGCCAGATCAAATACAGCGAAAAGAACGACAAGAGCCTCGATCTCGTTCTGTTCCTGAACGGCCTGCCGATCTTCACCGCCGAGTTGAAGAATCCGCTCACCGGACAGAACCTCCAAGATGCGATCCGGCAGTATCAGCACACCCGCGATCCGAAGGAGCCCCTCTTCGCCTTCGGGCGCTGCCTGGCGCACTTCGCGGTTGATCCGGATCTGGTGTATGTGACCACTCACCTGCAGGGCGTCAGGACGCGATTCCTACCGTTCAATCAGGGCCGGTACGGCGGCGCGGGGAATCCGCCCGTGGCGAGCGGGTTTGCCACGTCTTACCTCTGGGAGCGGATCTGGGCTCGGGATAGCGTCCTGAACCTGATCCAGCATTTTGTTCAGGTTGTCGAGGAGGAGGACGACAAGGGTCGCAAGACGGGCGAGCGGTCGCTGATTTTCCCGCGCTACCATCAGCTTGAGACAGTTCGCAATTTAATGCGGGAGGCGAAACAATCGGGTCCCGGCCATCGGTATCTGATCCAGCACAGCGCCGGCAGCGGCAATAGTAACTCGATCGCTTGGCTGGCGCACCAGCTCAGCATTCTTCATGACGCATCGGATCGCCGGGTCTTCGACTCCATTATCGTCATCACGGATCGGCGCGTCCTCGACCGCCAGCTTCAACGGACCGTTCGGCAGTTTGAGCAAACGGCCGGTGTGGTGGAGAATATTGACACGACCGCGCGGCAGCTCAAGCAGGCGCTGGAAGACGGCAAGACGATCATCGTCACGACCCTCCAGAAGTTTCCGGTCATCGCCCATCAAATGGGCGCGCTTCCCGGCAAGCGTTTCGCGGTGATTATCGACGAGGCCCATTCTTCGCAGACCGGGGAGAGCACCAAGAGCCTGAAACTCGTTCTCGCCGCTGGGAGCCTGGAAGTCGCCGAGGAAGAAGACCAAGAGGAAGGGGAGGACCTTGAGGATCGGATCATCGGAGAGGTCAAGAAGCGTGGACAACTGCCTCATGTCAGCTACTTTGCCTTTACGGCGACGCCGAAACCGAAGACGCTCGAGCTGTTCGGCTCGAAGCAGCCTGATGGGCGGTTCGCGCCCTTCAGCCTCTACACCATGCGGCAGGCGATCGAGGAGGGGTTTATCCTGGATGTGCTCGAAAACTACACGACTTATAAGGCCTACTGGAACCTACTCAAGACCGTTGCCGAGGATCCCCGTTACGACCGACACAAGGCCAACTATCTTCTGAAGTCATTCGTGGATCTCCACCCCCACGCGATCGAAAAGAAGGTCGCCATCATGGTGGAGCACTTTGTCGGCCAGGTGGCCCACCGGATCGACGGCAAGGCCAAAGCGATGATCGTGACGCGCTCGCGCCTGCACGCCGTGCGCTACAAGCAAGCCGTGGATCGTTATCTCAAAGAAAAGGGCTACGGGTTCAAGGCGCTTGTGGCGTTTTCAGGGACAGTCCGTGACGGCGGCGCTGATTACACCGAAGCGAGCATGAACGGCTTTCCGGAGGCCCAGACGGCTGAAACGTTCAAGCACGACGAATACCGAATCATGATCGTGGCCTACAAATTCCAGACCGGCTTCGATCAGCCGTTGCTGCACACGATGTACGTGGATAAGAAACTCGGCGGCGTCAATGCCGTGCAGACGCTCGCGCGGCTGAATCGGGTGGCCCCTGGGAAAGAGGAGACATTTGTGCTGGACTTCGTCAACGAGGCGGATGACATCCAAAAGGCTTTTGAGCCCTATTACGATCGGACGCTCTTGAAGGAAGGCACCGACCCGAACATTCTCTACGATCTACAGACCCGTCTGGCCGATTTTCATTTCTACACCACGGACGAGGTCAACCGGTTCGCGATGGTTTACTTCGATCCGAAGGGCACGCAGGATCGTTTGCACGCAGCATTGCAGCCGGCTGTCGATCGGTATCTGGCTGCCAGCGACGAGGAGCGGGTGCCGTTTCGAGGGCAGCTCAACGACTTTGTCAGTCTGTATGCCTTCCTCTCCCAGATCATCACGTTCGCGGACGCCGAACTGGAAAAGCTGTATGTCTTCGGCCGCTTGCTCCTCCGCAAGCTACCGGTGACTCGAGAACGACTCCCGGTCGAGATTCAGCAACAGATCGATGTGGAATCGTATCGGGTTCAACAGACCGGCAGCGGCGGCATCAGGCTCAAGCGGGGAACGGCCGAGCTTGAACCGATCAAGGCCAAAGATGTCGAGATGCCGCTGGCCGACGAGCTCGAGGCCCTCTCGCAGATCATTCGTGAACTGAACGAGCGATTTGGAACCAATTTCACCGAGAAAGACAGGGTCTTCATCGAGCAGCTTGAGGCCAAGCTTTCCGGAAACGAAGCCTTGGCCAAGGCTGTCGAAGTGAACACGCCGGATAATGCAAGGTTGACATTCGACCACATCGTGAACGACAAGCTTCAGGAAATGATCGACACGAATTTCAAGTTCTACAAACAGATCACCGACGATCCGGATTTTGCGAAAACCTTTCTGGACTGGCTCTTCGCTCGGTATCTGAAGAAAGCTCGGTAGTCCGGTAGGCTCCCGCAGAGAACCCTGTTCGACGGCCTCCACCCTTTCGGGGACGAACCGAATGTCCCGGCTTACACTGGCCAGCACCGTCGCTGCGGGTCTCGCAGTCCTGTCGCTATCCGCCTGCGGAGGTGGGGACTGTGGTGCACTTAGAACGAAACACCGGCTGTTCCATTACGGGAGGGTATGTCTACCAAGGGCAAGCCATTCCAAACCTTCAAGGCACCTATTTCTATGCCGACTTTTGGCCGGCTTTATGCGCAGCTTTCGATTTGTGAACGGACAGGTCACTGGGCATGCCGATTGGATAGCGCTTCGACCAACTGGCAACATCGCGAGCTTCGGGAAAGACACGGCAAGTGAGCTGTATGTCATGACCATTCAGGGCGGACTCTTCCGCATTGTTCCCAACTGAGACTGGATAACGATATGCCCTGACCCGGAGACATCCGGAAGCCGTGCCGTCGAGTTTCCTGCCCCGTCAAAGCGTCAGTATCCATCCTTGAGTGGGGCTTGCGTGGGACTGTCGAGTTCCTGTAACGTCGGGGTCTGTCGTTGTCATACCTTGCTCCATTCAGGCTGCACCCTGTCAAGAAGCCACCCTGTATGCTGGCCAAGCGGTCCCCGGTGCGGGACTTCGAAAATCCGGTTGGCCCCTCGGCGGACTCTCCTGGATCGACGGCTCGGAACCGTCACCATCTACCCCTATCCGCTGCCAACTCTGTACGTATTGCTTCCGATCATTTCTCGGCCGGCCCAGCCCAAACCCCGGCGGAGCTACGAGCGAGTGGCTGTCCAGTATCCGGTCGGGTTCCAATCGAGTTTCATGCGCTCATCGAAAAGCCTGAGGTACCCAGGCACGATCACCAACCTGTCCATTAGGGGTTGTTGCATTCGGAGCGCCACCCCGATTCCCAAAGGGGTGAGCCTGCGGCTCGAGTTCCAGCCGTCGCCGTATAACCTGCCGATCACCATTGATGGCGCGGTCATGCGCTTGCGGGCGGGAAACGCGATTGGACTCCGCTTTGTGACGGTCTATCGGGACGAAGAGCGCCGCCTGAGGCAGTTGCTCGAACCCCAGCTTTCTGGCTCCCGCCTCGACGAGCGCCAGCGCTGATCTGTCACTGCGGGCGCCCATCCACCGATCTTCCGTATTACTCCTGTCTCAGCACGGCCAGTGGGCGCCGGCCGAGGATGCGGAAGGTTGCGAGGAAACCGACCGTCACGTTGAGGGCGACGGTCAAGAGGAAGCCGACCGTCAGGACACCAGGCTGGAAAGACCACGGTAGGTCTAGGATGAAATACAGCACGGCCCACGAAAGCGCGCTGGCCAAGGCGATGCCGATCACGCCCGCGATCGCACCGAGAAGCGCATACTCCGTCGCGAACGACCGGGCAATGAGACCGCGTGTCGCTCCCAGGGCTTTGAGGATGACTGACTCATACAGGCGCCGATACCGGGTCGCTGCCAGCGCCGCTGCCATCACCAGCGCGCCGGCCAGGATGCAAAACGCCGCCACGGCCCGGATGGCCAGGGAAAGACGATCCAGGAGACGGGCGAAACTGTCCAGCACGTCGCCGATATTGATAGCTGTGACATTGGGAAAGGCGGCCACCACGGCCTGCTGCAACGGGATTTCGTCTTGTGGCGGCACGCGGGCCGTGGCGACGTAGGTAACCGGCACTCCCTCGAGCGAGCCAGGTGACAGGATCATGTAGAAATTGGTCGAGAAGTTTCCCCAATCGACTTTCCGAATGCTGCTCACCTCCGCCGAGACCGTTGCCCCCTGAATCTCAAACTCCACGACCGAGCCCACATCCAGCCCGAGGTTCCGCGCCGCTTCTTCCTCCACCGACACCAGCGTTTTGCTGGACACTTGGCCCGGTTTCCACCACTTGCCTTTGACGACCTCGTTGTCTTTAGGTAATTGATCCAGAAACGTGAGCACGTATTCGCGGGTGAAGTACCAACTCTTGCGCTTGTCCCGGGGCTTGTCCCGCTCCTCCTCGCCGCCTTCCTCGATCTTTACCGGTCGTCCGTTGATCGCAGCCAAGCGGGAGCGCACCAGCGGCGTGAGCTGCGGGTTGAGGTCACCGGTTCGTTCATGCAGCAATCGGACGAATCCGTCAGCCTGGTCAGGCTGAATGTCGATGAAAAAGAACGTCGGGGCGTCCTCCGGCCGATTCTCTCCGAGTTGTCGGATCAGCGAACGCTCCAACAGCCCGACCGCCATGATGACCATCACGCCGATGCCGACCGAAACCACGATACCGGTCGCATGGGAACCGGGCCGATAGAGATTGCCGATGCCGTAGCGCACTGCGAGAGATCGAGGCGTCGGCACCCAACGGATCGCATGGACCAGCGCCGCAGCCGCCAGCGACAACAGGACAATCGCCAAAACCAACGCGCCCAAAAATACCAGTCCGACCTTCCACGAGCCGGCCTGCCACATGGAGAGCCCGGCCAGCCCGGCTGCGATGGAGATCGCGGTGATCGCTCGCACTGGATCGTCCGCACCGACTCTCCATCGCCAGTGTTTCCACTGGTGCGCCGCACCAGCGAGTGGAGCGCCTTCGGACCCTGCGACCTCGCGCCGGAGAATCAGCGCGGGCCGGATCTCGCGGATGCCGAGCAGCGGCCAAACGCTGAACAATACCGTCGTCAGGAGCCCCAGACTCATCCCGTTGAAGAGCGGCAGCCAGGAGGACCTCGAAAGCTCGGACGAAAACGCGATCTGCTCCAGCACGTTGGTGGCGAACAGTCCGGCGATGAAATCTGGAAGCAGATCTTGGAGCGCAACACCCAGTCCCGCGCCAGTCACGCTCCCCAATACGCCCAGAAACGCGGCCTGCCCGAGGTAGGTCTTCACCACGGTGGCGGAGTCGGCGCCTAACGTTTTCAGAATCGCAATCGTTTGCAGTTTTTCCCGGAGAAACGCTTGCACGGACGTGGCGACGCTGATCCCACCCACGAACAGAGCGGTCAACCCGACCAAGCCCAGATACCGGGCGAGTTGTTCCAAGAATTGCTTGAGCTGCGGCTGCGCCTCGCGGTAGCTGGACACCCTAACCATTTCTCCCGCCAGCCGTCCCCGCAACTCGTCGAGCAGAGGCGGGATTGGCATCTCGGGCGGCACCTTCAGCAAATAGCGTTCGCGGACGCGGCTTCCCGGTTTGACCAGTTCCGCCGCCGCCAACCCTTCGCGCGAGATCATCACACGGGGGCCAAGACTGAAGGCGTTGACTATCCGATCCGGTTCCTTCCGAATCACTCCGGCGACGAGGAACGTCGCCTGTCCGATCTTCAGATGGTCTCCAACCGAGAGGCCCATTCGGATCAGCAACGATTCCTGCACGAGGGCCCCATAACAAAACGGCGCCGCGCAGCCGGTCCTGATCGACATGAGCAGGCTCGACAGCGGTCGATCCGGGTCCGCCTTCACTGTTCCGTAGAGCGGATAGCCAGGTTCCACGGCCTTCAACTCGACGAGTTGCGTCGTTGGGCCGGATCGGGCCTGGCCGTCGTTCACCGCCGCCGCCATTGCGACCAATTCGCTCACATGGGTCATGAGGATGCCGCGCGACGCAAGCGAGCGAAGGACCCGCTCCCCGGCTTCGCTCATGGGCCTCGACGTCCGCACTTCCAGATCGCCGCCGAGCAGCCCTCGGGCCTCGCGCGTAACGGCCCGCTCGACGTTCGCGGCGAACAGCCCCACACTGACTAGGGCGCTCACACCGAGCGCGATGCAGACGAAGAAATAGAAAAAATGCCGCCAGGCGGCCCGCGTCTCGCGCCAGGCCATCTTCACCGCGAAGGAGGTCACGACTCCCTCTCCACTGTTCCTCCCGACGGGGCGATGAGACGATCGGACTCGATTCGGCCATCGCGCAGGCCGACAATGCGCTCCATGTAGGACGCGAGCATCGGATCGTGGGTGACAAAGACAAGAGTGGCACCGTGGTCTCGGTGCAACCCTAACAACAGATCGATAACCTGCTGGCCCGCCGCCGAGTCGAGGTTGCCGGTGGGTTCATCGGCGAGCAGGATGGGCGGTCGGCAGGCGAAGGCTCTCGCCACCGCTACCCGCTGCTGCTCGCCGCCGGACAGTTGCGCCGGATAATGAGACTGACGCTCTTCCAGCCCGACGGCCGCCAGCAATTCCGCGGCCCGCTTCTTCGCCTGGGCGTCTCCGTTCAACTCGAGGGGCACCGCAACGTTTTCCAGCGCCGTTAAGGTTGGGATTAGATGAAAGGACTGAAAGATGTACCCGATCTTTTCGCGCCGGAAGCGAGCCATCGCGCGCTCCGACATCGAGGTGATCTCCCGACCATCGAGGCGGATCGAGCCAGCCGTCGGCCGGTCCAACCCGGCGATCAGTCCCAGCAAGGTGGACTTCCCGCTGCCAGACGGCCCGATAATTGCGACCCGTTGCTTGTCTGGAATGTCAAGGGTGATGTCGTCGAGGATGGTTACTGAGCGGCCTCCGGCGGAGAGCCGCATGGTGAGGCGACTGATCGAGATCATTCCTGGCGCTTTCGTCTCCGATGACGTGGCACTGGTTTCGGCACGAATCTATTATACTGTATGACGATGTGCCGCTCCGCAGGTCTCCGCTTTCTTCAGCACCATGTTGTCGCCGCATTGGGCTATCTGCTCGCCGGCGTCGTGTTGTTCAGCTGCGACCAGAGGCCGGAGCCGCCTTCGGTTTCTCCGGATTCTCCGTCCAGCCTCGCTCGCGACAGGTTGCCCGAACAGTCTGAAACGGCCGGTGCCGATCAGCCGGGACATGCCCGCCATCCGAGCGCGGATGACCGGCCTCGCATTGTGGCGTTTGGAGACAGTCTCACTGCTGGCCTCGGTGTGGCACCCGAGGACTCCTATCCTTCCCACTTGCAACGGCGGCTCGATGCGGCCGGCTACCGGTATCGCGTCATCAACGCG
Organism: Nitrospiraceae bacterium; assembly: GCA_035573855.1. Taxonomy (GTDB): domain Bacteria; phylum Nitrospirota; class Nitrospiria; order Nitrospirales; family Nitrospiraceae; genus DATLZU01. Next base: position 15,654 of record DATLZU010000017.1, read on the forward strand.
GGGGTGAGCGGAGAAACGACTGCGGGAGGGCTCCGTCGCGTCTCCTGGATTTTGAACAGCAGACCCAGTCTCGTGATCCTTGAATTGGGCGGCAATGACGGATTGCGCGGGTTGAACGTGGATGAGACGCAGTCGAACCTGGAGCAGATCATAAGACGCCTGCTAGCGGAAAAGGTCCCCGTCGTGCTGGCGGGCATGAAATTGCCGCCGAACTATGGAGCCGACTATACGGCGCGTTTCGAAGCGATCTATCCGAAACTGGCCACAACCTACGGGTTGACCTTGATTCCCTTCTTCTTGGAAGGGGTCGCGACGGACGCAACTCTCAACCAGGCCGACGGCATCCATCCGACAGGCGAGGGGTATCGCCTGGTCGCCGAGCACGTGTTCCAGGCGATTGAGCCTCTCCTCCTGAAGCCGAGACCGGCTCGATGACTTCGGTCGCACAACAAAAAAGCCCCCACGCCCGACGGCGCGGAGGCCTTTTGCTCATCACCCGTTCGCTGAACCGTGATCAGGATTTCTTGAAGAACGTATCGTAGACGCCGTATCCCAATACGAGTGCGATGAGTGTGTAATACATATAGGAGATGCCACTGTAATCCGGTGCCCCGCCCTTCGGCTCATTGGCGAGGGCCAAGGAGACATTGCTGGCCATGACCGCACTGACAATCAGAACTCTGCTGATCAGATTGTTCATAAGTGACCTCCCGGGGTGGTTCGGAAATAGCCGGACAAAACGGGGCCGATTGTACTGAAATCCCATGGGTAGACGCAAGGGGAAGATGCACAGAGGGAGAAAAGCGAGAACTTCTCCCAGCGTTCACAATGACTTGTGACTTGGAACAAATCACCCGACTGGCGGACCTCCCAGAGTTCTGAGCGCTGCCGCTAACTCTTGGAAGGAGACGGCCAAGGCTTCCAGCCGTGAACCTTTCTCCATGAGTTCGCCGGCGAGGGTTTTCATCTGCCCGTCGAAGCGTCCTATTTCTTTGGAGATCTCCAACGTTCGGGCGAGCATGGTCTTGTAAGAAGCCAATTCTTCCTGCAGTTCCCTGCGAGCGGCCTGCGCGGACTTGGTCTCGTCGAGCGAGATTTGGAGCTGATGGGTAAGATGGCCGACATAGGCCTCCCGGTCCCGCATGTCGGCTTCCAGTGCCAATTGCACCGCTTCGCTCTCCCGTCGACGGTCTTCCAAGTTCCTGATAGCCTGAATCCAGGAAGCAACTTCGCCGGCTTCAAGTGTCGGCGCTTCAGGAAGCGCCTGTCCTTTTTCCAGAGCCCGCACCGCCGGCTGCAACCATTCCATGAAGATCATGATCTCGCTGAGTTTGATATCGGGCACGGAGCCGGAGGGGGGTCTTTCAGGGTAGGGGGTCTCGCGGGGACGTGTCTCGCGGGGCCTCTTGGCAGCCGTGCGAGGTTGCGACCAGCGGTGATACTCCAGTAGCACGGCGACGCAATGCCGGCACATGGGCTCTTCAACCAGGGTGCAGGTACATTTCGTCAGCAGATGCCCATCCTTCAGTTTGATCGTTTGCTCATAAAGGCCTGAATTGCCGATGACAGCGGAAGAAATTTGCGATTCATCGGCTTCGACGATCCGGACGCGGTTCTCGGAGACATATTGATGCCCGATCTGGAAGGCGGTGCTCTCAACAACCGATTGAATCATGGGCGGATCGAGCAGGCTGAGGCGGTCGGCGGTACAGGGAATGCGGTTGCGCATAACGATCCGTCCTTTTTGCTGACCGACGCCGCGTTTCTCCAATGTGTTCCTGCCCTACCCGCGGAGCCTGAGCGACAAATTGCGTTTCATGATGACCGAAGTTCTTTCCCCATACCACTAGCCAATTGGGGGGGCTCCCCAACGAAATTGGCAGTCTCTTCGCCGCAACGGACCTTCGCCGCTTTCTGCCTCGTATAACCGCAACCTCTCCCCGGTTTTTCAGGACCGTAGGTTCTTCCATAGATTTATAGATACCAGCGGGCAGTGGTCTCATAGGGATGCCAGATTTGCCCGATTTTCCGAAGTCTAGTCGGCACAGGCAGGCTTTGCAATCCGTAGCGTCGTTGGACGCTTTGCGGATGCCTAAGTCGTCCACCGGCAGGACATCCAAGCGGTTGAGCGCAAACATCAGAAACATTTCAGTCGTCCATCGACCGATTCCGCGGATCGAGACGAGTGAGGCGATGATTTCCTCGTTGGACTGCCGCGCGAGTCGCCTCGGCGTGATCCGTCCATCTCGGAAGCCAGCGGCCAAATTTTTCAAGTACCCGGCCTTTTGCCTGGACAAGCCAGCGGTCTGGAGGACGGACATTGGAGTCCTCGCGACGGACAGCGGCGTCGGCCGTCTGGTGGGATAGAGCGCGAGAAAGCGATCGAAGATGGTTTCCGTTGCCTCAGGGGAAAGTTGTTGGAGATGATCGAATCGCAAAGGGTCGCGAAGTAGTCCCGGCGCGGCATCAGCCTGCATGGGCCAACACGCGAAATGATCTCGCGCATGACCGGATCGACGCGCCGAAGATGCCGGCAGGCGGCGGCATAGCCGTTCTACAAGCGAAGGGTCCGAGATGGGGTTTGTCCGTGTTGGTCGTCGTCGAGCAACGCCATATGGTTCGCGAGCGGCAAGCGGCGCCCTTTAGCGCTCCCGGCTCTCGCCCTTCTCGATCAGCGGTAAGCGGGAGTGCGTTCCATCACAGAACGGCGGGGTCTTGGTGTGTTTACAACCGCAAAAGGCCACTTGCTTTCTCTCTGCAAAGGTCACTTCCAGCGGTGAGAAATCGGTCCCCGTATGGGAGCCGTCGCAATACGGTTGGGTTTTCGATCGGCCGCAGCGACACCAATAGACCATGCCAGGCCCCACATCCACGATATAGGGCCCGCGCTGGGCAATCACGATTGGATCCGGCATGATGTCCTCCTCTCAACCTCGATCTCGTCTCGCCGCGCTCACCCTCTCATCTCAACGGCATCGGCGAGGTGGGCCTTGCAACCCCATGGGAGTCAACCAGATATAGTCCGCAATGCCGTCTTTGAGCAGCTCCTGAATTTCATCCCGGTGATCGGCGTGAAAAGAACTGAGATACACGGTCAGTTGTCGAACCCCTTCGGAGACCCGCCGCATGACTCGTTTCGGCACCGGCAACTGATACTGGATGTGGCCGCCGCCGGTATAACTGAGGATCGGCCCCATCGGAGAACCCGGGCCGATGCGAAACGTCCGCAGAGCTTCAACGATGGTTTTGGCCATGGCTTCGTCGCGGAACATGGACGCCTCGTACATGCCTTGATAGGCCGCGTCGGATCCGCCTTCATGACAAAGCCGAAGTTGTCGCACGATCTTCTCCCGATACGCTGCATCGTCGACGATTTCTTCCTGCGCCATCCCCCATCTTGCCATCTCCGGATCGGTCCGGACCCCCGCCAATCCGTGCTTCGCCACCTGGCGGACGAGTGAGCGCGGGGGGTTCAGCGCGCGCACAGGCAGCTGATGCTCCCGGGCGAATGTGATCAAAGGTTCGTAATCCTCGTACGCGCCACCCCAGTTTTGGCGCCAGCGGACCGCCTCCAGAAATTCCGATTTGGTCATGTTCGACTCTGCAAGATACCGATCCAGGCCGGCCTGGCCGTCCCAGCCGAACATCTCGATGGCCAGAACGGGTTTCCGTCCTTTGGCGATCAGCGCCTCCAAGACCCGAAGAGCCGCCTCAACATGAAACCGATTGTGGTGTTCTTCCCCGAGATAGATCACGTCCCAGGAAGCGAGGGAATCGAACCACTCCTCCAACGAGACCGCGCGTCCGGTCCGAGCTTCTAGCAGTTGCCACTCGCGAAACGATCCCGTTTTGTCGGCTGGCAACGAGGAAGATGGCGGAAACTCTGCAGCGCTGTTCGCAGGGACGGGTTGGGCAACCGCGATGGAGAAGATCGCACCGAGCCACAACCATCGGACGAACGGGTGGCATCTCATGCAGAAAGGCTGGACGGTCATCGCGGTCTTACCTAGCATACGCACGGCCCCACGGCAAGGAGGCGAGCCTTGACGGAAAAGAAGCGCGGCCGTTATGCTCCGGCGGTGCAAACAATCGAGAAGGTCGCCGCTCGCCCGCCGTTATCATTATGGGTGTCGATCCCCAGTCGCTTGCCGATTTGCGCATCCGGCTCGAACGCGTCCGGAACACCGATGAAGAACGATGGCGGGCTTCCCGCCGTCTCGTCGAGCCTGCGCATGTGCGCCAGACGTTGAATCGGTTGAGCGTCGCGCTTCGGGAGGCTTCCCTGGCGGAGGATATGAAAGCGGCTCTCCTGTCGGCCATTCGCTCAGGCCATGCCGACCGGATCCAAGACCTGCCCGGAGAGCGGTTGAAAAATCTCACCGGGCTGCCCCCGACCAAGGCGATCCGAGCCCTCAGTCTTCTCTTCGGCGGAATGGATGCAGCTCGATCCGTTTTGCCGGTCTCAATCTGGACACCCCTTCAAGTCGAACATCTGGTGCGTACCCACCGCAACCCGTTCGATCTGTTGCTCGAAGCCGATGTAGCCTCGCTCCTCGACCTGGGAGCCGGCGATTTGTCCTTCGCGGAGGAACTGGTCGATCACTATCTCCCGCACTTTCGAAAAACAAAGAAGCCGCTCGTTCTCCATTGCCTGGACCGCCTCCAGCCCGGCTCCAAACTGGGAGGCCCGCTGCATGCCCGTCAAGATCGGCTTGAACGGCTGAAACATCTAGATCTGATCCAGTTCAGCTTTTTCGGCGGTCAGGACATGTTCGCCCTCGAACCTCTGGAACAGACGGGGGAGATCGCCTCCCGCTACACCGTGGTGACGTGTTGGGCGCCGGCGACCCCAACCTTCGCCTATGAACCGACCAGGTTGTCGCGTGCAGTGATCGAGGCGGACCTGCGACGGACCAAGGGAACGTTCCGGATGGTCGAAGTTGACGGAGAAACTGCGCTGGAAGTCCGGCACGAAGGTCGGACGTTGTTGTTCCCTCCCTGGAAATTCGACATCCGTGGGCCGCTCGCCTTACTGAACCTTGTGGCTCGCCACGGGCTGCTCGCGGTCCTAGGCGCGGTGGATACACAGGTTTTCTGGGAACTTTTGTCCCAGCTTGTCGCCGATCCAGTCGTTCGGCCAGTCGAGCAGATCCTGACACCGACTCTGCTGGCGGATCTTTTCGGTCCCGTCTATCGTCGTTTGGAGGAACTGCCGGTCGGCGGCTCGGCGGTACTGAACGACGTGACGAATCTCCGGACCGACATCCCGCGCGTTCTCGCCGGGACCCGCGAACACGGACCAGCGTTTCGATTCAGGTACGTTGAGGTCAGACGCGGCGCCGTCTTTCCAGGCATCCCGGCCAGCAGCACGGCGCGACTCTTTCACCGCATGACTCAAGAAGCGCCTCCCTGGTTCATGATCCTTGTCCCTGAGACTGTCGAAGACCATCACTCTGCGCCCGCGGAGCGCGACGAACCGACTGCCGAGGAACGTCGCGACGACCGCGCAATATCGACGGAAAATTGACGCTCTCCAGACCCTTTGCTAGACTTCGCCAGTGTCCCGCCGATCCTTGCGCTTGGCCCATTTTCACCGATAGACCCCGACCGTGGACGCGACAAAGGCGATCCGTTCCATCCAAGACAACGTCGAGCGCGTGATCAAGGGCAAACCCCAGGTGATAGAAAGGGCGGTGGTGTGTCTTTTGGCGAGAGGGCACTTGCTCATCGAAGATGTCCCGGGAGTAGGGAAAACCACTCTCGCGCATAGTTTAGCCCGCTCAATCGACTGTTCGTTCAAGCGGATCCAGTTCACCAGCGACTTGTTGCCGTCGGACATTCTCGGCATCTCGATGTTCAACCGGCAGAAACAGGCCTTTGAGTTCATGCCCGGGCCTATTTTCGCCAATATTGTCTTGGCAGACGAGATCAACCGCACAACGCCCAAGACGCAAAGCAGTCTGCTAGAAGCGATGAGCGAGGCCCAAGTCTCGGTGGATAGCCAGACCTATCCGTTGCGTCAGCCGTTTATGGTGATCGCCACCCAAAATCCTTCTGAATACCACGGTACCTTTCCTCTTCCCGAGTCCCAACTTGATCGGTTTCTCATGCGCATCCGGATCGGGTATCCGTCTCCGGAGGAGGAGAAAAAAGTCCTCGACCGTCCTCACTCGCTGCATCCCGCTGAAGACTTGCAACCGGTAATGACCGGGGCGGAGGTCCTAGCTCTCCAGAGCCGCGTGGAAAAGGTCCGACTTGATGAAAGCCTGATGGAATATCTCCTCGCAATCGTCTTGGCTACGCGCCGCACCGAAGTATTGGCCCTGGGCGTCAGCACCCGAGGTGCGATGGCTCTCTGTAAGGCCGCCAAGGCGCTGGCCTTGGTCCGTAACCGCGACTACTGTGTACCAGACGACATTAAAGAGATGGCCCCCATCGTGTTGTCCCATCGGGTTATGCTGAAGCACGGGCACGCCATTAGGGGCAAGGGTGTCGACCGGGCAGAGCAAGTGATTCTTGATATCTTGGAGACCGTTCCCGTTCCCTTATAAGGGCCACGTGCGCTTCCACGTCGGCCAAGTTCCAAGTTCAGAGATGCCTTCCTCTGAAAACAGTCTGCCCTCAGCCGGCCATTCTCAGTTCAGGAGGTTCTTGCGCCAATTCTTCTCTCACCGCTCGGTCCGGCTGACGGGCGAGGGAACCCGCTTCGTACTGTTCACTTTGGCGGTCGGTGTGGCCGCCATCAACACCGGCAACAACCTTTTCTATTTGCTGCTTGCGATGATGCTCAGCTTGATTGTGATCTCGGGCATCCTATCGGAACAGTGCCTCAGACGGCTCGAGTTCAGGCGGCGAGTGCCCGATTACCTCATCGCCAAGCAACCGGCCACCGCGGAACTGTCGGTGGTCAATCGCAAGCCGTGGTTGCCCAGTTTTTCTCTCCGCATCGCGGACGTGGTGGACGGCGCTGTCATCGAACGGGGGGTTCACATCCCGCACCTGGGCCCGCGATCATCCGTTCACCTCTCCTATCCGCTGGTGGTCACGCGCCGAGGGCTGCATCGGGTCGAAGGACTCAAGGTGATGACGCCGTTCCCCTTTGGCTTGTTTTTGAAAAGCGCCTTCGTTCCCCTCGAAACGACCGTCATCGTGTGCCCGGAAATCAAACCGGTCCCCGAGCACCTAGTCCGGGAGTTGGTCGCGGAGGGACATGAACTGGCGATACCCCGCCGCGGGCAAGGGGTCGATCTGTACAATCTCCGACTGTATCAGCCGGGCGATGATTCGCGCGCGATCCATTGGATGACCACGGCTCGCACGTCCAAGCTGATCGTTCGCGAGACGGAAGCAGAAGACCAACGCCGCATCACGCTTGCGCTGTCGACCGTTGCACCGCAACGGCAGCATGAGAGCTTCGAGCAGGCCGTCATCTTAGCAGCTTCTCTTGCCGTGTTTTTTCACGATCGCGGATTCGCACTGCAGGCACTCATCGGAGACCGAGAGATTCCTCCGGCTTCAGGGGAACATCAGCTTTACTCGATCCTGCACGCGCTGGCCTTGTGCGGGATGGTGGAGCCCGCGGTAGCCGAGCCGGTCCGAGACACGTTCAATCAAGTGCTCGCTATCAGCGAGCTCACCGACTGCTCGATCGCGATCTTGCCCTGGCCGGACCAGGGGATCATTCACGCGTGTCGACATGTGACGCGTTGGGTCGACATGACCGAATATCAGGACATGGGCCATGAAGCTCGATCAGGCATTCCGGCTTAGCTCTGTCCTGCTTGCGGCCGCCGCGTTTTGCGGCTTGACCCTAGCGACGGGATTGTCTGTCTGGATCCTCGCTCTTGGCGGCATCGCGTTGGTCGCCCGACTGTTCCAACTCGGTTGGTGCCCGGAGGAATGGGGTGGCTCGTTCATCAACTTTTCCTCCGCCACATGGAACACGCTTTTGGTCCTGGCCTTCGCGGGCTTTTGGATCGATCTGCTGTGGATTTCCCAGGACCTTCTGCCCGCCGGGGTCCACTTTCTGATCGCCCTCCTGGTCAACAAATTGTTCAACCTGCACCAACGCCGCGATTTCCTACACCTGTACGCCATTAGTTTGATGGCTATTCTCGCCTCCGCAGCACTCACCACGGAAGTGTGGTACGCCACGGTCTTTTTCGCTTATCTTCTCACAGCCGTCTGGACATTGCTGCTGTATCACCTGACCAAGGAAACCGAAGAGGCAGGCTCCGCCACGCCTCATCGGATCGGAATCGCCGAGTCGTTGCGCGCGGGGGGCCGTATCACCCCGCGATTTTTCTGGACCACAAATGCCATCGCCATGAGCGCGTTCTGCCTCACGTTAGCCATTTTTTTCGCCATTCCACGGATTGGGGCCGGATTCTTTCACAAGGGCCGCACCGACGGGTTGAAAACTTCCGGCTTTTCCGAGAGGGTGGACCTCGGCGTGTTCGGTTCGATCAAACAGGACACCAGTGTCGTCATGCGGGTGGAGTTGGCAGATCGATCGAGACCGGCTACGGACCGGTTATATCTTCGGGGAGTTGCCTACGATCGCTACAACGGCCGTTCGTGGAGTAATAGTTTCGCCCATCGCCGTATTCTTCACGAGAACACCCCGGGCACATTTCGCGTACCCGGCTCGCTCGGTCGGTCAACCAAGCATGGCTCGCAGAGGGAAGGGCTCCAGCAAAACATCCTGCTCGAACCGCTGGACGCTGCGGTGCTGTTCACCGTCCCGTTCCCCGATTTCATTACCGGCGAATTCTTGACTGTCCAAGGGGATGTCATGGGCGCCCTGTACCTGCCGTCCCCACCCCCAACCAGAGTCGAATACACCGTGGTCTCTCGTGACAACCGGTTGACGGACGAAGATAAGGCGGCAAGGTCTTTCGTCTATCCTGATTTTATTCGGACTCACTTTCTCCAACTCCCGCCGATCGGCTCTCAGGTGACCGAACTGGCCGCGCACGTGACCGAACAGGCCGAGACCCCTTATAAAAAGATGATCGCGATCAAACGCCACCTTCTGGAACAGTACCGATATAGTCTGGATGTCGGCTCACCGCTCTCCGCGAAGCCGTTGGAGGACTTCCTTTTTAGGCGTAAGACGGGATACTGCGAACACTATGCGACAGCGATGGTGGTGTTGCTGAGAGCGGTCGGCGTTCCGGCCCGATTGGTCACGGGCTTTCTGGCCACCGAGTGGAACGGTTTCGGCAATTACTATACGGTGCGCCAGAAAGACGCCCATGCATGGGTGGAAGTGTTCTTCCCTCATTCCGGATGGATTACCGCGGACCCGACCCCCACGATCGGAGAAAGCGCTCCGGATCCCTGGTGGCATGCGATCGTGAGAATGATGGACTCGATGCGACTGCGATGGGATCGGCTGATCGTGCAGTACAGCGCCAGCGATCAACTCGCGGTGGTCCAGGGCATCCGGGAAAGCAGCGATTCTTTTCGAGCAAAGATTTCTCTCTCGCTCACGGGTTGGTTGAACCCGCTGTCGAACGCCATGACTCGACTCGGCCGTCTTGTACGGCAGGCCGACCTCGGTCAACTCGCAACGATGCTCGCACTGGTGACGCTGGGCGGCGCCTTCTTCGTGCTAGTGATTCGGCAGACGATCCCATCGAGGCACGGCAACGGCGCAGAACTCCCTGACGAGCAGCGTGTGGCCATTCAGCTTTACAAGCGAATGGTCGATCTTCTTGGCACCCACGGACTGGTAAAACCGACGAGCATCGCTCCGATCGAGTTCGCGCAACGTGTCCGCCAACAGAGACATGACGCCGGCTTATTGGTCGAAACGTTGACCCAGTTTTACTGCCGCGCACGGTTCGGGAAGACCCCCCTCACCCCTGAAGAGCTTGCTCGGGCCGACCAGCTTCTTGCACAGCTTCGCACCGTACTGCGATCTTCCGAGAACGCTTAACAGAACCCGGCGTGACCCCCACGAGAACCCTTCATCGGTGAAACAGCTCTCTGTCGTTTCGTGCCTGTACTTGCGCGGTGCGAAGGAAGATTGGCTCGCTTAAATCGACCGATTTTGCAGCGCTTCTTGATCAGCCGGGTTACAGCAGACATCCCGGTGAAGAGAGCGATGCCGGGGAGATCCCTGGGAAAACAGTCCTCGGGGAGGGCTGACTTTGGAGCGGGAAACGGGATTTGAACCCGCGACCCTCGCCTTGGCAAGGCGATGCTCTACCACTGAGCTATTCCCGCTCCGGCAAAGGGAAAGAAATTCTAAAGAGGCCATTCATGCCTGTCAAGCTCCACACGGTGCGGAGTTTACTGTAGGAGGGACGGAGGCTGAACTCTGATCCGCTGCATAGCATAAAGACTGGTCGAAAAATGGGCCTGCACGCTCAGATGAATTCAGCCTAGCCCCTGCCAGGTACTCATTCCTCTAATTTTTTTCCAAATAATGCGATGCCTGGACCCAAATCAATTCTTCTCAGAAGCGTTTTCGATCGTTGATTAAAAAATTTCTCATCTTGTTACGCATCCCATCAGCGTTACTTCTGTGTAACATCATAAAAGACTCCATAAGCACTTGATTTGTTGTGCCTTTAACCACTCTGTAGAAATTGACACATCTTTTCAATCGCTACGACTTCTTCACATCCACAGAAATTCGGTTCCTCTGAATTTTCACACTAACCACAATATCTCTATGTTTTTTCAGTAGGTTAAGCGATTATGGCGCGATGATTTCTCACTGGCTTGAATATTGCGAGCTAGCAACACACGCCTTGGTCATCAGATGTGTGGCGTATTGGTAACGGTCGTAAAGTTTCTTCCAAGAAAATACTGAAATTTCACGAGAATCAGGAAAAGAAAGGGGGTGAGAAAGACATTTTCCGCAGAAGAAGGCGGAACCGGTTATTTGGGTTGGTAACAAGTCATAAAGCAGGAGGGACACGCTATGCAGTTTTCACGACGGCAATTTCTTAAAGTCTCGGCGGGAACGGTCGCCGCGGTGGCCCTGGCTGACAAGGTCCTGGCCTTGACGGCCCTGCAGCCGGTCATCGAGGTCGGCAACCCCCTGGGCGACTATCCCGATCGGTCCTGGGAGCGGGTCTACCACGACCAGTACCGCTATGACTCC
>DATLZU010000018.1:0-6298 GCA_035573855.1 Nitrospiraceae bacterium
GTTCTGGAGATTGGGCGGCTGTCTTTGAACCGGAAGGTTGGGCGACCCGAGCCCGCATGGGAGGTTAACGGTCCATCATATTATTAGTCAGGGCCTTGTGTTCCCTGTTGACAGAGGCCCTATTCATGGGAGGCGGGCATGCGTCGTATCTTCGGTATTCTGGCGTTGAATGCTTGCGCTCACCGGCTGCAGCTATGTGTTCTATCCGCACGCTCAAGACTTTGCGGAGAAGGCGAAAGGGGCCACGCACGTCGAAACGTTGATCAACCTCACGACGAGTTGGAAGCCAGCGCGAAGGCCGCCAGAAGCGGCAGAGGATCCGATCAGGCGCTGAACGATCTCCACAATCAACTTCATGCGTTCGATAACACCCTCTGTTGCGTGGAGAAGGCCGTGCGCGAGCAACCAACCTATGCTCTCGCCGTGACGCACAGCAAGGAGTTGTGGGCGATTTTCAAGCGCGCCTGGAAGTTCAAAGACGATCAACCACAGCGTGAACAACACTTGGATCTGTTCGCCTCGGAAGTCAAAGAGCTGCGCGAGACATTGCAGAGCTTGAAGTGAACGACGCGTATCGCGACAGGCGTCAACCGTCACTGGTCATTGGTAGCAGGAGATGCCATGCCCCAACAGACAGCGCAAGAAGTCATCGAGATTCAACGGCAGGATTGGAACCGTGTCGCGGCCGGATGGGAAAAGTGGGACGAGTTCTTCGATCGCAGCATGGCCTGCTTGAACCACCGCCTGGTCGGCGACGCCCGACTGCGCCCTGGCCATCACGTGCTGGATCTAGGTTCGGGCACTGGCTATCCCGCGCTGCTGGCCGCGCAGGTCGTCGGCTCTCAGGGTCGCGTGGTCGGGATCGATCTGGCGGAGCAGATGCTGGCAGCCGCGGAGCGCAAAGCCGCCCGGCTCGGCTTGACTAACATCTCATTTCGCACCGGTGACGCGACGACACTGCCGTTTGGCGCCGCTTCGTTCGATGCGGTAACCAGCCGCTTCTGCCTGATGTTTCTGCCGGACGTTCCTCAAGCGGCGGCCGAGATCGCAAGGGTGCTCAAGCCCGGCGGCTGGGTTGCCGCCGCCGTCTGGTCTGACCCGGACAAGAATCCGTCGATCAGTTTGTCCGTAAACGCTATCAGAAGCGTTATCGAGCTCCCGCCGCCGGACCCGACCGCGCCAGGTATCTTTCGGTTGGCGAACCCTGGTGACTTGAGCAGCATGCTGACTCAGGCCGGGTTATGCGACGTGAGCGAGTCGGAATTTGCCGCAGAATGGTCCTATGCCTCCCCCGAGGAGTACTACACCAACCTGCTGGAGATTGCAGCGCCAGTTCAAAACCTGATGGCAAAACTCTCAATTAATCAAACACAGGAAGTCAAACGTCTCATCCTCCAAGGCGCGAATCGGTACCGACGTGGCGATCGCCTCGTCTTTCCCTTTGTGGCCCGTCTCGTCGCCGGCCGCAAGCCTTTGTAAAGGACCCGCTATCCTCGACTTGGACGGATTTAAAGACTGTTCTTGGCTCCACTCGCCAACTCCGGGGTGTCATCAACCGCGTCACGCTCGGCGGTGTGGATGTTCTCAACGGGGGAACCCTCTTTGGCATCATCTACAAAGGACGCTTCGAACTGACGGTCACCGCAGCCACGCTGGCGTCCGAACCGCCTCCCCCTACTTTCGAGAAAGTAGCCTTGTCTCGAAGCTGGCGCTACACCATCGCCCTGTCATCATTCCTACCTCCCAGCGGCTCTACACCGGCTCACGGAGGTGAGCCATGGCTCGGGAGAAGCAGTTGACCGGTCTCATTGGCGAGATTTACGACGACGCCCTCGATCCGTCGCACTGGTCTGCCGTGCTGCAGGATCTTGTCCAGCTCACCCAGAGCCACACCGGTAACATCGCGGAAATCAACCTTGTCAGCGGAGAGACTCGGCCGCTGGCTTTGGTGGGAATTCCGCCAAGGGTTTCTCGGATTATGGACTCCGAATCCCGGCTCCTTTAAGGTTGGCGTCGCCTACGCCAGCCACCGTCACGTCATCGACCAGGCTCTCCTGCGGAACGAGTTCTATCAGAGTTGGATGAAACCGCTGGGACTGTTTCACACCGCGGGCGGCTTTCCCCCCTCGTCGAGGGAAATCGGATGTTCCTGATCGGTGTCCATCCGCCCTGGTCCCAGCACCGCCCTTACGAGGATCGAGAGGCCCGCGTCCTCCAATCCCTGTTTCCTCATCTCAAACGCGCGCTCCAAATCCAGAACCGTTTGGACCAAGCCACCGCGGAGCGCGACACGCTGCGGGAAGTGGCGGATCGCTTGCGGCCGGGGATGATCGTGTACGACGCGCGGGGGTGCATCCAGTGGGCCAACCAAGCAGCCGAAGCACTGTGCCGGCAAACCGACGACCTGACGATCACGAACGGCATGCTCACCGCAGTTGCTATCGATGAAAACAGCCGGCTGGCACACCTGCTCCGTGAGACCCTGGACACTGCCAATGACACGGGGCTGGGTGCCGGCGACACCATGTTGGTATCGCGGCCATCGGGACGCCGGGGCTACCCGCTGCTCGTCAGCCCACTGCACGCCGGCAGGCGGCAGGATGAGCAGAGGCCCGCCGCCGTGGTCTTTATCTCCGACCCGGAGGACACGCCGGAGCTGTCCGACGCCTTCCCTGGGGCATATGTACGGCCTGACTCACGCGGAAGGGCAACTCGCCACGTTGCTCCTGCAAGGCTTGTCCGTGAAAGACGCAGCCGTCCACCTCCACCGAAACCTCCACACCACCCGCACCCAGCTCAAACAGATCTTTCAGAAGACCGGCACCAGACGCCAAGCGGAGTTCATCAAGCTCCTACTCAGCCACCCGGCGCTGCTTGCCCGTGAAGCTCCCAGGAGCAAGCGTCCCTAGCAGGTTCGCACCGTGAAGCATCCCAATCCATTTCCCCACGAGAAAGACTCCCAACCCCCTTTTCCCTTTTTCGGGGGCCACGTAACGCAGCACGACCGTGTGGCCGAACTCGACCGACCTCGGCGTGACATTCGTAATGAACGGCAGCAAGGTCGGCGCGATCTGGCGGCGGTACTCATCGGAAACCTTCCCGTCCGAGGTGACCAGATAGTCCCGCGAGACCGACGCTGGGACCACGTGGAGAATCTCCACCCGGCGATAGAGGCCGTTTGCAATCAAGGCCAGCACCAATCCGATGTTGGCCAGGAGCAGAACAAACGCGATGGCCCGCGTGCTGTAGAGATCCTTCACATACTGTCCGAGATGCATTGGGTCCTCACTCAATCAATTCCCGAATCGTTTCTTGTGGTCCCAGCGGAAGGTCGAATCCCGGGATTCCGTACCAGTAGGCGCAGTGGTAGATGAACCCGTCGCTCTTCCCACTCTTGAGCGTCGAAATCATGAACGTACACACGAGGCCGACGATGAGCAGGAAGGTCAGGTGTCGGGTGAGGATGCCGATGAAGCCGCAGAGGATCAGCACGATCAATTCGTCCAACTCCCACCAGGCGATCTGCGGCGGATTGTCGAGATACCTTAAAATGAAGACCGGCACCGTCATCCTCCCCTGCAACATCGATTCGGTGATCCGAGGACCGAGGCACGTCGCCCCAAGGCAGATCGGGATGGAGTCGTCTATCCAACCCCTTCCCCATCGAGCCTCTGCCTTACATCAGCCCCGTGGTAATCGTTGGGATCACGGTCGGCAAATAGAAGGACCCGGCTGCGACGCCGAACCCCGTGAACATGTAGCCCCACCGGCCGGTCATCGCGGAGCCCAACCCGATCGCCCCGGCAATCAAGCCCAGCAACGTGCCGAGCGAACCCTGCATCCAGCCTGTCAACAGAGTGTTCAGCGGACCGAACGTTGCGTCCGCGCCCGCAAACGCCGGGACTGCCATGATCACCGTGCTGGCGAACAGCACCATCGCTATCACGCCCAGAACCACTGTCATCTTCTTCACGAGCTTACGCATATGAGATCCCTCCACGTTGTCTCCTCAGGAACAGTGAGAGCCGAAGCACCTACGGCACAGTCATGCCGAATGAAGTAGCAAGACAGACGCACCTTACTGATTCACCGGGTCACCCATCCTTTCTCCCCCACAACTGCCGGCCTACAGGTTCACACCCATCGTCGGATCAGTTTCGGAAGTGCTGCGTCGCACCACTTGCTGATTCGCGTCATTTCCCTTCGTCGTGCGGTGGACCTACGCGCTCCTACTCTATGATCTTGACTGAGTGAGCCCGCGTCTCTGATTGCCGTGGCAAACTGACGGATCACTGTGTGGGCAAAAACACGGGAAGCGACCTGACTGTCCTCAAGAGTGACGACAGTGCTTCTGGAGCTGGAGCTAAGACCCGCACTGATGGCAGAGGCGAGAGTACTTCCGGCTCCGACAGGTAAAAGATGTTCCGAGCACATACTGAGGAGTCACTTTGACCGTCACGACTCCATGAGGAAACGGATGCGTCCGTTCACAAGCCTTCACGACTAATGCAGTCTGGACGGCAACCGATGACCAACAAAGCACTCCCGCCACTGCGAGACTCATCACTCCCCATCGCATCAACCACTCCCTCTGCCACGAGCGCTATCGCGCAACTGAAGAACCCACGGCGCTGCGCCGCCCTGGCGATTCCACAAAGAGTATTACTGGCTGATCGTCAGCGTGAGGGACAGGACTGAAACGTTCTACGGCAGAGAAATGGCTGACGAGAAAGGGGCGAGAACAGGAGACAGAGAGGGACAAAAGTTCTCGGAATCTTTTCTTCCTTCATGATGAGCCTGTTGGCCCGGTAGGTGGTGGACAAAGAGTTAACGTTCTGACGAAGTAGCGATAGTTGGACCAGATTGGAACGATCAACGGCGGCGAGTGAGCCAAGCTGTGACTGCAAGACGCGACCCCCATCCGTCGATGGGCAATGGGAATCTGGGTCCGACATGACCATTGACTCTAGCGCAGCAGCCAAGATGACGGGATGGGACGATCACCGGCATGTCCGGGCTGCAATAGGTGATGACGAGAACCTGACGCCCTTTCTTAAGCCCAGTTGAATGCCCGTAAGGTCTGCTGAACAAACAACTTGTTTAGGCGGCAGTTCCCGGTTGGCTGCGCACGCCCAATGTCTCCAGGATTTGACCGCGCAGGGCCGGAGCTGAAAAGGACTTCCTCACCGGCACACGGAGCAAAGGAATCCCGGCAACGTGCAGGACTTCATTGAGGAAGATGTCCAGCTCCTGTCTCTCCGGTAACTGATGCGAGGCGTCGTCCAACTCGATCACCAAAGCTGGAGCCACGGTTTACGGATGACACAGGACAAAGTCTACGTGCTTAGCCTGCACCCGATTCATGTGCGTCTGACGATTGGATAGGTTCTGCGGCAACCAGAGAAGGTCCAGCAATCTTACTTTGGCAAAGATCAAGTAGCGGTTCCCTACCGCCTGGCGGAGCGCCTCATAAAAGTCCCGTTCCGCAGGAGACAGTAAGTACCACTTCTTCTGGTACGGCATCGGTCCGGTCGAGACAGGCTGGCCGTCTTGTTGCCAACGCATCCAAGCGGATCTATTGCGTCCAGGGGAAGACTTGAAGTACCGATAGACAAAATACCCTATCAACGCCCAGGTAATAACTCCCGCGAGGATTAATCCCAGCGTTGCCACTCGTCTTCACCCGAAACTTGTAAGGATCGCCACTAGCCAGCTTCACATCAAGCCCTTGGGTTACTTCAGATCTACCCGTTGACCAATGCCACTTTCATCGGCGTAGGAACCAGAAAAGCTTCCCGGTACATTTTCAGCTTCTCCCAGGAGTGTCAGAGGCAATACACGTACTTGAGGAGATTCGGACGCCTGGTCCTTTCGGCCAGCAGTGGTCCCACGCTAGCGTTCGCCCCTTTGACCTCATACCACTGCTGGTCCCTCGTTCTCACATACAGGGGCTCCCATGCGCTGACAGAATCAGGGCGCATGACCTGCTTGGCTTCTCGCCAAGAGAGCGCGCACACAGCCTCGCCGCACACGAGAAGAAGGCAGATCTTAGCACGCCACCCTTCTTCAGCACAGAATGCTGAGTTCATTGGGATTGAAGGTGAATTGCCAATAGCGTTTGCGTTGTCCGCGAGTCTTTCCTTTCTTGGCGATGATGATTCTTTCTCCATTTATTCGCCATGTGGCTCGTTTCCCGTCTATGCGCTCAACCTCTTTGCAGTGTTCATGCTTGAACACGGGCAATAGCACTTTTGCATACCATAAGTCTCGGCTGTCTAAGAACACGACTTCCACGGCG
>DATLZU010000019.1:0-135531 GCA_035573855.1 Nitrospiraceae bacterium
GTTTGTCTAGTTTGTTTCGTGTCGCACGATGCGGTCGCTACCCGCGGCCAGGACCGAGGCTCAGAATCTTCTCTTTGGCGATCCCTTGTCGCGCAAGCTTGGCCTGGATTTTTTTGGCGTTCTCCAGATCGGCGATCAAGAGTGCATCAAATTCCCATTCATTCAGGAACTCGATCGGCCAGACCGGATATGATAAGAACGTGCGCGTGTCCCGTCCATCGACGAAACCCACCAGTGTCAGATTCATCTCCCGCAGGGAAAGGTAGGCCAGTTCGGCCAATTCACCGGTTCCACAAATCGCTACCCGTTTCACCCCGGTCTGTGACAATCCGGCCAGCGTCGCTCTCAACTGATTCCGCATCTCCCGGTAATATGACAGGGAATACTGCATGTATTGGCACGTGAGGCGAGATTTTTCGGCGATCCCGCGAGGCGTCAGCAGATAGCGGATACGATGTTTGGGGATGGTGGTGAGTTTGATATACCCTTTGCGGGCCAGGCGCTTGAGATAGAGATTGGTCAGGCCGAGGGCGACGCCCAGCTTTGTCGCCAGCGACCGCTGCGTCACTTCCGCGTCTCGCTCGACCTCGGTCAGCAAAACAAGGTCGCGTTGGCCTTGGATGTCCATACCGTGACGGACGGGTGAAGGAAAGTGTTCAGGATTTGAACACAAGCGGACATGTCCGTCAAGGAGAAAATTGCGCCGGCGCCGGGATTGACAGCGTTTCCTTCGGTTTGATAGATGCGCCATGTGCTGGGCTCGCGCGACAGGCTGGACCTGCCGGAGTCGCATTGCGCTTCCCGTATCGCGCTCGTCGCGCACCGCATCATTCGCTCTTTATGAGGAGAATTGATGCCTCGTATCAGCGTCGTCATCCCCGCATACAACGGCGTGTCCCGCTATCTGGAACAGGCGATCCGAAGCGTGCTGGCCCAGACGGTCAAAGACTTCGAGCTCATCGTCGTCGATGACGCCTCCACCGACGACACGGCCCGGCTGGTGCTCCGGTTTCCGAGCGCCCGGTATTACAAGCGGCCGACGAACGGAGGCCAGGCCGTAGCCCGCAACGACGGCGCGCGGCTGGCCAAGGGGGAGTTCCTGGCGTTTCTCGACCAGGATGATCTCTGGGAGCCGACGTTTCTCGAGGAAACCTCAGCCGTGCTGAACGCCCATCCCGAGACGGCCCTCGTGCATTGCGACGGCTATCAGGTCAACGAACGGAACGAGATCTTGGAATACGACGCCGCAATGAAACACGCGAACAGCATCACCCAGATGCTGCGGGGCGGCCATGATATGGCGACATCAGGTTCGTTGTTCCGCAAAAGCTGTTTCGACGCGGTCGACGGCTATGACGAGTCCCTTCCCGTGTGGGAGGACATCGATCTGGCGATCCGGCTATATCAGCGCTTTCGCATCGTACACCTGCCCAAGCCGCTGTACCGGCATCGCCTGTACGGACGCAATGCGTCGCGGGACATTCCGTCGGAACGAGCCTTGCTCGGCCGGCGGTATTTCCTCGAAAAGCACGGCCCGGCGTGTCGGCCCGGCACACCCGAAGCCCGCGCGCTCGCCCGAGACTGGGCGCAATACTATAGCGACCTGGGAAAAGCCCTTCTGCAAGCCGGCCAAACCAAGGAAGCTCGCCGCGCGCTGTGGCAGGCCGTTCGGCACGACCCGACCAACCATACAGTCTTCCTCAGGCTGCTGCGCTCGTTCTTTCAAGGGTAACGGGGTCCGTGGCTTTCCCTCTACCTCATGACCCTGTATTCCGGTATCCCTCTCTTTTTACCGCATGCACCGTGATCTCGGTCCCAGAGCCGAGATGGCCGGTGATAAGACAGAAGGGCTTTGCGATTAGCTTTTCGATCAACCGCCGAAATGGAAGCGTTCGGCCAACTCGATGCCCCCACACCCGTTCCAAGCTGGCCATGAAAAAGAGCGAGCCTACGCCGGTGCGCACGCGTTCGACGTGGAAGCCGACTTGTTCGAGCATTCGGCTCAACGTCGCTTTCTCGAAGTGGTAGAGGTGTCGCGGCAGCTCCCAAGGAAACCACCACCGTCCGAACAGGCGAGCTTCCAGACTTCCCGCGTTAGGCAACGTGATGACAACCAGTCCGCCGGTGTCGAGGATTCGCCACGCCTCGTTCAGCACCGCGATGGGATCGAACATATGCTCCAATGAATGATTGAAGAGGACGACATCGAACGCCCTATCGGGATACCCGGCCTGGTCGAGATGACCCAGGCGCACCCGATCGCCCAAGCGGTCCTGCGCGTAGGCGATTGCCACTTCGCTCGTGTCGACGCCGTGCACATCCCACCCCTGTTGCTGGAACATTGCCAGATTCGTTCCTGGCCCGCAGCCGACGTCGAGCAGGCGGCCCCGGCCGACCCACGGCAGCATCTCCTTGCCGCGCAGCACCCGCAGCATCCGATCCGGCCACACAAGCCATTTCTGGATCCGTGGCGGCACGTGTGACGGAGTCGCCGGCGGATATCCGTAGTAGGCTTCCATCACCCAGCGCTTGACGCGGTTGACCTTGCGCGGCGGCGGCGGCGGTTCAAAGTACGTCTGGGGGTAGAACTTGCCGATTTCCTCCGGGCTCGGCCGAGGATTCGTGTACAGGAGGCCGCACTCCTCGCAGCGCACGACCGCGAACTCGTCGTCGGCGATCCCATGGGTCACATCGCGCTGGCGAACGACTTCCCTGGCATGACGCGACCCGCACAAGCCGCACGCGACCGTTTCCATCGTTATTCCCCTTTGATGCAGCCCGCCAAGCCCAGGACGTCCCGTGCAATCAGTTCGGCGATCGCCCGATGCCCGTAGTCGTTCGAATGCGTGTCATCCCGCCACCAGAACAGGTCGCCGGTCGCATCGAACACGCGCCGCGCTTCCTCCACAAGGGACGGCTTCGCATCCAGACAGCAAAGCTGCGCTAGCTCACAGGCGGCCAGTACGGCCTGGGCGAATCCTGAAGGCTCCGCCTCCCACTCCGCCGAAGGACGCTGCGCCAGCAGCCAGCGGTAGATTTCGCCTTTCGTCGGGAGGATCAGCACCGTGACCGGCACGCCACGCTCGCCGGCGAGCGCCCGCATCGCAACGAATGTCCGTTCCAGCTTTGGAAAATTCGGATGGCGTTCCACGTCTGAACGCGACCGCAGCCCCCAAGCCTCATGCGATGACAGAAACAGCACCGCTCGCCCGTCCGGCAACCGGCGCACGACCACACCCTCCGTTCGCCCGCCCCACCGCGCCCGCCACCCTTCCATCAATTGGTTCAGCGGCGACCGGTTCCGAAACGTGCAATACCGAACGATCCACTCGCCCACTTGGTTTCGCCACGGCAGCACCGACAGATCCCACACTTCCCCTCCCGCGTCGTCCAAATCATTGCCCGTATAGAAGGTCCAGACCATTTTCACCTGCGGCGACAAGCCCAGCCGCGGGCTTTCGAGCACGAAATCGAGATACTGGTTGTACGGGCCGCCCGGGTAGAACAGGTTGTACACGAGCCGGCCGTACCTGGTTTCCAGCAGGCGCGCGAAGATGTTGTCCTGCGTGGTGCCCCAGCCGGCCCCGAAGGAATCCCCCAGCACAAGCAGATCTATTTGCGGCGGGATGCGTTCGTTGCGGAAGCCGGCCTGGTCCGTGACAAACCGGATGCGGCGCGGCTCCCGCAAAGTCGGATCGCCGGCGATGGTGGCCAGATCCCCGTACAACTCGTCCTCCAAATCGAGACGTGCATCCCATCGCCCGAGGATCGGCAGGCGCGGCAGCTTGTGGGCGGAGACGTTCATCGGGGTGTAGCTGAGCCGGCGCTCCATCACCGGGCGAAGCACAGATCAAGTCCGGACACCACCAGGCACACGGCTGTGAGCGCCACCAACAGATTCTCGAGCCGCGCGGCCCTGGCCGGAAGGAGCAGGAACAGCCCGACGGGGAGCAACACGAGGACCTCGATCCAGCCGTTTTTCAGGACGCCTTCGGCGTAGAGGGAGCCCGTGGAGGCGGCCGCGAGCAGGGTGAGCCCCAGCCTGCGTCTCATACGTACGATCGCACCAGCCTCGACAGACACCGCCAGGCGGTGTTCCAACTACGGGCTTCCTTGATACTGAGCGCCAGCCCCTGAACGAGGCAGGACCGGCCTTGCGTTCTCTCTCCCATACCAACCAACTGCTTGCCCCGATCGGCCAGATAGGACGCCTGTTCCCGCAACAAATAGCGACGCTTGACCGGATTGTTCCCCACCCGTTCGAGCAACGTTTCGATCAGCAGCGGCCGATGGCTGAGCGCGATCTGCGCCGGTTTGATTTCCCGGTTGCGGTGATAGGTTAGCGGTTCCGGAATGCTCGCGATCTCGTAGCGGGCGGCGATTCTGGTCCACAGCTCGTGGTCGTCCAGGCCAGCCGAGTTGAACCGTTCGTCGAATCCTCCCACTGCCTCCAGGACCGACCGCCGGATCATCGCCGCCGACGGCGTCGGCACGTAGCCCCGCACAAAGAGACGGGCAAACGTTTCGGAAGTGTTTACCTGGCACCGATGACGCCCATCGGCTTGCCATGGCGGTCCATATGCGCCACATCGGTGATCACCATGCCGACCTGGTGGTGCCCATCGAGCACCGCAACTTGTTTTTCCAGCTTCGTCGGATGCCAGAGATCATCGTGATCGAGAAGCGCAATGTACTCGCCTGCCGATTCGGCGATCCCTCGATTCCGCGCGCGGGCCACTCCGCTGTTCTCCTGGCGCACGTGCCGAATACGGTCTCCGAATTCCCTCACAATCGCTCCCGATCCGTCTGTGGACCCGTCATCGACGATGATGATGTCATAGTCCTTCCAGGTCTGGGCCAGCACCGTTTCGATGGTCTCCCGGATCACGTCATGGGCGTTATACACCGGAATGACCACGTTGACTTTCACAGAGTTCCTCTAGCGAGAACCAGCTCAGAATTATAGCGACCAGCTGGCAGCTTTACTTCCACATCCCCTTTTCACTAACAAGGAGAGCGTTTTGGTGCCGCCTTTGGAAATGGATCCGTCACGCTTTCACCGCTTCCAGCACCACCGTCATTTCCTCGCACACATTCCACAGATAGCGGCGGCAGCGTTTTTGAAAGTATTCCGGCAGAAACTTGAACGGCTTCCGCATGTGGTACTCGATGGAGATCGTTCGAAAGTTGGTTTTCAACCCGTAGTAGTTGGGAGACTTGAAATACTCGAAACTCTCTTCGGTCATGAAACGGACATGGGTGGGATCGACGAACGCCTTGCGCGACGCATAGTACGGCGTTTTGATGTAAACCCTGGCGCCCGGCGCGCAGATTCGATACAGCTCCTCCATAAAGGTGATCAGATCGCGCATGTGTTCGATCGAGTGGATGGAATAGGCGCCGGCCACGCTGCTGTCCCGAAACGGCAGACCATGTTCAAAGTCGCAGACGACATCCACGCCCGGAAGCCGTCGTCGATCGACGCCGATCGTGCCGGGTTGTTTGTGCGCCCCGCAGCCGATGTCGAGGATCACATCCATCACACGAAGGTGCGCAACAGGCGAGAATACGCTCTGAATCGGAACGGAGCCTTTCGAACGGCGTTCGTGTAGCAGCGACGCGCTTCGGAAAGGTTCCCCAACTGTTCAGCGAATCCGCCGCATAGCAAGTAATAGTTCGCCCATTCCCGGTCCAATGCCGTGCGCTGCTCCCGGGTCAGCGGCCGTATCTGCTCAAGCCGGAGCAGAAATCGTTCGCGGCTGTTCAGCACCTTTTGCCTATGGGTACTCACGTCGAACGCCCTCTCGCGGTAGCCGTGGCCCCGCTGAAGCTTGCGCACCAGCACGCGGTCGACGCACTCGAATTCGGTCGCGCGATAGAGGCGGATCGTGAGATCCGAGTCTTCCGATCCGTACAGCTCGGGGTCCAACGCCCCGACCTTGTCCAGGACGCTTTTGCGGATCAGCAACGTGGAGGGCAGGGCCGTATGCCCTCCGGCGAAGGCCCGGACCAAAGGCTCCCGGCTGTGACGGGCCCGCACCCGCTCTTCCACGGTGCCGTCTTCATAGACGACCTCGTAATCCGTATGGACCACGCCCACCCGCGGTCTCGCCCGAAGAACGACCAGTTGCGCTTCCAGCTTGTCCGGCAACCAGATGTCGTCGCAGTCCAAGAGCGCAATGAATTCGCCCTTCGCCGCCTGAATGCCGTCATTGCGGGATCGGGCCGGCCCGCCGTGATCCCGTTGAAACCACGCAATGCCATCGGTTCGTTCGAGCCGCCGCAGCACCTCCTGCGTGCCGTCCGTGGATCCATCGTCCACCACCAGAATTTCCACATCCTTCATCGTCTGCGCCCGTACGCTCGCCACCGCCTTGGCCACGAACGGCGCCCCGTTGAAGACCGGAATGACCACGCTGACAAGCGGCATCAGATCCTCTCCGTGTCTTTTGGCTCCGGCTTGCCCCTGGCTCTCGTTTCGCTCTCCTGCGTATCCAACCCCGGCGAGATCGCCGACTCTTCCAAAGCCAGCAGAAACCGATCGAGGTCCCCTCGATAGAGGTCTTTCAATTTCAGCGCATCGTCGAGAACGAGCCTGACCTTTCTCTCGTCAAGCTCAAAGGAATACGCATGCCGAAAAAAATAACGGAAGGCTCGTAGGTTGTCGAGAAGACGGTAGCTTTCCGGCGAAAGCAAAGCCGGTCGAACCCCTTCGATCGCGACGGTGAGCCGTCGCAAGAGTTCGATATGATAGCGTCTCTTCTCATCAATCTGGTTCTCGAACGTACCGGCGATGACTTCAAACAAATCTTCAAAGGCGCAATACAAGTTGTGCAGTTGATAGCCGAGGCTTTCCAATTCAGCCTGGCCTCCACTCCGCCGCCGCTCCTCGATCTTGTTGTAAATCGCCTCAATCTGACGCATCTGGGCGGTCAGCTCCGCCCGAAGGAGCGCTAGCTTCGCCTTGTCCATCGGAGTCCTTCCTTCCTGATCTTGTCCGCCAAACGGTGACCCTCGAGTTGGATCACATCCACCTCCCGGCCGAGCTCCCGCGAAAGCCATGCCATAGTCGGGAAGAAGTCTTCATCTTGAAGCCCCACGAACGCCACATCGACATCCGAATCGTCTTGGAACCGCTTGCTGTTGAGTACCGACCCAAACACATAGGCCTCTTCGAACTGGATGCGCGCGGCCAGCCGAGGCAAGAGTTCCCACATTTGTTTCAGCAGCGCCTCCCGCTGCGCTTCTCGCCTTATCCAACGAGCGCGCTGCACCGCATTGAGAAGGTCACAGGAGAAGGTTCGTACCATCGGTGTGACTCCCTTGTCCCGTTGTCCCCTCTCGCTCCTTACCCCGCCGCCCCCTGGCCCCTCCCCCTCAATCCCCAGAGCCTCATGGCCGCTGCGAACACTTCGTCCACGGCAATGAGCCGCATGCAATTGCCTTCGCCGCGCCGGCAGGTGGGATGAAAACAAATGCGACAGTCCAATCCCTTGTAGATGATCTCGCTCGGCCCGCGCGGCCCCCACTCCCGGGGATTGGACGGGCCGAACAACCCCACCACCGGCACCCCGAGCGCCGCCGCCATGTGCATGGCGCCGTTGTCGTTCCCCACATACAGGGCGCAGCGTTTCAGGATGGCGGCGAACTGCAACAGCCTTGCGCGGCCGGCCAGGACGATCGGTGCCGAACGCGCGTGCGTTCGAATCCGTTCCGCCGTCTCACGGTCGCGGTCGTCCCCGCCGATCAGCACGCGGCAGTCCCATGCCTTGGTCAAGCGATCCGCCAAGTCGGCAAAGCGTTCAGCGGGCCAGGCCTTGAACCAATAGCGGGCACCCGGATGGAACATGACGAGTCGCGTCGACGACGACGGCACAACCCCGGCCTCCCTCAGGATGCGCTCAGCCGCTTCCTCGTCGTGAGGCGGCACGTTCAACACCAACGGTCCGGCTTTCGGCTCAAGGCCTAGACATCGCAAGGCCGACAGGTCCCGCTCGACGCGGTGAACATCCTCGGCCCGAGGCTTCGCCACGGCGGTGTAGAGCAGTCCCCGCCAGCGATGTTCCTGATTGAACCCGACCCGGATAGGCGCGCCGGAAAGCCGGCTCAGGATCGCCGCCCGATCCCCGTCCGTAAGATCGATGACGCAGTCGAACCGGCGGCGCCGCAGCTCGGATGCGAAGCGAACCTGCTCGCCGAGCGTTCCCTTCGGCACCACCAACACCTTGTCGAGGTCTGGGTTCCCCTTCACGATATCCTCCGTCCCGGCGTTCACGGCCATCGTGAGCGTGGCGTGAGAAAAGGCCTCCCGTAGCGCGCGCAGCACCGGTGTCGCCAGCAGAACGTCGCCGATATAGCGGAGCTTGATCACTAAGATGTTATTCATCACAGACTCACACAGACGCGTTTGACGTTGAAAATTGAACGGTCCGGAACCCTCCGCCGTCGAACCTCGAACGCTTATCCGCCACACACCTCTTTATAGACCGCCAGCGTCTGCCGCGCTGTCCGCTCCCAGGTGAACCGCTTCGCGCGTTGGAACCCCTTTTCCCGTAAGGAGGCGCGCAAGGATGAATCATGAATCACCCGCGCCATCGCGTCCGCCAGCTCGTCCGGCTTGTCCGGATCGACGAGTACGGCAGCATCGCCGGCGACCTCCGGCAGGGCCGTCGTGTTCGAGGTGATCACCGGCGCGCCGCAGGCCATGGCTTCCAACACCGGCATCCCGAAGCCTTCGTAGATCGAGGGGAAGACGAATACCTCGGCATGGGAATACAGCATCCGTAGATCCGCGAGAGACAAGGGTCCGGTACAGACCACATGCTCCTCAAGGCCGGCGGCCGCCACGCTGTCGCAGAGATTGCCGAAGCGGTGCGTGGGTGACCCGACCATGATGATCGTATGGGACTTCAGTTGCTCCCGTCGGCCAACATAGGCTTCGAGCACGGCGCGATGATTTTTTCTTGGGTCGGCGCCGCCCACGAACAGAATGAACGGCCGCGGCGTCCACCCAAACCGCCGCCCCCAGGCCGCCAGCGCCAGCAGATCATGCGACGGATAGAACTCCTCAGACACCGCATTGTGAATGACTGTAACCTTCTCCCGCGGCACGCCGCAGATCGCCACGATGTCGCGAGCCGAGTGGTCGGAGACGGTGATGATGCGGGCCGCCTCATGCGCGGTCCGCCTGACGCGCCTGGTCGCACCCCATTGCCCGAACAGCTTGCGGGAAAATTGAGGATGCCGCGCAAGCCACAGGTCATGAATCGTGACGATGCCGCCGAACCGGCCGACCGTCGGCAATTTGAAGTTAGGGCCATGAAACACATCCAGCTTATCCCTCGTCCCGCGCCACCGCAGGGCCCAGCCCCCGGTTTCCCGCCACGTGAGCCCCCGGCTGCGCGCCCATGGCTCGTGCATCACGCTCGCGTCGGCCGATCCCGGGCTGACGTAGGCGATCAGATCAAGATCCGGATCCTTCAACTCGACGAGCGCGCGAAGCACATGGTACGTATGCCAGCCGATGCCGCCGCGGTTCCGGACGATGGGATTCGCGTCGATTCCGATCCTCATCTTTCACCAAGAACGGTGTAAGGAGGTAGCGGGGTAGCGAACGAAGCCAAGCCGGAACGGCGACGCCAACCGGATGGTCCGTTATCCCTCCATCCCTCACTCCGTCTTCATTCCTTACCCCGTGCCCCCTTGTCTCTTCTTTACCTCGGTTACCCCGTTATCCCTTCACCCCGTTCCTGCGACGCTTCCCATGCCTTCGCGTATTTCACGAACGTGTGCAGACCCGCGAAGAGCGCGACGATAAGGCCGTGAATTCCGTCGCGATAGCCGCGTCGTAAGAGATAGGTTTTGAGGATCGTACCCAGGTGGTGGGCGCCGACCTCCCAACCGGTTACACGCGAAGAACTTTTGAGCTTCTCCTGCGCGCCCAGCGTGGTGTAGCGCATCATCTTGCGGACATGACGCCCGATCGTCGGCATGCTGTCATGGTCTAGCGGATTCGTCAGCCTCGCCACACGGCCATCGAGACAAAGATGCTCATGTAGCAACACGTCGTCGTACCGGCCGGCCGACCGTTTGAACAGTCTCAATTGATAGTCTGGATAGTAGCCGCTGCCCCGAATCCACTTGCCGTAGAAAAAGTTTCGTCGCGGGATTTCGTAGCCGACCACATCAGAAGGGGGTCCCTGCCGCAGCGTGCGCAGAATTTCATCCCGCAATGCTTCGGTTACCCGTTCGTCGGCGTCTACGATGAGAATCCAGTCGGCGCCGGCCTGATCGATCCCGAAATTTTTCTGCGGGCCGTAGCCCGGCCACGGTCTGACGAAGACCCGATCCGTGTAGGTCCTGGCGATCTCTACGGTGCGATCCACGCTGCAGGCGTCCACGACGATGATCTCGTCTACCCAGCGCAGCGACTCCAGACAGACCGCGATGTTCCGTTCTTCGTCTTTGGTGATGATGACCGCCGCAATGGACATCGTCGTTCGTAAAATGACCTGTTGGAGACTCCATGTCCTACGATGAACGCTTCAGGCTTCACATTTCACGTCTTCTACCCTCTGAACCCTCGCTTCAGCACAGCCCGATAGAACGCCGGATTCAGCCAGCGATTCCGTCCCGGCTTGAGCACCGGATACGTTCGCACCCGTTCTGCCATCACCGCCGGATGGCTGCCGGTGAAGGTTTTCATGATGTCGTAGTCCTCGAACTCATAGGCCGTCCGAGCCAGCATGCGGGCCTGTTCGGGGCCGGGTTGTTCGCCGTGGTGACGGGCCACCTGATAGCGAAACTTCTCCAGCAGCACCGTGGCCGGTTTAACCCAGCCGTAGTGGTAGATCGTCGCCCCGGACGGGCGCACCCGGTCCCGGTGGATGCTCTGCAGATAGCCGCGATCTGTTTTGAGCCAGAACCCCACGGCATCGCCGCAGGATTCGACCTGGCCGTCGTTGCGGATGATACGCACCGCGCGGTGGTAAAACCACGGATTGACCGAGCGGTAGTCTCCGTAGAAATGGAGATAGCGAAAGGTGAACCCCAGAACGCGCGGATCGTCCAGGTGATCCCGTAGCGTGCGCCGGATCGTCTCGTAATCCCGCTCGTGCAGCACTTCGTCGGCCTGCAGGTAGAGCGCCCAGTCGCCGGTACAGCGGGCCAGGGCCTTGTTGGTCTCGATGGAAAACAACAGCCCGTCCTTTTTCAGATTGTCGTCCCAGACCGACTCCACGATGCGGATCTTCTCCGAGCCGATGGAGCGGATCAGATCCAGGGTTCCGTCGTCTGACTGACCGACATTCACAATGAATTCATCGACGATCGGCAGGGCGGACCGGAGCACTTCGACGATTGGATAGTCGAACGCGACCGCGTTGCGACAGATGGTGAAGCCGCTGACCTTCATCGTCTCTTCAGTCTGTTTGGTCTCTTCAGTCTGTCTCATCTATCCGGTCGCTCGTATGGCTCCCACAACCGAACAGACCAGACCGACACTTTGTCTTTACGCGCTCAGGCAGTCCCCATCAGGTGCTCGTAGAGCTGCTCGGTCTTTCTCAGCATTTCCTGAGCCGAGTAGGAACGGAGAACATGTTGCCGCCCTTCCCGGGCCAGCCTGCTCCGCAAGTCAACATTTTCGACCAGCGCGCTCACCGCCTGGGCGAGCGCCTCGGCCGAGCCGGGTTCAATCAGCAGCCCGGTCCGTCCCGGTAGGATCACTTCGCCGGTGCCTCCCACCGCTGTGGCCACGACGGCCCGTTCCATTGCCAACGCTTGCACGACCCCCTGCGGGACGCCCTCATCCTTGAGCGAGGGTTGGACGTAGATGTCCAGCATGGCCAGCAGGCCTGGAACGTCCTCCCAATAACCGGTCAAGACCACACGATCCTGGAGCCCCAGCTCACGGATCCGACTCGAAATCTTCGGCTGTTCTTCGCCTTCCCCCGCAATCACGAATCGGATGCGGGGATAGCGTTGTCTAAGTTTCGCGGCGGCCTCGATCAAGACCTCCAGGCCTTTGTAGCTCCGCAGAAACGCCACCGTTCCGACAAGACAATGGTCGCGGTTCCACCCGAACGAGTGGCGCAGCACATCGTTGCTCGAGCGCACGGCGAAGCGCTCGAGGTCCACACCCGTGGGGATCGAGACAATCTTGCTCGGGTCGAGTTGGAATTGCTCCAACAGACGACGGCGGACGGCTTCCCCCGTCGTCACGATCGCGGCATAGCCTCTGCGGTATGCCCACCGATGGAGGACCGAATTTCGCACGGCGGTCGATTTGTGCCGCACCTGGACGACCAGCGGGCGCTGCGGGATCGAGCGTGCGACAAGCGCCGCCGCCCAACTGTCCGCGGAGCCATGGCACTGCACGATCTGGATCCGCTCTCGGCGCATCGCTCGTTGCAACACCGCCATCGTGAACGGCCACTGGATCCATGTTCTTCCGATCGTCACCACCGGAAGTCCCTGTTTGAGTCCTTCAGCCGAAAGCCAACTGTTCCAAGGCGCGGCCAGCACGACGCGATGTCCCCTCGCGATCATGCCCAGCGCTTCCTGCAACACCCGGAACTCCTGCCCGCCCCGCGCAGTGGAAGACTCGGTATGCAGGATTCGATACCCGTTCTTGCTCATCTCGATCCTGTCATTGAGAGATCCCGATCTCCCCCCTTATCCCGATCAGGAGGGTTCGATGATCGGGGATCGAAACGCGACCGCGTTGCGACAGATATGGTGAAGCCGCTGACCTTCATTCGTTGCCTCGGCTAGTCGCAAATGGCTGGGTAGTTCATAGCTCTTTGTGCCGGCTATTCGCCACCTGCTTTCTTGCTTAACTCCCACAGCTTCGCGTACTTGATGAACGTGTAGTAGGCGTACAGTCCGGCCAGGATGAGCCCCGGCACCCCGTCCAGGACGCCCGCTCGGCCGACATACATTTTCAGGAACGTGAACACCGGATGCGTGACCAACTGATGGGGGCGGAATCGCCGCCTCTGCTCGGCCATGCGGCGGGCCATCAAGTCAGAATAGCGGTCTTGCTTGAGCAGATAATGATCGATGTCCCGGAACGGGTATTGGAGCACATGCTCCTTGAGATACCCGATGCGGCCGTCGAGGTCGAAGCTTTCGTGGACGGCCTCCTCCCGATACCGCAACCGGTCCCGGCGGAAAAGCTGCGGTTGGCGGTAATCGGGATACCAGCCGCCATGCCGGATCCAGCGGCCGAGGAAATAATTCTTGCGCGGCACGAAATAGGCGTCGGCTTCGGGTCCCCGGGCGATCAAGGCCCGAATTTCGTCGCGAAGCTCCGGCGTCGCACGTTCGTCGGTGTCAAGGCTGAAGACCCATTCATGCGAGGCGTGCGCGATCGCCTCGTTGCGCAGCCGCCCGAATCCCGAGAACTCATGCTGATAAACCTGGTCGGTGAATTCCCGGCTGATCTTTTCTGTCGCGTCGGTGCTGTAGGAATCGACGACGACGAGTTCATCCGCCCACCGCACGCTTTCCAAACAGGCGCGCATGTTCGGCTCGTCGTTATAGGCGATGATGACCGCCGATATCTTCACCATGCGCCAATCCTCAACGATCCGGGGATTGTCGGGACGTGAGCACGTTCCGATAGACCCGTTCCAGTTCATCCAGCATGCGGTCGATTGAATACACGCGTTCAACCAGCGCCCGGCCTTGTTCCCCCATCCGCTTGCGCAACGACGCGTCCTCCAGTAACACCTCGATGCGCTCCGCCAAGGCGGCGGCATCGCGCGGAGGGACCACGTACCCCGTCTCGCCGTCCATCACCACGTCAGGGATCGAGCCGACGGTCGTGGATACTACCGGCAGTCCCATCGCGAGGGCCTGCATCAGGACTTGGGGAATCGTATCCCCTTCGACCGACGGGATCACGAACAGATCGAGGGACCGGAAGACGTTCAAGAGATCGTGCCGGAATCCCAACATCTTTACCGCGTCGGTCAACCCCCCAGACTCGATGCGCGCCCGGATCGCCTGCTCCTCCGGGCCCTCGCCCACGATCAGAAACGTCGTATCGGGATGGCGCGCCAGAACACGGGCCGCCGCGTCGATGAAATAGCCATGACCTTTGTACGTGCGCAGGTAGGAGATAAGCCCGACGAGTTTCCGGTCGCCGGGCAGGCCCAACTCGCGTCGCAGATCATGATCCGGCGGCGCCGGTCTGAAATACTCCACATCCAGCCCGATCGGAAAGGCCGCCACCCGGTCGGCAGCGAGCCCGTCCCGTTCGATCAACGCCCGCCGCGTCCGCTCCCCGCCCGTCACGATCACCATGTCGAGCAGGCGCCGGTACAGCAGACGAGTCGCGAAGGTGTTGTTCAGCGGTGTCGAGATGTGCCGGATCCGGATGATCTTCGGCCTGCAAGGGACCAGCCTGGCCGCCAAGGCGCCAATCCAACTATCGCACGAACTGTTCACCTGCAGGATCGCCGGACGCTCCCGGAGGATCAGCCGCCGGAACGCAAGGATCGCCGACGGGTAGCGTGACCGCTTCATGGTCACCAGCTCAACCGGCAATCCCTTGCGGCCGGCCATCTCGGCGATCGGACTGCCCGGTTCCAGGATGAGCCGCAGATCGTGCCCGCGCTTCCGCAAGCCCTCCGCGTGAAGCAGCACCGCCCATTCCTGTCCACCCACGGCTGCGCTGGATTCGGCAATGAAGATCTTCACGGTGTTGCGTGCGCCCGCCTGACCGGTACGCGTTCGCGCACAGCGGCCAGCACCTGATGAGGAGCAATGCCGATGAGACACTCCAGAGGAACCTGATTGCGGCAAATCCGACTGAAACACGGACGGCAGGGAACCGCATGGGTCAACACGGCGTGTCCGGTCCCGTACGGTCCCGTCCGGATGGGACTGGTCGGGCCAAACATCGCGACGACCGGCGTGCCAACGGCCGCCGCCACGTGCAGGGGGCCGGAGTCGTTCGTGATCAGGAGCGCCGCCGCCTCGAGCAGCGCCGGCAAGAGGCCAGGATCGGTCTGCCCGGTGAGATCGATCGGACTGGTCCGCATCAGGGCCTTCAGCGCGTCCGCATCGATCCGCTCGCCCGGCCCGCCGATCAACACGATGCGTCCGGCCCCCTCGCGCTGGAGTTCATCGGCCACGGCGGCGAAGCGTTCCAGCGGCCAACGCTTGGTCGGCCATCGGGCCGAGACGTTCATCGCGATCCAGTCGTTCCCGGACGCAAGGCCGTGGCGCTGCAGAAGCTGCCCCACCGCTTCGCGGTCTTCAACTGGAATGCGAAACCGAGCCGGCGGAACCGGCCAGACCGGCGCGCCTAGTGCCGCCGCCGTCAGGAGAGACCGGTCCACCGCATGCATCTCGGGCGTGGGGACCGGCACGCGAATCGAGTAAAAGAGCGGACTGCCCTCGCGGCCGTTGGCGAAGCCGATTCTGGTCGAACACCCCGTCAGCCAGGCCATCGCCGCGCTGCGAAAAAGCCCTTGAAGATCCACCACCAGATCGAACGCGGCGGCGCGCAGGGCCGGCACCTGCGAGAGCCAACCGGTCAGCCCCCCGTTCACGGGCCACACCCGATCGACCCCCTCCGCCCGTTCCACGATGCCCGCCCATTGTCGCTTCACCAGCCAAGTGATGTGGGCCTGCGGCCAGTGCCGGCGCAAGGCAGCCAGCGTCGGCAGCGCATGGACGATATCTCCCAGCGAACTCGGCTTGATCATCAGAATGCGACGGTAATCCTGCATGACTTCCTCGTGAACGGAGCCCATCGCTCCGCAGCGTGCCAGGGACGCCCACGTGATGTGCGAAGATGAAAGACCCCGGCAACCGATCGCGTCCCGCCGTCAACGATTCACGGCCACTGCATGACGGGCTTTGGCATCTTCGAAAATCCATTCCGCCGCTTCGGCCAACGACGGCGCGATGTGATCGGGCGGCAATCCTTCCCGCTTCAATTCCTCCAAGGCCTCGCGGCCGGCCGGGCCGCTCATGACGAGGAGGCTCCGTGCGCGGACCCGCTGCGCCAACTCGATATCCCGTTTCTGGTCTCCAACGACATAGGCGCGCGAGAGGTCCAGCCCCAGTTCGCGCACGGCCCGGTCGACCATCGCGGTGTTCGGCTTGCGGCAGGCGCACCCGTCATCCGGATGGTGGGGACAAAAATAGATGGCATCCACCACGACACCCTCGGCCTGGAGCAAGGCCTGCAGCTTGGCATGCACCCTCTCCACATCCGCCATGGTGAAGATTCCCCTCGCCACCCCCGATTGGTTGGTCACCACCACCAGGCGGGCGCCGGCTCGCTTGAGACGCGCCAAGGCCGATCCGACGCCCGGCAGCAACTCGACTTCTTCCGGTGACCTGACGTACCCGGTGTCCTTATTCAGCGTCCCATCGCGGTCTAAAAAAATGGTAAAACCAGAAAGCACGTGTGTTTGGTCTATCTGGTTGGTTTGGTTGATCTGGTTGGTGTCGTTTCCCCACGCACCAAACAAACCAGATACCCGTTTCAACCGTTGCGCTGCCGCCTGGTAGACTAGCTCGACCGTCACGCCCGCCATACAGCGGTGATCGATGGGACATTCGCGGAGCAGACAGGGGGCGCAGTCCACCGGCTGCCGAACGAGGCTGTGCCCGGTTCCGAACGGCGCGGTCGTTCGCCAGTCGGTGGGACCGAAGACCGCCACTACCGGCACGTTGAACGCTGCGGCGATGTGCATTGGCCCGGTGTCGTTGGTCAGGAAAAGCCCGCAGCGTTTCGTCACCGCCATCAACTCTCTGATCGTCGTCCGACCCGATAGGACGACCGTAGTCGCGTGGATCAAACCGGCGATCGCCTGTCCCAAGGCTTCTTCTCCTCTGGCACCGACGATCACGGCTTTAATCGGTTTTCCGATTCTCGGTCCCTGTTCCTCGATCAGCCGGTTCACCGTCTCGGCGAAGCGCTCCGGCAACCATCGCTTGGCGCCTCCGTACGTTGAGCCGGGGTTCACGCCGATCAGAAAGTCCGACGACGCCACGCCGGCTGCCGCCAATCGTTCCGCCATCGCCGATTCTTCTTCTGCCGCCGGAAACAAGCGGGGCGCGTCCGGCTGCCCCTGACACCCTAACGGTCGAAGCAGATCCCAATAGTATTCAACTTGGTGCTTCAGTTTGACTCGGGCCGGAGGCGTGATCGGGTCGGAGAGCAAAAATCCCCGGCCGTCCGTCGCGTAGCCGTAGCGGCGGGGAATACCGGCCAAAAAGCTGAGCAGCGCGGCCTCAAAGGCGTTCTGAAACAGAATCGCCAGGTCGAACCGGTGACGGCGCAAGATACTGGCCAGCGTCCATTTGCCCGACAAGCCGGTATGACGGCCCCGGTCATCGTAGACCAGGGTGTGATCGACGGCCGGATGTCCTTTTAACAGTTCCGCGATCGGCGGTTTGACCAGCAGAGCGATTGTTGTCTCAGGAAACAGCGTCCGGACCGCCCGAAGCGCCGGCTCGCACATGACCGCGTCGCCGATCCAGTTGGGCCCTCGCACAAGGATGCGCCGGGCCCACGGGTGCTGAGTGCTGGGTGCGGAGTGCTGCCTCACGTGACCCCGTTCCCCCCTAACAGAAGCCGCTCCAGCCGTTCCCACCCGTCAACGATCTCGGTACGCAGCCGCACCGCCCAGCAATGATCGTCCGGTCGGAGCAGAGGGGCGATCTTTCCCGCATCTTTCTCGGTCGTGATCAGGATCTCGACGTCGGACCGCTGCACGCGCTGGCGGAGGTCTTCCAGATCGGCCCGGCTATAGACATGATGGTCCGGAAAGACGATCGTTTCGGCCACCTTGAGACCCAACTCTTCCAGCAAGGCGTGAAAAGAAGCGGGGTTGGCGATGCCGCTGAATGCGACGGCCGACCTGTCGGTGAAGCGTGCCGGGTCCTCCATCTTGCCGTTCGCGACATTGACCAGCCTTTCCGGCTTAAACGAAACCCGGACGGGGTCTTCCACCGGCCCGCCGGCCTGCCTGATGCGCTGCAGGACCGGTTCAGGGTCGACGTTCCCATCGGCTCGCGTCAGCAGCAGCGCCGTGGCTCGTGCCGCCGCTGCGAGCGGTTCGCGCAACCGTCCGGCCGGAACCACGGCCTCAAGCCCTCGGGCATCCGTGGCATCAACCAACAGAAGATTGACGTCCCGGTGCAAAGACAGATGCTGAAATCCGTCATCCAACACCACACAGTCGATGGGGTGCTGCGCCAATACCCATCGCCCCAGTGCATAGCGATCCGCCCCTACCGCCACGATCGCCCTCGGGCACCGTTGCGCAATCAAGTAGGGTTCGTCTCCTGCTTCCGCGGGTCCGGCCAACAGATTGCGGCCGTCCGACACCAGGACTTGCGACGACCGGCTTGTTCGCCGATAGCCGCGGCTGAGCACGGCCACGCATTTCCCCTGCGCCAGCAACCATTCGGCAAGAAAGATCACGACGGGCGTCTTGCCGGTCCCGCCGACCGTCAGGTTGCCCACGCTGATGACCCGACAAGGGAGTTTGCGCGTGGGAAGCCAGCCGTGTCGGTAGAGGGACGCCCGGATTGCGGAGGCGGCACCGTACAGTAGGGCTAAGGCCTGTAACAGAACGTCCGCGGGTCGCGGTTCGAGATTCGAGGTGGCCGAAACGAGCAGCGCGGGACCGCCTCCCCAGGCGTCGAACCTTCGGCGCACCTTCATCCCAAGCCCCTCGGCCTTCACAGCGACACCCCAACTTGCTTCTCTGCCGAACTTGGCACCTCGACCTTCGAATGTTCTTTTTCTTCGTCGAGCACGCTTGCGATCAGCTCGAGGCTGCGATCCAGGGCCCCGCGATTGACGAGCACCGCGCGCTGCGCCGCTTCCCCCATACGCGCCAGACCCGTTCGGTCATCGAGCCGAGCGGCCAGCTCGGCGGCGAGTTGTTCCCCGTCGCGCACCTGTCTTCCTCCACCCGCCTGCACCAGCAGGTCCGCTACTTCCTGGCAGTGATCGGTATAGGGACCGAACCACACCGGCCTCCCCCAAACGGCCGGCTCCAGGAGATTGTGTCCGCCCACTGGAACCAACGTGCCGCCGACAAACGTTAGGGTGGCCCACCGATAGAGACTTGCCAGTTCTCCGCGCGTATCCAATAGGATCACACGCGGTCCGGTCATGGTGGTAGCGGATGCGCTCGTCGGATCGGCGCTGAGCCGGCTTCTCTTTACGACCGCCAAGCCCTTGGCGCGAATCATCGCCTCCACCTGCGATGCCCGCTCGATGTGGCGCGGCGCCAACAGAAGCACAAGCGAAGGGAAACGGCGAACCAACGTCTGATAGCAGGCGATAAGCTGTTCTTCCTCGCCGGGATGGGTGCTCCCAGCCACGAACAGGTCTTCTTCCTGCGCCAAGCGCAAGACCTCGCGGGAGAGAGGACCGGTCGTTGCCACCTCCGGCAAGGGCTGGTCGAATTTGATGTTGCCGGTGCGGCGCACCCGGGCCGGATCGGCTCCCAGGGCGACAATCCGTTCGGCATCCCGGTCAGACTGCATGAGACAGAGGGTGACGGATTCGAGCACCTGACGATACAGCGGCCGGACGAAGCCCATTCGTTGGCGCGCGAACGAGCGGGAGGACACTCGGCCGTTGACGAGCACCGTCGGCACGCCGCGCCGCCGGAGCGTCCGCAGAAGATTCGGCCACAGTTCGGTTTCGACGAACAGATACAGACGCGGATCGAGGCGATTCACAAAGGCGGACACCGCCCAGGGGAAATCGAGCGGGGCGTAGCAATGCTCGGCGGTCCCCGCCAGGCGGTGCTCCACCGCTTCGCGTCCCGTCTCAGTGACGGTGGACACCACAAACCGATGCGCCGGATAGCGGCGGGCCAACGCGCGCACGAGCGGCACGGCCGCCGTCACCTCGCCCAACGACACAGCGTGGAGCCAAATGACCGGTTTGTGTGGTTCATCTGGTTTGTTTGGTGTGTTTTGTCCCCAACCAGATAAACGAGACAAACCGGATAAACCCAGCCTCTCCAACAATCCTCGCCGGCATCGCTTCTTGCCGAGCAGCATCAGCAGGATCACCGGAGAGGCCAGACTCAGGAGGACGTTGTAGAGGAGGTACCACATGAACGTGAGGCCAATAGCGAGCAGCAACGAGCAGCTTGCAGCCAATGGCTCCGTGCTATTCGCTGCTCACCGTTGGCCGTTGGCTATTCTTTCATGACCGCTTCATCCGCGTCCGCGGTGAGTCGGTTCAGCGCGGCCTCCAGTTCGGCGCGTTTCACTTCCAGGTCGGCGTCGGTTGCATCGGCCGCCACCCAGATGGGCTCCCCCCATCGAAAGAGCCCTCGTCCGAACGGAAGCGGCACTTCGAACCGATCCCAGCTCGCGAAGACTTTTTTTTTGAGCAGCTAAAGGTCACCGGCACGATCGGCAGCCCCGTGGCTTTGGCCAGTTGCACCACGCCGAGCTTGGCGACGTACCTCGGCCCCTTCGGCCCGTCCGGCGTGACGGCGAGATCAGCGCCCGAGCGCCCCGCTCGGATCAATTCGCGCAAGGCCGCCGCGCCGCCTCTTGTGCTGGAGCCCCTCACCGCCCGGATGCCGAGCCGTTCCGCGATTCTCGCGATCAGCTCGCCGTCGCGATGTTGGCTGATGAGCGCATACGCGCCGCCGCCTCGATAGGCCAAGGGCATCAGCAGTTGGCGGTTGTGCCAGAACGCGAAAACGACGCGGTGCCCTTCCCGATGCAGGTTCTCGACGATCTCGGCTCTCTCGTACCGGATGCTGATC
The DNA here is from genome assembly GCA_035573855.1 of Nitrospiraceae bacterium. Lineage (GTDB taxonomy): Bacteria > Nitrospirota > Nitrospiria > Nitrospirales > Nitrospiraceae > DATLZU01. The sequence continues at coordinate 20,775 of DATLZU010000019.1, forward strand.
AGAACGCCCAGCGTTCGGATCAGCCAAGCGCCAATCGGGGGCAGGCACGTGAGTTTGAGCCATGTCAACATACCGCTACGCGTGACGCGTGATGCGCGACGGGGCATCTCTCTGGGGAGACTCTTCAACCCCGCCACTCGTCACGTGTCGCCTGTCACGTGTCCTGGAATTGCATCGCATGGAGTCGTTTGTAGAATCCGTTTTGGCGGAGCAGCGTCTCGTGCGAGCCGATCTCGACGATCCGGCCCCGATCCAACACTACGATCCGATCCGCATTTTGAATCGTCGAGAGCCGGTGCGCGATCACCAAGGTCGTGCGATGCCTCATCAGGTTGGAGAGCGCCATCTGGACCACGCGTTCCGACTCCGTATCGAGCGCCGACGTGGCTTCGTCCAGAATCAGAATCGCGGGATCGCGCAAGATCGCCCGCGCGATCGCCAACCGCTGGCGCTCGCCTCCCGACAGCTTGACGCCGCGTTCGCCGATCAGCGTGTCATACCCGGAAGGCAGCCGCTCGATGAAGTCATGCGCATAGGCCAGCTTAGCGGCTCGCACGATCTCCTCCCTTGGAGCTCCCGGCCGGCCGTAGGCGATGTTCTGGGCGACCGTGTCGTCGAACAGCACCACGTCCTGCGAGACGATGCCAATGTGGGCGCGCAGCGACCTGAGCGTGCACTCCCGGATGTCCGTCCCATCGATCAGAATCCGGCCCTCGGTCGGCTCGTAAAAGCGAGGAACCAGACTCACAAGCGTGGTTTTGCCGCTGCCGCTGCCGCCGACGAAGGCGACCGTTTCGCCGGCCCGGACGGTGAGGTTGATGCCAGACAGCGCGTCCATGCCGTGCCGCTCGTAACGGAACGTCACGCCCTGAAATTCCAACGCGCGCGTGAGGGGAACCAGCTCGATCCGTCCGCGGTCCCGATCCTGTTCGGTTTCCAGATCCAGTACGTCGAACACGCGGTCGGCTGCAGCGAGCGCCTGTTGGATGGTATTGTTCGCTCCCGACAGCCTGCGGATTGGGGTATAGGCCATGAACATTGCCGCGAGAAACGAGAAGAACGCCCCGGGCGTCATGGCGTCGTGAATCACCAGATAGCCCCCGTACCACACGATGCCAGCCACGCCGACGACGCCGATGACTTCCATGTGCGAGGACCCGAGGGACGACACCTGGATCGCCTTCATCGTCGTCTGCAGAAAGGCTTTGTTGCTGGCTTTGAAGCGCAGCGTTTCGGCTTCCTCCCGCCCGAACGCCTTCACCATGCGGATTCCCGCCAAAGATTCCTGCAGCAACGAGGCCATATCGCCGATCCGCTCCTGCCCTCTGGTCGCCAGATGGCGCAGCCGCCGCCCCATGCGGATCATCGTGTAGGCCGACAAGGGGATAACGACGATCGAGAGGACGGCGAGTTGCCAATTCTGATAAAAAATCACCCCCAGCATCGCGAGAAAGGTCAGGCCCTGCTGGAAGAGATCCTTCAGCACACCCGCCACCGCATTGGCCATCAGGTTGACGTCGTTGATGACGCGCGACACAAGCCGTCCCGAGGTGTTGGCGTCGTGAAACCCGACGGGCAGGCGGAGCAGTTGTCCGAACAGCGCTTGGCGGATGTCCGTGATGACCCGATTGCCCACATAGTTCATGAGATAGTTCTGCCCGTAACTGAAGACGCCTTTCAACACAGCCACGGCCAGAATGGCGAGCGGCAGAACGATCAGCAACGTTTCGTCCTTGTTGATGAAAATGCCATCCAGGACTGGCCGCACCAGCCAGGCGTACGCGCCGGACAGTGCGGCCACCAGCGCGGCGCAGATGAACGCCGCCGCGAGCCGGACCCTATAGGGTTTCAAGTAACCGATCAGCCGGAAAAATTGCTTCATGCACGACACTCCGCCAGCACCACTTCGGCCGCCCGGCGCGACGCGCCCGGTTCGCCCAGCGACTGCCTGACCACGCGGAGCGCAGCCTTCATCTCGTGGTACGCGATCCTGTCGGTCAGCAGGCGGACCGCTTCCCGGTGCAGCCGCTCGGGCGTCGCCTCCTGCTGGATCAGCTCGGTCACGATCTTTCGTCCTGCAACGAGATTCACCAACCCGATGCAATCGACGCGGATCACGGCCCGCGCAATCCAATACGTCAGCCAGGGAACCCGATACAGGAGGATCATCGGCGCGCCGACCACCGCCGCCTGGAGGGTTGCCGTTCCGGAGGCGACGAACAACAGATCCGACGCCGCCATCACCTCGTTGGCTAGGTCACGCTGCACCCGCACGGTCACCGGCGCATCGGCTAAGAGCTCTTGAATCAGATTATCCTGGATCGAGGACGCCTGAGCCAGTAGAAACTCGACTCCCGGCCGTTCGGACGCCAGACGCCGGGCGGTCTCCAGCATCACCGGCAGCAGCGACCGGACTTCTCCTTCACGGCTTCCCGGCAGCAGCCCGATCACCGTTTCCGCCCGATCGACGCCGAACCGTTTGCGCAGCTCGGCCTGATCGAGGGCCGGTGTGACGGCATCCAGCAGCGGGTGCCCGACGAAGGTACAGCGGATGCCGGCCCGCCGATACAGCGGCTCTTCGAACGGCAGAATGACCACGACATGGTCCACCCGCCGCCGGATCCAGTTGATCCGCCGCGGCCGCCAAGCCCAGATCTGCGGCGCGATGTAGTACAACACCCGCCGCTTCGCCGCCTTCGCCACGCGCGCAAAATGCAGATTCAGGCCCGGGTTGTCGATCAATACGACGAGATCAAAGAGTTCTGTGCGGAGCATGCGTCGAACGGCCAGGATCCGCCGGAGCAGAACCGCAACGGCCGAGGGACCGATCAGGCCGATGATGTCGAGAGGCGGGACGCCAGGCACCAGCTCCACCCCGGCCGCCCGCATGGACGCCCCGCCGATACCCACAATCGACAGGCCGGGATCCAACGCTTTCAGCGCCCGAGCCAGATTGGCCCCGTGCAGGTCGCCGGAGGCCTCGCCGGTAATGATGAGAATGCGTGGCATGACCTTCAGCTGGTAGCCAACAGCGTGCAGCTAACCGTCGATTTCTCCCGAGATCCTGCCATTCGCTACCCGCTCTTCGCTCGTTGTGTGCCGTCGCACGAATTCTCCGATGGCCTCCAGGATCCGGTGGGCCAGCTCCAACGCCGCCGCTCCGTCCTCGCCGGACACAGCGGGACGACCGCCGGTCGACACGGCCTGCAGAAAGGCCTCGAGTTGCAGCTTGAGCGGCTCCTCGTCGGTCCCCTGGACATGTTCGATATCGAGCGTCGGCCGCTCGCCCGGCTTCACGCGACGCCGGCAGATCATCCCCTGGCGCGTGGAAAAATCGATCGAGACATAACTGTCACGCTGAAAGACCCGCAGACGCCGCATCCGGTTCAGCGACACCCGACTGGACGTCAAATTCGCCACGCACCCGCCGGCGAACACGATCCTGGCGTTGGCGATATCGATGTTGGGCGAGAGCACCGGCACGCCGGCGGCCCGGATCTCTTCCACCGGACCGAGCTGAAACGAGAGGACCAGGTCAAGATCATGGATCATCAGGTCCAGGACGACGTCGACATCCGTGCCCCGTTCGCCGAACGGACTCAAGCGGTGGCATTCGATGAACCCCGGCCGGCCGATCCGGGGCCGTACCGCCTGCATGACCGGATTGAACCGCTCGATATGGCCGACTTGCAGGAGGCAGCCGCGCTTCCGCGCCAGTTCCACGAGGTCGCGGGCCTCGCCGGGCGTGACGGCGATCGGTTTCTCAACGAGCACATGCCGGCCGGCTTCCAGGCAGGCCTTCGCGACGGCGTAATGCGCCGTCGTCGGCACGGCCACGCTGACCGCGTCCACTTCCTTAAGCAATTGTTCCTGATCGAAGAACACTCGCGCGCCGTAGCGCTCCGCGATCGAACGGGCTCGTTCCGGATTGGTGTCCATCACACCGACAAGTGTCGAGCCCGCCAGACCGGCGTAAAGGCGGGCATGGTGCTGGCCCAGGTGGCCGACTCCGATGACCCCGGTGCGAATTCGCTTCATGTCACCCGTCGCTCGTATCTCGTACCTCCTCTCTCGTGAGAGGAGCCCGCGCTTCACGCTTCACGCTTCACATCCTCTGCTACAACACCCACGATCGCGATGCCTGCTTGCTCAGCCTTGCGCAGCATCTCCTCCCGGTCCAGCAACACGCTCTTGCCCGCTTCCAGCGCGAGCACTGCTGCTTTCACCGATTCCATGACCTCGATCGTCCTGGGGCCGACCGCCGGCAGGTCGAAGCGGAGATCCTGCTGTGGCTTCGAGCGCTTGACCACCACCGCGCCCTCCTTGGCCAGTTCGCCTCCGCGACGGATGGCGCCGTCGGTCCCCTCGACCGCTTCAACCGCCACCACCACCCGGTCCTTCACAACGACGCATTGGCCGATGTCGAGGCGGCCGATCTCCCGCGCTACCTCCCAACCGTAGCGCACGTCTTCCCATTCCTTCCGGCTGGGCTTCCGGTCGGTCAGGGAACCTTCTTCGACCAGAATACCCTCCAGGCCGAAGGTCGATTCCCGGATCGTAATCCCTTCGCTTTCCAACTCGGCCGCGATGCCTCGCAGAATCTCGTCGTCCTTCCACCGCGCCAACCGAGTCGCCAACGCCAGCGCACGGAAATCCGGCCTCACCGCGGTGAAGACGTGCGTCTTGCTGATGCCGCCCAGCATGACCGCCTGCCGCACGCCGTCTCCCTTCAGCGCATTGATGAGCTTGTTGAACTGGCCGATCTTGATCCAATGGATCCGGTCTACGTGATTGGCCAACTCCGGATCCGTTTCGCCCTCGTGCGCCACGGCCGACACGGTGTAGCCCTGTTTCTTCGCGTTCTCCGCGAAGATGATCGGGAACCGGCCGTTGCCGGCGATCAATCCGATGCGTTCCCCGTTGCCCATGACGCTCCGTTCACCGACGCACCCGTTCCGCTATTCGTCCTCGTGCTCGTGCTCGACATCCACCGAACGGCAGATGCCGCGTTTGGTGCCCTCCATGAAGGCGACGACTTCCATCACGTCCTTGCTGTCCTTGAACTGCTCGCGGGCCAGCTTGATGGCTTCGGCCATTCGATGGCCGGTGCGGAACAGGAGGTCGTACGCACGCTTGAGAGTCGCGATGCGTTCGCTGGAAAACGCGTGACGTTTGAGCCCGATGTAATTGATACCGTACATCCGCGCCCGGTAGCCACCGGCCGCCCGCATGAACGGCGGGAGGTCCTGGCCCAGCGCCGAACAGCCGCCGACCATGGCGTAGGCGCCGATCCGCACGTATTGATGGATGCCGGACAGACCGCCGATGATGGCGTGATCCCCGATCGTGATGTGGCCGGCCAAGCTGGCGGCGTTCGCCAGGATCAAATGGTTGCCGAGATGGCAATCATGGGCGACATGCACGTAAGCCATCAGAAAATTGTGATGGCCGATCGACGTTAGGCCGCCGCCCTGGGCCGTCGCGCGATTGACCGTCACGTATTCGCGCAGGATATTGTCGTTCCCAATGACGACCCGGGTCGGCTCGCCCTTGTACTGCAGATGCTGCGGGGGACCGCCGATCGAAGCGAATGGATACAGCTCGCACCGCTCGCCGATCTCCGTCCACCCTTCCACGCACACATGCGACATCAGCCGCGTGCCACGCCCGATCTTAACGTGCTCGCCGACGACGCAAAACGGGCCCACCACGACATCCTCGGCCAGTTCGGCTTTGGGGTGGACAACTGCGGTCGGATGAATGTTCACTCGACTCCCTCCAATCAGCAACCAGCGAAAAGCCGGCAGCGAACATCTTCGAGCCTATTTGCTGCTCGCCGCTGGCTGCTCGCTGTGTTCGGTTTTTTCCTCCGTCACCATCGCAGTCAACTCCGCCTCGCAGACCAGGTCCGCTTCCACATAAGCCTTGGCCTGCATCTTCCAGAACGGCGGCCGCTTCTTGAGCACTTCGACCTCGAACCGCAATTGATCGCCAGGAATAACCGGTTTGCGGAACTTGGCGTGGTCCACCCCGGTCAAATACACCACCGGCCGCCCGGTCTGCGCCAAGGATTTGAAGGCCAGCACGCCGCCCACTTGGGCCATCGCTTCGAGAATGAGCACGCCGGGCATGACCGGACGGCTCGGGAAGTGCCCCTGGAAGAACTGCTCGTTGATCGTGACGTTTTTGATTCCGACGACCCGTCGGTCCAATTCCAACTCGCGAATCCGGTCAACCAGCAGAAACGGATACCGGTGCGGAAGCAAGGTCTGGATGTCCACGTTCTCCATCGCTGCCATCGGCACGCCTCCTGAGCTCGGTTCAAGAAAGTGTATTGGCCTATCGTGTTGGTGTTGGTGTTGGTGCGGAAGTATCTCGATCCGGCCAACCGCATAAATCGAACGAACCACATGAACCACACAAACCGGTGTTGCTACTGGTTCTGCCGGTCGAATTCCTTGATCACCTTGTCCGTCAAGTCGAGCCCCGGCTGATGATAGATGACGATTTTGATGCTGGCCTCGTTGCCCTTGTCCAGCACAGCGGCGTAGCCCTCCCGCTCCGCGACGGCCATCGCGGCCTTCTGGATTTTCTTCGAATATTCCTCGACCATCTCGCGCTGTTTCTCCTGCACCTCGCGATTGAACTCCTGCACGCGACGCTGATACGCTTCGAGCTTGGCTCGGAACTGTTCCTGCTTTTCCCGTCTGGCGGCGTCGCTGAGTGTATTGTTCGGATCTTGCAGGACTCGTTCGATCGACTTCAATTCTTGATCGTCGGAGTCGACGATCTTCTGGCGGGCGGCGGAGAAGCTCCGCAGTTTTTCCAGCGCCTGTTTCCCCGTTTTCGACCTTTCCATGACCACTTGCTGGTCGATCACCGCCACCTTGAACGATTCCGCCGCCGCCGAGCCTCCCATCCAGCTTTCCAGCAAGACCACGCCGACGATCATCGGCAGAAGAGTTCCCGACTTCATCCTGCACTCCTCAATCGATTCCGTTCCCGCTTGCTCACGCCCATGTGTCCTCGTTTCATTCTGAAGCTTAAGACTCGCGAGCAGCGAACAGTTACTAGCGAGTAGCGCAGAGTCTTGGGCTGTCGGCTGTTCACCTCCGGCTACCCACTACTTTCACACTTGCTACGGAAATTCCTTATTGAACTCCCGGATGACGCGATCCGAGATGTCGACGGACGCATCGCTGTACACCGTCGGCCCGCCTCGTCCCTTTTCAATCACCACCTGCAAGCCCAACTGCTTGGCGACCTTGGCCGTCACCGTCTCGATTTTCTCGCGGAACCCGTCTAGCACGTCCTTCTGCTTCTCCTGCACTTCCCTGTTCAGCTCGGCGGCTTTTTGCTGATATTCGGCCATGCGGCGCCGGAACTGCTCTTCACGTTCCCGCTTCGCCGCCGCGCTCAGCACGCTGGCCTGTTTGACGAAATCCTCTTCCATCCGTCGGAGTTCCTTTTCGTCGAGCTCGATGAGCGCCTGCCGGTTTTTCGCGAAGGTCTCGAGAGACTCCTTGGCTTTTTTGCCCGCGGAAGTCTCGTTCAGGATCCGCTGCGGATCGATGACCCCTATGCGGCCTTCCGGTTGCGTCCCCGCCGACGCGCAGCCGACAAGCGCCGCGAGCGCGACCGTCGGAACCGCGAGTCTCACAGCCCGGCGACAACGCGCCGGCACCGACCGCTGGCCGGAATCGTGGCCTTTCCGCCGAACTCTTTCCCTGGGCATGAAACTCCCCAACATGGACACGCGTCAGAACAGCGACCCGATGGTGAACTCAAACACGCCTTTCCGTTCAAACGGTTTCGGATCCAAGTTGATCCCGTACGCGGCCCGCAGCGGACCGAACGGCGAAATCCATCGGGCTTCAAACCCCGCCGCCGGCCGCAGATTGAACGAAAGCCGTTCGTCGTCGCCAAAGCCCTTGCCGTAATCGAAAAAAAACACACCGTTCAGCTTGGCCTCCGACGAGATCGGGAAAATGAAGTCCGTATTGAAAATGAGTTCCTTCGCTGCGCCCAGGAGAAATCCGTCCGACGTCACCGGCCCGGCGCGACCGAAATAAAATCCTCTCATGGTGTTGATGCCGCCGACGAAGAACCGTTCAGTCAAGGGAATGGGTTTCCCCCCCAGCCCCTCGACGATGCCGAATCGCGCCCGCAGCGAAATCCGCGTGTCGAACGGCAGCGGGGTATATTTCAGGGTGTCCAAGGCGAACTTGTAAAAATTGTTGGTCCCTCCCAGATAGGGGGTGCCGATTGACACATCGACGCTGTGCCGCCAACCGGTCCGCGGATCCAAATAATAATCGCGCGTGTCGCGGGCTAGCCCGAAACGAAACCCCGTGGTGCTCTGAGTCCCAAACTGGTCCCGGATGAATTGCGGGATATTCGTCGTAAAGCCGAAGATGGACCCGGCGCTGGCGGTTCCCCCGAACGGGTTCAGTGTATTGACAAAGGTATTTGGATCAGCGTAGCGAATCATTTCGGCGACGGGGGTGAAATAGCCCGAGATGTATTCGGAAAACCATCGGCCGAACGTCGCCGAAACGCCGCGCTTCTCCTCGAAGAACGTGCCGTACAGCGTTTGGGTCGCGTAGATATCCAATTGCAGCGAGGTCAGCGAATCCTGGATGTAGGGATTCCGGAAACTGATCAGGCCAATGGAGCGAAGTTGTCCCAACTGGCCGCGGACCCGGCCGGTATATCCCCGGCCGCCGAGGTTTCCTTCGGTAATGTCGGCAATCAGCACGAACCGGTCCAAGGTGCTGAAGCCGCCGCCGATGCTGAACATACCGGTCGACTTCTCTTTCACCTTGACGTCCAGATCGACTTTGTCTGGCTCGACCTGTCGCGGCAGGATTTCGACAGTCTCGAAGTAGTTCAAATTGTTCAACCGCTGAAAGCTCCGCTTGATCGAGACGGTGTCAATCACGTCCTGTTCGTCGAGGCGCAACTCCCGCCGGATGACGTTGTCGCGGGTCTTGTCGTTGCCGGTGATATTGATCCGCCGGATCCGCATCATCTCCCCTTCCTTGATGTGGAAGAGAATCGTCGCGGTCTTCTCCTGGTTGTCGGGCGTCACTGACGGGGTGACTTCGGCGAACGCGTAGCCCTTCGCTCCGTATAGATCCGTGATCCGCGCGATTTCGTCTCGAATCTTCGCCCGTTGAAAAATTTCGCCGGGCGTGATTTTCAGTCCCACGCGCAACTCCGGATCCTCGAAGACGGTGTTGCCGCGGAACCCGATTTCCTTGACCGTGAACGGCTCGCCCTCGACGATCGCATAGGTGACCGTGAACCACTTCTTGTCCTCTGACAACTCGACGGTCGGCATGCCGATCTGGACGTTAAGATAGCCCTTGTTCAAATAGACCTCGCGGATGCGCTCGATATCGTTCGCGAGTTCCTCGCGCTTGAGAATGCCGGCATCCGACAAGAACGAGGGGAGCTTGAATTGCGTGAACAGACCGTACCACGGAACCCATTCACGGGTGGCCATGACCTTGAAGAGCTCGTCCTTCGACACGGCCCTCATGCCGTCGAAGATGACCGTCTTGATGCGGGCCTTTTCCCCCTCTTTGATAAAAAACGTCAGGCGCTTGCGGTCTTCGTCCAGCGTCTGAATGACGGGAATCACTTCGGCTTTATAGTAGCCATCCTCTTGGTAGGCCTGCCTGATCTTCTCCGCGCTTTCCTTGGCCTGTTGCTGATCCAAAAACGACTGACTCTTGATGGTGATCTTTTCGCGCAGCTTGTCTTCGCTCAGATTCTCGTTCCCGTCGAACACGATTTCCGTGATGAAGGGTTTCTCCCTGACCACGAAGACCACCAAGAACCCGCCCGGCACCGCCTCCGTCTCCACCTGAACATCTTCGAAAAACCCAGTCTCATACAGAATTCTGACCTGATTGCGGATTGCTTCCGGAGTATAGGGATCATCGACTTTCAGCGTAAGCCGACTGGTGATCGCCGCCGTTTCAATCCGCTTGTTGCCCCGCACCTCGATGGACTTGATCAGCGGCGTCACCTCCTGGGCCACTCCGCTGGCCGTAAAAAACAGGAGACAGAAGACCGCCGACACCAGAGCAACCGCGCTCCGCTGAGGTCGTCTCCTTTCGATCACCGGAGCCCTTCCCGATGATCCAGGTGCTCCGGCATCCACGCAACGCCCGCCGCCCGCCGAGCGGCTCCGCGGAGCTGAGCGCCGGACGCGTAGACGCGGGCGGCGAGCAAACTCCTGCGCTTCAAGCGTCCCGGCATCGACGTCAGACCTCAAAGGCGTTGAAAAACTTGTGAATTATATTGATCGATGCGCACAATGTAAAGAAATTTCCTGCAGGGGCGGCCTTGCGCGCTCGCCTTGACTTCCCGTACCCCATCACATACTATCGGCCGCATGTCCCATTCAGAGATTCGCAAAGCCGTCATCCCAGCCGCCGGCCTCGGCACGCGGTTCCTTCCGGCCACTAAAGCCTCCCCCAAAGAAATGCTACCGCTCGTCGATAAACCGCTCATTCAGTATGTCGTCGAGGAAGCGGTCGCCTCCGGCATTCAAGACATCATCGTGATCACCGGACGCGGCAAGCGCGCCATCGAAGACCACTTCGACCGGTCGTTCGAACTCGAAGAAAATCTGAAGGGGAGCGGCAAGGCGCAGGTGCTCAGCCAGATCCGCCGTATTTCCAACTTGGCGAACTTCTGTTATGTCCGCCAGTCTGAGGCGCTGGGCCTGGGCCACGCCGTACTGTGCGCGCAACACCTCATCGGCGACGAGCCCTTCGCCGTCATCCTTGGCGACGAGATCATCGACGCCCCGACGCCAGCGCTGGCTCAACTCATCCACGTCTTCAAGAAGCGGAAAGGCGCCGTTTTGGGCGTGCAGGCAGTGCCTCGGAGCGAGGTCAGCCGCTACGGCATCATCGCACCGCGTCGCCTGGCGCCCGGACTGCACCGGGTCGAGGACCTCGTGGAAAAGCCCGCGCCGGCCGACGCGCCGTCTCATTACGCGGTGATCGGACGCTATGTGTTGCCACCTGCGATCTTCCCCATCCTGCGCAAGACACAGCCGGGAAAGAACGGCGAGATCCAACTCACCGACGCGCTGCGCCAATTGGCCAAACAATCGCCCATGTTCGCTTACGAAGTGCAGGGGCAACGCCACGACGCCGGAGACAAACTGGGATTTCTCATTGCGACCGTCGAGTTCGCGCTCAAGAACCCGTCGCTCGGACCTCCGTTTTCTGACTACCTCAAACGGCTGCGACTCAACACCGGCGGGCCGCGTGCGTAAGGCAGGACATCTCCGGACGTTTCGCCGGGCGGTCCGGCGTCGGCTCCGGAACCGCGGCGAACCCCCGCGCGTCCGGCCAGGCGCGCATGGTATGATGCATCGGGCCGGGCGCGGACTTGACGATAAGGACAGCGTTTTATGAACGAACCAACCGAGCAGGATCTCCAGAATCCTCAGCACATCGACATTCCTGACCAGTTGCCGTTACTGCCGGTCCGGGACATCGTCGTCTTTCCGTACATGGTGCTGCCGCTGTTCGTCGGCCGCGAGATGTCCATCAAGGCCATCGAGGCCGCGTTGGCCGGCAACCGCATGATCTTCCTCGCCACGCAAAAAGCCCTCGACGTGGAGAATCCGAAACCGGACGACATCCACGGCGTCGGCACGGTCGGCATCATCATGCGCATGCTGAAACTGCCTGACGAGCGCATCAAGATTCTGGTCCAGGGCCTCGCCAAAGGCAGGGTCGAAGAGTACATCCAAACCGAGCCCTACTATTCGGTCCGCATCTCCAAAATCGCCGAAGCCAAGCCGCCGGCGCCGACCCTCGAAATCGAAGCGGTCATGCGCACGGTCAAAGAGCAGATCGAACGGATCGTAAGCCTGGGCAAAGTGCTCATCCCGGACGTTATGGTCGTCATCGAGAACCTCGAAGACCCGGGCCGCTTGGCGGACATGGTTGTCTCCAACCTCGGCCTCAAGGTGGACATCACCCAACGCGTCCTGGAGATCACAGACCCCATCCAACGGCTGCGGCAGGTGAGCGACATCCTGGCCCAGGAAATCGAGGTCCTGGCCATGCAGCAGAAGATCCAAGCCCAGGCCAAGGGCGAAATGGACAAGACCCAGCGCGAGTACTTCCTGCGCGAGCAGCTCAAGGCGATCCAGAAAGAACTGGGCGAACTGGATGAGCGGGCCGAGGAGATCGCGGAGTTCCGCAAGCGCATCAAAGACGCCAAGATGCCGGAGAAAGTGCTGAAGGAGTGCGAGAAGCAGTTGAAGCGGCTTGAAAAGATGCACCCGGACACGGCGGAATCGGCGACGGTGCGGACCTATCTCGAATGGATGGTCGAGTTGCCGTGGAGCAAAAAGTCCAAGGACAACCTCGACATCAAAGCGGCGGCCAAGGTCCTCAACGAGGATCATTACGACCTTGAGAAAGTCAAGGAGCGCATCCTCGAATACCTCGCCGTTCGCAAACTGAAAGACAAGATGAAGGGCCCCATCCTCTGCTTTGTCGGTCCCCCCGGCGTCGGCAAGACGTCGCTCGGGAAGTCCATCGCGCGGGCCCTGGGTCGCGAGTTCGTGCGGGTGAGCCTGGGTGGTGTACGGGACGAGGCGGAAATCCGCGGGCATCGGCGAACGTATGTCGGCGCGCTGCCCGGCCGGATCATCCAAGGCATCAAACAGGCAGGCACCAATAATCCGGTCTTCATGATGGACGAGGTCGACAAAGTCGGCATGGATTTCCGCGGGGATCCTTCCGCCGCCCTGCTCGAAGTGCTGGACCCGGAACAGAACCACGCTTTCACAGACCACTACCTGGGCGTCCCGTTCGACTTGAGCGAGGTGATGTTCATCACGACCGCGAACTTGATCGATCCCATCTTGCCGGCGTTGCGGGACCGGATGGAGATCATCGAGATTCCCGGCTACACTGAAGAGGAGAAGCTGGGCATCACGCAGAAGTACCTGATCCCCCGGCAACTGGCCGAGCACGGCATTACGGACAAGCACATCCGGATCGCCGAGCCGGCCATCCGCCAGATCATTTCCCATTACACCCGGGAGGCCGGCGTCCGGAATTTGGAGCGGGAGATCGCCAACGTCATGCGAAAGGTGGCGAAGAAGGTCGCCGAGGGCAAGGGCCAGTGCTACACGATCACGCCGGCCAACCTGCACAAGTACCTCGGCGTCCCGAAGTTCCTGCCGGAGTCTGAATTGGACAAAGATGAAGTCGGGGTAGCAACGGGACTGGCTTGGACCGAATCCGGCGGCGACGTGTTGTACATCGAGGCGACGGTAATGAAAGGAAAGGGTAACCTCACGCTGACCGGCCATCTCGGCGACGTCATGAAGGAATCAGCCCAGGCCGCGCTGAGCTACGTCCGCTCCCGCGAGAAATTGTTGGGCATCAATCCGGATGTCTTTTCCAAGAACGATCTTCACATCCACGTGCCGGCCGGCGCCATCCCCAAAGACGGGCCGTCAGCTGGCATCACCATGGCCACGGCGATCGCCTCCGCGCTGTCGAACATCCCTGCCCGCCGCGACGTCGCCATGACTGGAGAGATCACGTTGCGCGGGCGTGTGCTGCCGATCGGCGGGCTGAAGGAGAAAATTCTGGCCGCCAAGCGGGCCAAGCTCTCCACGGTTATCCTGCCCAAGCGCAACAAGAAGGACTTGGAAGAGATTCCCAAGCACTTGCTGAAGGGCATTCAGTTCATCTTCGCGGAGACGATGGACGATGTGATCAAGGCGGCGCTGCGCCGGGACCAGGCCGGCAAGGGGATCATGAACGCCAAGCCCGTCCAGCGGCGGGCCGGACGGGAGAAAGCCGACCGCGTGAAGACACCCCCCCGGGCGGCGCGTGCTGTCCGGCCCGCTTCGAGCGTCCCCGCCCCTGCGACACCTTGATATGCCCTCCGGCCCGTCGCGCCCACATGGTCCGCTCGCCGGTGAATTCGCGCTGATCCGCTCTCTGCGCCGACGCTTCGGCCAGACCGGGCCGTCCGTCCTGCGCGGGATCGGCGAAGACGCGGCCGTCATCCGGGTGCCGCCCGGATACCGGCTCCTCCTGACCACGGATCTCCTCGCCGAAGGTGTCCACTTCGATCTGACGACAACCGCCCTCGAAGACGTCGGATACCGGGCGGCCGTCGCTAATCTGAGCGATATCGCGGCGATGGGCGGCATCCCGCAGTATCTATTGGTCTCGCTCGCCATTCCGCCCAAGCGGACGGACGCCGAGATCGACCGGCTGTACCGAGGGCTCATGCAGCCCTGTCGCCGAAACGGCGTCCAGCTTGTCGGCGGCGACACCTCCGCTTCGCGGGACGGGTTGTTCGTCTGCATAACCTTGACTGGTGTCGGGCGCCCTGGCCGTCTTCTCACGCGAGCCGGGGCGCGGGCGGGCGACCTGATTTACGTCACGGGGACGATCGGCGATTCGCAGGCCGGCCTGACTCTGTTGCAGGCTGGCGACCGCTTTCCGGCTCCGCTGCTCGGCACAAAGGCCGACCGGGTTCGGCGGTTTCTGATCCGCCGCCACCTCCGTCCTTCGGCGCGCGTGCGGGAAGGCCGATTGCTCGCCGAACAACGCTTGGCCTCGGCGGCAATCGATCTCTCAGACGGTTTGTCCGGCGACCTCGTTCACTTGTGTGAGGAAAGCCGCGTCGGCGCGGCACTCGATCTCCGCGCCATTCCTGTATCGCGCGCATGCCGGTTGTATGCCGACGCCCGTGGCCTGGACCCGGTGGACGTGGCGTTGAGCGGCGGGGAGGATTATGAGTTACTCTTCACCGTGCCGCCGGCCAACCGCCGCAAGGTGGAACGTCTGGCGCAACGCGCGCGGTTTCGGGTGTCCTGCATCGGCGCGATCACTACCCGCCGTTCTGGGATCAGGGTCCAGCGAGCCGATGGTTCCTGGCAACCGCTGATCATCACGAGCTATGAACATTTTCGGTGCTGAGCCTCTTTCATGATTACCGCGCAGCTCTCGCGGATCCGATCGGTCCTCGATCAGGTTCTTCACTTGCACGAACCGCCCCAGCGTACGGCTCTGGCCTTCGCTTTGGGGGTCTTCATCGCCTTCTCGCCGACCTACGGGCTCCATACGGCAATGGTGCTGTTCTGCACCTGGGCGTTCCGGCTGAACTTTCTGGCGCTCTTTCTCGGCGCCGGCATCAACAACCCGTGGACGCTCGTGCCGATTTTGGGCGCCACCTACTGGACCGGCGCGGCCCTGCTCGGCCTGCCGGACAGCCCGTCATTCGATTGGAGCGATCTCAGCTTCATGTCGATCTACCGCCAGGTCATGCCGTACGCCGTCCCGTTCTTTCTGGGAGGGACCGTCTTGAGCGTATTGGGAGCCATGATCGGCTACCCGATCGCCTACTATGTCATCTTGAAACATCGCCGGACACGGGCACACCGGCGAGAAGAGCCGTTGTCCCGCAATCCCCAGGTCGGCTAAGATGAGCCGGAATCCTCACCATGAAATCCGCCGGTCGCTATCCCGCCAAGTTTCCCTATGACGGATCCGCGCTGATCGCCGATCCGATTCACGAGTACATCTCCTTCACCGTTCCCTACTCGACCCCGGATCCGGCCGAGCGAACCGAGAAGGACCTGATCGATTCTCCTTGGGTCCAGCGACTGCGGTACATCTATCAGCTGCAAAGCGCGCGGTGGGTCTACCCATCGGCCGAGCACAGCCGGTTCGTCCACTCGCTGGGCACCATGCATGTCGCCGGCCGGTTCGCTAAACACCTGTACCCGTTCCTGCGCGAGGTCGCTAAGGACACGCCGTCGGCCAACTATATCGAGGAACTGCTCCGTATCACGGCTCTGGTCCACGACATCGGTCACGGCCCGTTCTGCCACTTTTTTGACGACAACTTCCTGAAAGCCTTCCACCTGACTCACGAGAAACTAGGCCAGATCATCATCCGGGACTTCCTCGGACCGCTCATCCGCAAGATTCGGCGGAGTCCGTCCGGCCCGTTCGCCAAAGGTGAGGAACTGAACCCCGATCAGATCGCCCACCTGATTCTGAAGGACAAAGGCAAAGACTTCTCGCGGATGCCGCGGTGGCTGACTTGTCTGCAGCCAGTCATCTCCGGGAGCTACACCGCCGACAATCTGGACTACGTCCTCCGCGACTCGTACATGTGTGGGGTGGCGGTCGGGCCGGTTGACCTGACCCGGCTCATCCATTACACGATCATCACGGAGAAAGGCTTCACCATCCACAAGACCGGCCTGCCGGCGCTCCAGATGTTCCTGAACACGCGAATGTACCTCTACTCCAATGTGTACTACCACCGGACCACCAGGGCGATCGATATTCACTTGCGAGACATCTTCGGTGAGACGATGCGGTTAGTCTTTCCCGGCGATCCGCGCAAGCGGATGGAGGACTATCTGACCCTGACCGATTGGTCTTTGCTGGAAGAGGTGCGGGAGTGGAAGAAATCCCGGCAGGCGACACGCCGGCGGCTTGGAGAAGAGT
The DNA here is from genome assembly GCA_035573855.1 of Nitrospiraceae bacterium. Taxonomy (GTDB): domain Bacteria; phylum Nitrospirota; class Nitrospiria; order Nitrospirales; family Nitrospiraceae; genus DATLZU01. The sequence continues at coordinate 37,307 of DATLZU010000019.1, forward strand.
GGGGGCGAATCCTTGGACGCGACGTGAAATGGAAAATGGCCTACAGCACGGTCCTCAAGGAGAAAGGGCAAGAGCGCGGCATGGATTTCCCCAGCCGCGAGCATTTCGAACGGCTGATCCAGAAAGAACTGCCGGTTGGGCTCCAGAAAATCCCGTTCCGGGTCGATATGGCGCCGCTGGACCCGAGACCAGACCCGAAAGACACACGCGGCCTTCCGCTGTATGTGTACGATCCCGGGACCCGCTCGGTGTCCACCGAACCGCTGGAAGAATTTCTCGATCTCCTGCCCACCCGCCTAGTGCAGTTCCGCATCTACACCCTCACCCACGAGTACGACGCGGCTCTCTCCCATGCCGCGGGCACGGTGCTGAACAAGGCGCCGTCGAGCATCGAGACGAACGTGTGACCCCGCAAAGGCGAGCCTAATCGGAGAGTGTGGCGGGGATCTCCAGCTTAGGAAACAAGAAGGCGAGTCCTGTCGCCAAACTAGCCGTGTACCCGTTCTTGGCTTCGTGCAACGGGTGAAAGCTCGCGCCCGCTCGCACCAGCCAGGCGGGTACCCGCAGGACCCGCGCTCCGCGCGGCCAGGTTCCCGAGTTTGGCGCCACCCGCCCGATAAGCGGGAATCCACGCCGAGCCTTCATGCAAGTCGCGATAAAGCCCCCACAGCCCGCCCAAGGAAGAGACTAATAGCTAACCTGTAAAAGGGACGCTTCCTGATACCGTGTCCTTCTACCTACACGGACCGACTTTGACCAGGAGCCGCACACTGAATAGACCGCGGGCTGATACCGGATTGATCGCAGGATTGGTAGTCTGACCCGACCAGCCAAGCAAGATGAACTATTGAACACGAGTTGGATGCTCCAGTAGAGTTGCCTGCCGCCAGGCTATGTAGGCCCCCACACTGCTGCACCGGTAGGCTGCACCAGCAGTTAACCCTAACCCCAAAACCGTGACGATACACCGGTGTGAACTGCCCACGAATGGCTTGGCGAACGGGGCGCCTCACTGCGCGCAACGCAAGGGCTTATCCAATCTCTCTTTCCGCCTTCTGAGCAGATGCCCCAACCCACGGCTGTCCCGTCTTCCGATACCGACGCCGACGTGGAAAAACTTCTGCCCGATTTACCGCCGATATCTTGGAACTCCATACCCGACTGAATCGAGCCTGACGAAGGCACTTCGTTTCCTGCAGATGGCGTACGGGTTGTTGAAGGAGAAACTCCAGCGGCACCCCAAAACCCACGGCTGCAATTGATGTTCTGGCATACTATCGGCCATTCCGCTTCTACCTCACAGGTGAGGCATCTACCTCCACGCTAGCGGGATTCTCCCAGTGGCCTCAATGCTCGCATCCGCATTAGGATTCGAGGGCAGAAAGGGGTCGGGAGTCTTTTTTGGTTAAAACCAGGTTCTTGCTGAAAAAAGACTCCCGACCCCTTTTCGACCCGCTTGGCGCTATTCTAGCCCTTTCTGATTTCTTATTCTCTTGCTGGAACGACTGTTGCGGCGGGCGTCGCTCCGGGAGCGCCGTGGCGGGGGAACGGGAGATCGAGGAGAGCGTAGGGATTGACCCGCGCGCCGTTGAGCTTGACGCCCCAATGGAGATGCGGCCCGGTGGCACGGCCGGTGGCACCGACTTTCCCAATGACTTGGCCGGCCCTCACCAGATCGCCGTCGCGCACGAGTACCTCCGAGAGATGGAAATACATGGAATACAGTCCCAGTCCATGATCGAGAAAGATGCCCTTGCCCGAAAAGAAATGATCGACCGTGAGTCGCACGACTCCGTCGTTGCTCGCCACAACCTCCGTGCCGAGCGGCGCACTGATATCCTCGCCGTTGTGCGGACTGCGCGGTTGTCCGTTGAGCACCCGCACGCTGCCAAATACTCCGGTCTTCGATCCCCGCACCGGCTCGATGAACGAAGTTCTCCACAGACGGAGACGGGACTCCTCGGTCAAAGCGGCCCGCACCTGTTCCTGCTCGGCCTTCCAACGGGCCAAGGCCTTTTCATCCAGATCCACCTTGTCTTTGGGCAACTTCAGATACTCGACCGGAAACGTTTCCTTGATGATCAGGACGTTGTAGCTCAAGCGCCGCGCCTGCTCGCCGGATCGAACCTCCACCGTCAGCTCATGCGTACCCGGTTCGTCCTGCATATCGATACCGAGCAGCGCCACATAACCGGGCGGCTCGTCGGCTTGCGGTTCCGGGAAGAACGGGATGTGGCGCCCGAGGAACTTTCCCTCCACCTCGGTGATCCCTTCCCCGGCAGGCACTTTCACCACGATGACCTGCCCTTGTTTCCCGCTGTACTGGCCGTCCGATCCCTTTTGCGGCGGGGGAGTGTTCGGCAGCAGCTCCACTGGAAACACGCTGGCCAGCAAAATGATCGCGGTCACAGCTATGCGATCGGCCCGCGACATCCCTTTCCCTTTCGCGTGTCCCAACGGCGCCGCGGTCGTCATCGGTAGAACCGCAATCCGGCGACTTGCGAGACCAGTTCTTCCACACGGCGGTTCACCGCGCTGAAGGGGTCCATGCAGAGGATCGTTTCTTCCCAGTAGCCGTTCAGCTTCAGATAGGTCCAGTCCACTGTGTAGGACCGGTTCTTGGCTCTGGCGAAGCGGATGAAATCCCCGCGCACCTTGGCCCTGGTCGTCTGCGGGGGCACGGACATGGCCCGCTGGACAGATTCCTCGTCCACTACCCGCTCGATCATGCCGCGCGATTCCATCAGATAGTACAACCCGCGCGTGCGCTTCACGTCGTGATACTGCAGGTCCATCAGAAACACGCGAGGATCGTCCCAGCCGCATCCCCGCTTCTCCACATAGGATTGAATGAGCAGCTTTTTGCTCACCCAATCCACCTCGCGGGTCAACTGCATCGGATCTTCTTCCAGCCGATCCAGCACATAGCCCCAGCGGGCCAGCACGTCGTCCATGGTCGCGTCGTGCGACTGCTCCTTCAGATAATCGTGCGCGCGCTCCCAATAGACTCGTTGAATTTCCACGGCGGTCATCTGCCGCCCGTCGTCCAGTTTGATCTTCCTCTTGAGCGTCGGATCGCGCGAGATTTCCCGGATCGCCTTGACCGGATCTTCCAGTTCCATGCCGCTCACCGCGTAGCCGTCCTCCACCATCGATAGCACCAACGCCGCGGTGCCCACCTTCAGGTAGGTCGTATATTCGGACATGTTGGAGTCCCCGACGATGATGTGCAACCGGCGATACTTTTCGGCGTCTGCGTGCGGCTCATCGCGCGTGTTGATGATGCTGCGCGACGATGTCGTCGAGGACGAGGTCTTCTCATGGATGTGCTGCGCGCGCTGGGAGATGAAGAATTGGGGCTTGCCGGACACCTTGAGCACCTTGCCGGCGCCCGAGTAGATCTGACGCGTGACGAAAAACGGGATTAACTGTTCGGTAACTTTCCAGAAATCGACATCTCGCCGCATGAGGTAGTTTTCATGGCAGCCGTAGGTGTTGCCGAGCGAGTCGGTGTTGTTCTTAAAGATGTAGATCTCCCCGGACAGACCCTCTTCTCTCAGCCGTTCCTCCGCCGCCGGAAGACAGGCTTCCAACAGCCGCTCCCCTGCCTTGTCGTGCACCACCAAATCCAGGATGTTGTCGCATTCGGGCGTGGAGTACTCCGGATGGCAGCCGGTGTCCTGGTAGAAACGGGCGCCGTTCACCAGAAAGGCGTTGGAGGGCCAACTGTTCGGAATGAGGCCCTCGAAGATGTAGCCGAGGACCTTTTCCATCGGAAGATAGATGCGCCCGTTTGGCGAAAAGATCAGCCCGTATTCATTTTCGAGGCCGAAAATGCGTTGTCTCATGGCCGCCGCCCCGTCGCTAAGCTCGCACACAGAATACACCGGCGATCGGCCTTCTTCAACTAGAAGGCGTTCATCAGCCCAGGCGGCCAGGCTCGTCAGTCGGAGAGCAGTTGGCGGATTTCGGACGACGGGATGCGGCGGAATTTGCGACCTTGACGGGTACGATCCAGCACGGCGACTTCCAGCCCTTCGGGCGCGAATTTCTGATTGGCTCCGTGTTCCAGCGCCGCGACGCACAACTTTAGGGCCGCCTTGAGCGCCGGCACCTGGGCGGGAAACCGATCTTTCAAGAAATTTTGCAGCGCCTCCGCCCGACCTCCGATGACGGCGTAGTTGCGCTCGTCGAAAATGCTGCCGTCGAACGAAATGCGATAGATTTCGTTCGGACCGCCGGCCGCACCGACCTGCACGACGAGGATTTCCACTTCCAACGGCTTCAACTCCTGGCTGAAAATCGTGCCCAAGCTCTGCGAATAGCCGTTGGCCAGGGAGCGGGCCGTGACGTCCTCCCGGCTGTACATGTAGCCCTTGAGGTCCGCGTGGCGAATGCCAGCCTTGCGGAGATTTTCGAACTCACTGTATTTGCCGGCGCCCGCGAAGGCGATGCTATCGTAGACTTCGGACACCTTGTGCAGGGATGCGCTCGGATTGTCGGCCGCCAACAGCACCCCGTCGACATATTCCATCGCGATGATCGACCGGCCCTTGGCGATCCCTTTCTTGGCATACTCCGCCTTGTCCTGCATCATTTGCTCGGGCGAGACGTAGTACGGCAGCGGCACGGCTACACTCCCTTTCCGCGATTCGCGATCAGGTCGTCGTATAGGCTCCGAATCCGTTGGTCCGGCACATCGGAGATGCCGGCGGCGCTGACGGTTTTGACCGTCGGGAAAATCCCACGGATGAGGTCCGGTCCACCGGTTCCCACATCTTCATCCGCCGCGTTGTACAGGGCCAGGAGCGCCAGCTTGATGGCCTCGTCCTCCGAGAGGTTCCTGCGAAAGTGCTCCCTCATCGTGTTGCGCGCGTCCTTGCCGCCCGAGCCGACGGCATGGTAGTCGGACTCCTCATATCGTCCGCCGGTAATGTCGTATTTGAAGATCCGCCCCTCCCCCCTGGCGACATCGTAGCCGGCGTAGAGCGGCATTACGACGAGCCCCTGAAACACCATCGGCAGGTTGGCCTTGACCATCTGCCCCAGTTTGTTGGCTTTGCCTTCGCACGAAAGGGGGACGCCCTCCAACTTTTCGTAATGTTCGAGCTCGGTCTGAAACAGCTTGGCCATTTCGATGCACGGACCGGCGGCGCCCGCGATGGCCATCGCACTGTACTCGTCGATCCGGAAGACTTTCTCAATGCGCCGATCCGCGATTTGAAATCCTTCAGTGGCCCGCCGATCACCAGCCATCACGACGCCCTCCCGGTACTTAAGCGCCAACACCGTCGTGCCCTGCGGGACAGGCAACGCGGAAGCCCCGCTCGACGGCTCGGGGGCGGGCACTGTTGAGCGACCAAGCCCGCGGACAGCGAAAGTGAACTCCGGCCGCTGTTTCATCAGCAGATCAAAGAAACTGGAGTTATCGTGTTCCGGGAAAAATGGCAGGTTCATCGCGGCGAACGACGTTCTCTCATGTCAGGCTCCGTCGGACGGAATCTGGGCGACAGTTTCGTCCGGATCATCACGCGGTCAACTTGATCAGGAGAGACTCCGCCGAGCCGCAGCTTTCCAGCAAGTCGTGCGTCAGAGACTCCGTGCCACGCAACGGATCCAGCAGCGGGACCTTTTTGATAGTCGTGTTGCCGACGTCGAAGAGGACCGACGTCCAACTCGCCCCGTAGACGGCCCTGGCATATTTGCTCACACAGCGCCCGCGGAAATAGGCTCTTGTCCCTGTCGGCGGGGTTGACTCCGCTTTGACGATCTCGCTCTCCGGCACTAGCCGATCAACCATATTGCTGCGCTCGAGGGCATAGTACAGACCCTTCTCCCGGCGGATGTCGTGATATTGGAGATCCATGAGACGCACACGGGGATCATCCCAACCACACCCCTTCCGTTCCATGTAGGATCGGATCATCTGCCGCTTGGCCACCCAATCCAGTTCACGGACCAGCAGCATGGGATCACGCTCCAGCTTATCCAGGACTTCTTCCCAGCGGACGAGGATGTCTTTGGTCACCTGGGACAACTCATGACAGGCGAAAAAGTCCATCGCCGCTTTCAGGTAGGTCCGTTGGATGCCGATCGCCGACGTCACCCGTCCATCCGCCAGCTTCAAAGATTCTTTCATGTCCAGATCGCGCGAGACTTGCTTGATGGCCAGAACCGGATCTTCGAGTTCCATCATCGGCAGCTCGGCTCCGCCTTCGAGCAGATCCAGCACGATCGCGGTGGTCCCGATCTTCAGATAGGTCGGCAGTTCGGCCATGTTGGCATCGCCGACGATGACATGCAGACGTCGATACTTGGCCGGATCAGCGTGCGGTTCGTCCCGGGTATTAATGATCGGGCGTTTGACCATCGTGTTGAGATCGACCAGGCATTCGAAGAAATCAGCCCGCTGAGAGATCTGATATTCCGTCGGCGCAGTCTGATTCTCGGCGCCGACCTTACCCGACCCCGCGAAGATTTGCCGAGTGACAAGAAACGGGGTCAGCACCCGGACGATCCGATCGAACGGCACCGACCGCGACAGCAGGTAGTTCTCATGGTACCCGTAGCTGTTGCCTTTGCCGTCCGAGTTGTTTTTATAGAGGACGAACGTCTCCTTGCCACGCGTCTGCGCCATTGTCCGCAGACATTGCTCCATGATGCGTTCGCCGACCCGTTCGAATGCGATCAGTTCCCTGGGGTTGACGCACTCGGGAGTGGAATATTCGGGATGCGCGCCGTCCACGTAGAGGCGGCCGCCGTTGGCGAGCACCTTGTTCAACTGACGGTTGTAGTCCGGACTGGGCCGTTCGCGCTCGCCCTCGACCTCAAATCCCCGAACGTCAAGCAGCGGATTCTCGTTCTCGTAATCCCAAATCGCCTGAGGCGCTGGAAGCGAGGGATAATGGCTAATCAGATGGAGAGAATTGGAAACGGGGTCGAGCGCGTCCGCATCCCTGGCGGCGATTCCAAACTCTGTTTCAGTACCCAGAACGCGCGGCAAAATCGTCTTTCCTGATCCCTGCATGGAGTCAAGCGTGACTCATCAGAGGTAGTGTCCCGTGCTGATGGTTTCAATTTGCCGGGACTCCGCGGGACCTCCGCTGATAGTCCGGACATGGACGATCTTTTCGCCTTTCTTGCCGGCGATCTTGGCCCAGTCGTCCGGATTGGTTGTATTAGGAAGATCCTCGTGCTCTTTGAACTCTTCACGGATCGCCCGGATGAGATCCTCCGAGCGGATTCCCCGTCCCTCCTGAGCAATCTCCCGCTTCACCGCATATTTCTTGGCCCGGGAGACGATCCCCTCGATCAGCGCACCGCTCGCGAAGTCCTTGAAGTAGAGGATTTCCTTCTCCCCGTTGGCGTAGGTGACTTCGATGAACTTGTTCTCTTCGGACGTCGCATACATGGCGTCCACCGTCATGCCGATCAGCCACTCCACAAACGCACGGGAATCGCCGCCGTGACGCCGCAACTCCTCTTGATCGAACGGCAGATCGGGCGTGATGTACTTCGAAAAAATGTCGCGGGCGGCCGCGGCGTCGGGACGCGAGATTTTCACTTTCACATCCAACCGGCCGGCGCGCAGGACCGCCGGGTCGATGAGGTCTTGCCGATTGCTGGCACCGATCACGATGACGTTGCGCAGCCGCTCCACGCCGTCGATTTCCGAGAGAAACTGCGGAACGATCGTCGATTCGACATCCGACGAGATGCCGGTACCTCGGGTTCGAAAGAGCGCGTCCATTTCGTCGAAGAAGACGATGACTGGGTAGCCCTCTGAGGCCCGCTCCTTGGCTTTTTTGAACACTTCGCGGACTTGGCGTTCCGACTCGCCGACGTACTTGTTCAGCAACTCCGGCCCCTTCACATGCAAGAAGTAGCTGCGGACTTGCCTGCCGGTGAGGTGGCCGAGTTTCTTGGCGATGGAGTTCGCGACCGCTTTCGCGATGAGCGTCTTCCCGCAACCCGGAGGCCCGTAGAGCAGCACGCCCTTTGGTGCGCTGAGCTTGTATTCGGCGAACAACTGGGGATGCAGGAACGGCAGCTCCACCGCGTCCCGAACTTGTTCGATCTCCTTCTGGAGCCCGCCGATGTGGCTGTAATCCACGTCCGGCACTTCCTCCAGCACCAACTCCTCCGCCTCGGACTTGGGAAGCTTCTCGATGACGTATCCGGAACGCGGATCGTAGAGCAGATGGTCACCGACGCTCAGCCGTTCGCTCAGGAGCGGATCGCCCAGTTCCGCGACCTTCTCCTCGTCGAAATGCAGCGTGACGAGTGCACGGTTGCCTTCGATGACGTCTTTCAACCGCACCACTTCGCCTTGCCCATCGAACCCACGCGCTTCGATGACGTTCAGCGCCTCGTTTAGGATCACTTCCTGTCCTTTGCGCAACTCCTTGCTCTTGATCGACGGATGGACGCTGACTTTCATTTTCCGTCCTGACACATACACGTTCGCCGTGCCATCTTTGTTCAAGCTCGAAAAGATCGCGTAGGTGGAGGGCGGTGCGGTCAGCTTGTCCACTTCGGCTCGCAACGCTTCGATCTGCGCCTTCGCTTCCTGCAGCGTGGCGGCCAGTTTTTCGTTCTGTCTGGTGGCCTGTTCGAGTTGATAACGGGACTGATAGAGGCGACGCAGTTCCTCCTCCATCGATTGGATCTGGACGCGGAGCTTTTCGACTTCGCGAAGGTGTTCGTCGTTCTTATGCATGACCTCCGAATCTCCGTCGGACAAACGCTTCGTGATTTTCTTCACGGAATCGCGGAGGGACCGCAGTCGGTTCCCCTTGGACTCGGCCATTGCAGCACTGTTTCGATCGCTCGAAACCCTTACCAGATCGCGACGCGCTTCACAATGCGCGAATCTGTCGCGATTCTATCATCCGCTTCCCACACGGTCAACTGCACCTCGCAACGGTGCCAACCATTCCGCGCGTGGCGCGCACCGCGACCCGTCCCTTTTCCTCACAGCAGAGCCTTACCCGCTTCGCGTCATGGCCGCGGTCGCATTCACCATCCGCCTTCACGCCGAAGAAGTCACAGCGCTCATGAGTCGACGGACGGCATCACTCACATCTTCGGCGGCGAGGACGGCCGAAATCACGGCGACGCCGAACGCGCCGGCTCGCCGGACCTCGGACGCGCGAGGCGGCGTGATGCCGCCGATCGCAAAGATCGGAATCCGACAGCGGCGGCAGGCCTCCTCGAGCGTTCCGATCCCGATCGGTGGGCCGTACTCGCGCTTCGACGGCGTGTCATAGATCGGACCGAGCACGGCGAAGTCGGCTCCATCGGCCTCGGCCCGCGCCACTTCGTCGGCGGAATGCGTCGAGACACCGATCAGCCGGTCCGGTCCCAGTATCCGGCGCGCGGCGGCCACCGGCAGGCTGCTAGCCCGTAGATGCACGCCCGCGGCTCCCACCGCACACACCAGATCGATGCGGTCGTTGATGAGCAATTTCGCCCTCCGCTCTCGAGCAAGCATTTGGATTTCTTGCGCGAGCCCGAGAAGCGCGCGTGTATCGAGATCCCGTTCCCGCAATTGAACCGCGGATACTCCAGCGTCAATGGCCTGATGCAGCAGAGGAACCAGAGGACGGCCGCCGGTGCGCAAACGGTCGGTGACCAAGTAAAGGCGGAAATCAACGGAAGGCATGAAACCTAAGTGTTGAGCGCGGGGTTCGGGACTCAACACTTCTTCAGAGCATGCCCTCGATCGGGCTGCTGGCCGTGGCGTACAGCTTCCTGGGGATCCGGCCAGCTTTATAGGCCAGACGCCCAGCGTGAACGGCGTATTTCATCGCTTCAGCCATCGCGATGGGATCTTTGGCCCCGGCGATCGCCGTGTTCATCAACACCGCATCGGCGCCGTATTCCATCGCCAAGGCGGCGTCCGACGCCGTCCCGACCCCGGCGTCGACGATCACGGGAACTTTCACCGTCTCCAGGATGATCTTGAGATTGTAGGGATTCCTGATGCCAAGCCCGGACCCGATCGGCGCGGCGAGCGGCATGACAGCGGGACACCCGATGTCCACCAGCTTTTTGGCTACGACCGGATCATCGTTGGTATAGGGCAATACAATGAATCCTTCTCGGATGAGAATCTTGGCCGCTTCGATCAAACCAGCCGTGTCAGGAAACAGCGTCCGTTCGTCTCCGATCACCTCCAACTTCACCAGGTCGGACACTCCGGCGGCTCTGGCCAAACGGGCGTAGCGCACCGCCTCCTCGACCGTATAACAGCCGGCCGTGTTCGGAAGGATCGTGTATTTTTTCGGGTCCAGATAGTCCAGCAGGTTTTCCTTCGATCGGTCGGTGATATTGACCCGTCGCACCGCGACCGTCACCACGTCGGCTCCGGACGCCTCGATGGCCTTCTGCGTTTCGACGAAGTCTTTGTATTTCCCGGTTCCGACCCAGAGTCGTGACTTGAATTCTCGGCCGGCAATTATGAGGCGATCGTCCGTCATTGTACGCGCTCCCAAGCGATGTTTTAGCGACCCGGCTCTCTTACCCGCCTCCGATGAAGCTGATGATTTCCACACGATCGCCGTGTTGCAACCCGCGGTGCCCGAACTCCTGCCTGTCCACAATCTCGAGGTTCACTTCGACCGCCACCCGATCCGGCCTAATGGCGAGTTCGCGCAGCAAGTCGGCCACCGTGTGTCCGGCTTTCGCCCTGCGCAACTCGCCGTTCACCCGGATTTCGATGTCTCCGTCCGTCATGGGTCGTCGCGTAATCCTAGGTGACGCGCAAACCGCTTGTCAACAAACGGGGGGATCCGCTGGAAGCGCGAACATCGATCATCTAGGATAGAGACGGCTACGGCCTTCGAGTCGGACCTCAGACATAGACGCGCGAAGAGAGTCTCACCATGTCGGAGCACAATCGCCGCCTTGCCTCGCTGTTCCACTCGATCGCCGACCTGCTGGCCACGCAACGGGCGAACCCGTATCGAGTCCGGGCTTACCGGCGCGCGGCTGAATTGATCGCTGCTCTCCAAGAAGACATCGCGGACATCGCGCAGCGGGGAGAGTTGGAAGAGATTCCGGGGATCGGACGAGACCTAAGAGCCAAGATCCAGGAGTACCTCGCCACCGGCACACTCCGGTCATATGAGGACTTGAAAACCCCTCTGCCGGACGAAGTCGCCGATTGGGCCACGTTGCCTGGACTGTCGGAGTCGACGGTCAGCTATCTCTATTTCCGTCTCGGAATTCGAACGTTGGCTGATCTCGAAGCCTTGGTCCGATCCCATCTGTTGCGCACCCTTCCCGGGCTGACCGTGCCGGAAGAAGCATTGCTGAACGCTATTCGGGCGCGCCGACGGAACTGATCCGGCCGCAGCCTGGACATTGTGCCTGTCTCAGGTTGAAGGCCGCAGCTCTTTGAAGATCTTCCAAGTCTTGAGCAGTTCGACAGCCTTTTGGAGCTGCACATCATCCTCCAAGGAAGCCTCCGCACTGGGGTCTTGACCGGTGTTCGACCCGCCCGCACCATTCTTGCGCGTTGGATCGTCGGGCGTCTTGGACTGGGACGACGATTCCTTCCCCGTCGAAGGTTTCGCTTTTGGATTCGCCTCCTCCTTCTCGGTGGCCTTGGCCACCGTCGTCGGCTGCGGCTTCACGATGATATCGGGCGTAATTCCGGTCGACTGGATGGACCGGCCCTTCGGCGTATAGTACTTCGCGGTGGTGAGCCGCAACCCCGATCCGTCCCCCAGCGGCAGAATGGTCTGAACCGACCCCTTGCCGAACGTGGTGGTTCCCACGACGACCGCCCGTCCCCAGTCCTGGAGCGCGCCGGCCACGATCTCCGAGGCGCTAGCTGAGCCCTCATTCACGAGCACGATCATCGGAGAGTCGTCGAGCGGTTCCTTGGTCCGGGAAAAATACTCATCCTTGCGGCCATCACGACCCTTAATATAGACGATCAACTTGCCATTGCCCACGAACTGTTCGGAGACATCCACAGCCGCGGTCAACAATCCCCCGGGGTTGTTCCGCAGATCGAGAATGGTGGACTGGATCTTCTGCTCCCGGAACTGTTTGAGGACACGGCTCAGGTCTTTCGCCGTCGACTCCTGAAATTGCGTCAGGCGGATATAGCCGATGTTGTTGTCAATAACCTTGGATTTGACGCTTTCAATTTTAATGATATCCCGGACCAACGTGAACACTAGCGGGTCCTGAACACCGTCGCGTTGGATCGTCAAGCTGACTTTGGTCCCCTTGGGCCCGCGCATCTTCTGCACGGCATCCATCAGCGTCAGATCCTTGGTCGGCTCGTCGTTGACCTTGGTGATGAAATCGCCCGCCTTAATGCCGGCCCGATAAGCGGGAGTCCCTTCGATTGGCGCGATCACCGCCAAGCGATTGTCTTTTACCCCGATCTGGATACCGACTCCGCCGAACTCGCCTTTAGTCTCGACCTGCATTTCCTTGTACATTTCGGGCGTCATGTAGGCCGAGTGTGGGTCCAGCGTGGCGAGCATGCCGCGGATAGCGCCCTGCACCAAGTCCTTGACTTTCGTTTCTTCAACATAGTGTTTCTGAATCTGGGTCAACACCTCGGAGAAGGTCTTTAACTCTTCGTAGGTCTCCGTCGCGTGGCCGGTCCGTTCCCAACCTTTTCCGATCAGCACACCCATGAAGAGTGCGACCACGACCATTGGCCCCAGATACCAAGATCGACGCCGCAGTTGCTGTTCCATAGTCATGTGTTCCTTTCCCTTGAAAGCTACGGTCGTTTCGCCAACCACAGGAGCGGATCGACAGGTTCCGCTCCTTCGCGCAATTCAAAATAAAGCGTATTCTCTCCCGTCATTCCGGTATCTCCAGTCTCCCCGATCGTCTGCCCCGCCTCAACCCGTTCGCCGACCGCGACCAGGATCTTGGAGGCGTGGGCGTAGAGCGAGAAAAATCCGTTGGCATGGTCTAGGATAATAACAAGCCCGTACCCTTTCAACCAGTCAGCATAGGCGACCGTGCCGCCCATGACTGCTCGAATCGTACTCCCCTCGAGGGTTCGGATTTCAATCCCCTTCCGTTGAATGTACGTCTCGAAGGTCGGGTGCTTCTGCCGCCCGAAGAACGAAACGACCTGACCATCAGCGGGCCAGGGCAGGGCACCCTTGAATCCCCGGGGGGCTGGCGCCGCGGCAGGTGGACGAGCCGCCGCCGCTTTACGACGTTGCTCCAATTCCCGCAGAAGGCCGTCTACCCGGGCCGCCGACCGTTCCAGCTCCTCGACCGCCCGATCGTATGACTCCTTCTGCTGCGTGATCTTCGCCAGCAGCACGCGCTTTTCCTTCTGCAGTTCCCAAATCTCCTTCAGCTTGCGCTCCGTGCTCGCTTTGTACGCGGCCAGCCCCGCCCGGGCCTCGGCGCGCTGACGCTCCGCCTGTTCGATGCGGGCGACATCCGCGCGATACGTCTCCATCATCTCGTACTCCCGGCGGGACACGGCTGACAGGTACTGAAAGCGGCGCTGAAAATCGCCGTAGGAATCGGAGCCGAGCAACGCCTTGAGATACCCGAACCGCCCTTCGGTATATTGTACACGGAGCCGGGCGAGAATGGCGTCTCGCCGCGCATCGATCCTGGCCCGCAGGCTGGTCAACTGCGCGTTGAGCTCTTCCAGTTCCCGATCCTTTTTTTTGAGCTTGCGGTCGATCTCCTGCCGTTCCTGCCGATAGCGCAGCAGGCGTTCATCAAGGGTCTGGATGCTCTGCAGGATCGACTCCCGCTGCTTCTCGGCTTCGTCCGCCCGTTTCCGCTTTTCCTCGATCTTGCCTTTAAGCTGCTCCAAGGTCTTGCGTTCTTGTTCGATCTTTTGCGTGATGGGATCGTGTCGCTCCTTGTCCGCCGGCAACGACGGAGCGGCGACCACCGTCCATGCAAACGCGGCGGCGATGGGAACTGCGGGGCGCAGCCTCACGAGCGCGCCTCCCCGAACCGCGACAGCGAGACGAAGCTGCCGACGAATCCCAGCAGCGCGCCCGCCAGCACGAGCAGCAGACAGATCTGAACGGGAAAGAAACTCAACCAGGATTCCATCCGCAAAAAGCGACCCGTCGATTCAATTTGGTGACGGACGAACTCGAACCCCATTTTCAAGATCGCCAAGGACAACGCACTGCCGAGGCCGCCTAGGAAGGTCCCCTCCATAAGATAGGGAATGCGGATGAACGCCCTCGTAGCCCCGATCAGCCGGAGGATTTCGATCTCGTCTCGGCGCGTGTACAGCGTCAACCGAATCGTGTTGGCGATGATCGTCACGGACGCGGTGGAAAGAATGACGCCCGCCGCGATGGCCGCCAGCTCGATATGGCGAACGATATGTGCGAGCGTCTCAATCAAGTCTCGGCTATATTCGACCTGGGCGACGCCGGGAAGCGTCTGGACGCGCTCCGCCCACCGCCTCACCGAGTCCGAGGAGCGGAATTGCGGAGCCAGCGTGATTTCATAGGAGGCCGGCAGCGGGTTCTGCCCCAACCCTTCCAGCAGATGGGATTCGGACGGAAACTGAGCCTGAAACTCGGTCAAGGCCTGCTCCTTCGATACATAGGTGAACGAGGCCACCGCCCGGTCCACTTTGAGCCGTTGTTCGATCTCGGCCAATGTCTCCGCCGTGAGACCGTCGTCAAGATAGATCATTACTCTGATGTCTTCCTGGAGCAAGCCTGCGATGATGCGCAGGTTGACATAGAGCAGTAGAAACACTCCGACGCAGGCCAGTGTGAAGGCCGTCGTCGCCACCGCAACCACGGTGGTCGTTCGATTGACCCGCACATTGGCGAAGGCCTCTCTCAGGAAATAGAGCGCCCGCCTCATGATCCCAGCCGCTGGTCCGCGACCAGCTTGCCTTCCATCAGCGTCACGATCCGCCGGTTGACTTGCGCCATAACCTGCGGATCGTGGGTCGCCACCATGACCGTCGTTCCTCGTGCATTAATGACCTTGAACAGCTCGATGATCTCGCTTGTCAACTCCGGGTCCAGGTTGCCGGTGGGCTCATCGGCCAACAAAATGATCGGACCGTTGACGATCGCGCGCGCGATACAAGCGCGCTGCTGCTCTCCGGCCGACAGGCTGCTGGGGAACTGCTCCCTCTTGTGATCCACTCCGACGGCTTTCAGCGCCTCCGCGACCTTGCGCCGAATCTCGCCCCCCGCGGCGCCCTGCACCATTAGTGGCAGCGCCACGTTCTCAAACACCGTTCTTTTGGGCAACAACCGGAAGTCCTGAAAGACAATCCCGATTCTCCTTCGCAAATACGGAATCTCCGAAGGTCTCAACTTGGCCACGTTCCGGCCTTGCACCAAAATCTGCCCTTCATCCGGTCGCTCTGCCGCGATGAGCAGCTTCAACAAGGTCGACTTCCCCGCCCCACTGGCGCCCATCAGCACCACAAATTCGCCTTTCTCGATTGCAAGACTGACATTGGAAAGTGCCGGCCGCCGGTCATAGTATTTGGAAACGTGGAAAAGCTGGATCATGGTCAGCGTTCAGTCATCAACGTTCAGCTTTAAGTGCAAGACGTCACGAAGGCCGTCCCGCGCTGAAAGCTGATGACCGCAACCAATGGCTCACCATCGCAGATCCTCACCAGGGACCTCGAACGCGTTCTCGATGTGTTGAATCCGGCCGTCTTCATGTTCTCCGTCCCGCAGGAGCACGACATCGAACCGGCAGGCCGGTTGTCGCAACCGGTGTTGAGCAAGATATTGCGCCGCCAGCCGCACGAGGCGCGTCTGCTTCCGCTCATGCACCGCATAGGCCGCCCCTCCGAAGACTGAAGTTCGACGAGCCTTGACCTCGATGAACACCAACACAGGGCCGTCCTGCGCCACGAGATCGATTTCGCCGCCGGACGACCGGACGTTTCGGGCAAGGATACGATATCCTTTTTGCCGCAAGTATTGCTCGGCTTCCGATTCGGCCCACTGGCCGAAGCTGCGACGCCGGTCGTTCATCACGATCCGCGAGAGCCGCCGGCCTCCCGCGCCCGATGCGTCCTTACATCCTCATCTGCGGAGAACGGGGGTCTTTCCTTCCAGACAGTCCTGAACCGGACGAAACGTCCGACGATGGATCTCGCACGGCCCATACTCCGCAAGCAACCGCAAATGTTCTGACGTGCCATAGCCCTTGTGGGCCAGAAAATTATACTGCGGGTAGGCCCGATGAAAGTCGGCCATCAGACGATCCCTGGTCACTTTGGCGACGATCGACGCCGCCGCGATGGAGAGGGATAAACCGTCGCCCTTGATGATCGGACGCTGCGGCAGCCTCACGAGCGGAAGCGCCACAGCGTCGATGAGGAGAAAATCCGGAGACGGATCGAGTGTGGCGACCGCGCGCGCCATAGCCAACCGGGTCGCCTCCAGAATGTTCAGGGCGTCGATTTCTTGACCGCTAGCCGTGCCGACGCCGACCCCGACCGCGCGGAGGAGGATTTCCTCGCACAGCCGTTCCCGCTCGGACGCAGCGATCTGTTTGGAGTCATTGAGACCGGGAATCCGACACCGAAAGGGAAGGATGACGGCGGCAGCCACTACTGGACCGGCAAGCGGTCCTCGTCCGGCCTCATCCAGACCCGCGACGCAGCGATATCCGCATCGCCGAGCCTCCGCCTCGAATTCGTCGGTGGGGCCCACTGAGGGATACTCCAGACCGGCAACACTGGAACCGCAACGGCGCCGCGAAGATAACCGCCGGGCCGAACGCTTCAGCCCTTGGCGGCCGCAGCCGGTTCAGGTTCGGCGGCGGTTTCCACGGAGGCGGCGGAACGGGCTCCGCTTCCGGAAACTTTGGACTCCCCGGAAAACTCCCGCTCTTCGACTTTCGCCGTCTTGCCCTTCTTGTGCCGCAGGTAATACAGCTTCGCCCGCCGCACCCTGCCCTGACGGACCACATCGATACGCGTGACGGCCGGTGAATGAATCGGGAAAATCCGTTCCACTCCGACTCCGTATGAAATTTTCCGGACTGTGAAGGTTTCGCTGTTCAGCGACCCTTTCCGGCCAATCACCACGCCCTCGAAGACCTGGATGCGTTCTTTTTCACCCTCGACGACCTTCGCATGAACGCGAACGGTATCCCCGATCTCAAAGTTGGGCACCGTCTTCTTAATCAGCGATCGTTGGATCCGTTCCAACCGATTCATGGCGCTATCCCTCCTCCCCGCACCGCACCGGCGCCGTCTTGACGCATTCGCGGACGATTTCATCGAGCAATCGTTGATCTTCTTCGTTGAAGACTCGGTCCCGCAGCAAATCGGGACGTTTCATATAGGTGCTCCGCAACGCTTCGCGCCGCCGCCAAACCCTGATCGCCTCGTGATGTCCGGACAGCAACACCTCGGGCACTGTCAGTCCGCGGACCTCCGGCGGCCTCGTGTACTGAGGATACTCCAACAATGCATCGGAGAAGGACTCGTGCATCGCGGACTCCGGGTCGCCTAACACCCCGGGCACCAGCCTAGCCGCTGCATCGATGATGACCAATGCCGGCAATTCCCCGCCGGTCAGCACGTAATCTCCGATGGACACTTCTTCGGGGTCCAATCCCAAACGGACCCGCTCGTCGATGCCTTCATAATGGCCGCAGATGAAGACGAGCCGGCGCCGCTCGCCGGCGAGATCTCGAGCGTAGTCCTGCGTGAACGGTCGACCCTGAGGCGTAGGCATGAGCAGACGAAGAGAGAGACCTTCGTCGACGGCTCGGCCGTATCGGTCCCGGAGTGCATCGACGGCACGAAAGATCGGCTCGGCCTTCATCACCATGCCAGCGCCGCCTCCATACGGCACGTCGTCGGCGACCTTGTGCCGATCGAACGTATAGTCACGGATATTATGGATGCAGACTTCCAAAAGACCCTTCTCTTGGGCCCGTTTGAGGATACTGTGGTCGAGGACGGGCGCGACCATCTCAGGGAACAAGGTGAGAATGTCACACCGCATTCTGATCCTCCACCAGTCCCTCGACCGGACGAATCGTCATTCTTCGGCCGGCGACATCCACCGACACGACAATCTCCTTCGTCGCCGGAATCAGCACCTCTCCGCCCTCCCCCCTGACGACAAAGACATGGTTCGCGGGCAAATCCCACACTTCCTCCAGCGTTCCCAGAAATTCGCCCAGTTCAGTCTTTACTTGCATGCCGATCAGGTCGCGTTCGTAATACCATCCCTCAGGCAAACTTGGGCTCTCGCTCCTCGGGACCTGAATCAGGCTTCCGCGAAACGCCGCCGCCTCTTCCGGCGTCGTCAGCGCCTCGAACCCGATAATATATGAGCCGCCTCCGGCTCGCACACGTCTGACACCAGTGGTAAGTACTCGTCCGGACGGGGACTGCAAGATTGCCCGGCGAAGCGTTTCGAACCGGCCGGGGATGTCGCTCAACGACCGCACGCGGACTTCGCCGCAAAGACCGAACGGTTTCTCAATCTTGCCGATAGTGACGAGATCCGACGAATTGCTCATATACCTAACCCAGAGGCAAACCCTTCGGTATTTGATAGCCTGACCACCGATCGTTGACAGCTGACCGCGCTCTTAAGACGCCTTTTTGGCGGCAGCTCGTTCGCTTTCAAACTGCTGCCAGATTCCGGAGCGACGGAGGAGAGTCCGGACCGTGACAGTCGGCTGGGCACCCTGCTTGAGCCACTTGAGCACCCGGTCTGGCTTCAGCTCCGGCAACGCCGGATTTTTCAACGGATCGAAGGTACCTAAGATTTCCAGGAAACGCCCGTCTCTGGGCATCCGGGAATCCGCCGCCACGACTCGATAGAACGGCCGCTTATGTCGTCCGGCTCTCGCCAATCGCAAATGAACCGCCACGTGGATCCTCCTTCGTCGAAGAAGCAGCTCACAACGAGAAGCTGTGAACTCCTGAAAAGGGTCACATCGACCGCATCAACTGCGCCAGGTGCCGCCGGCTTCCAGTACCGCTGGTTATCGCCTTCATCATTTTTCGCGCGGCCAGGAACTGCTTCAGCAAGCGGTTGACCTCTTGCACGCTGGTCCCGCTGCCTCTGGCAATACGTTTTTTCCGGCTCCCGTTGATAATGGTATGGTCGCGGCGCTCCCGAGGCGTCATAGAATCAATCATCGCGACCACGCGCTTCAGTTCGCGTTCGGGCAAGCCGTTCTGCGCCAAAGCTTTCAACCGTTGACCGCCCGGCAACATCCCGAGAATCTGCTCGAGCGAACCGATTCGCTTCACCTGTCCGAGTTGCTCGCGGAAATCCTCCAGCGTAAAACCACCGCCGGCCGGCTTTTTCTCGTCCGTCTTCGCCTGTTCACGCGCGTAGACTTCCTGCGCCTTCTCGACGAGCGAGAGGACATCGCCCATACCGAGAATGCGCGAAGCCATTCGGTCTGGATGGAACGCTTCCAGCGCATCCAGCTTCTCCCCCACGCCGAGAAATTTGATCGGTTTGCCGGTCACCGCGCGGATGGACAGTACCGCGCCGCCCCTTGCGTCTCCTTCGACCTTCGTCAGGATGACACCGGTCAGCCCGACCTGCCGATCGAAGCGGCTCGCCATGTTCACCGCATCCTGGCCGGTCATCGCGTCGGCCACCAACAATACCTCGTGTGGCTTCACCGCATGCTTGATCGCGGCCAGTTCGGCCATCAATTCGTCGTCGATGTGCAACCGCCCGCCCGTGTCTAAAATGACCAGGTCGTAGCCTTGGTCTCTTCCACGCTCGACTCCTTCCCGGCAGATTCGCACCACGTCCGCCGGAGCCGCGTCCGCTCGGTCGAACCGATGGACTTCGACGCCAAGGTCACGGCCCAGGCTGGCCAATTGATCGCCAGCTGCAGGCCGTCGTGGATCGGCCGCAACCAACAGGACCCGCTTGCCTTGCTGCGTGAACAGTCGAGCCAACTTGCCGCAGGTCGTGGTCTTTCCCGATCCCTGTAACCCGACCATCATCACGACCGTCGGCGGACTCGAAGCGAGGCTCAGACCCGCCTTCTCACGGCCCATCATCTCGCGCAGTTCATCCCAGACAATCTTCACCACCTGGTGACCAGGCGTCAGACTCTCCAACACTTCACGCCCGACCGCCTTCTCGCGGACCCGATTGATAAAGTCCTTGACGATCTTAAAATTGACATCCGCTTCAAGCAGCGCCAGCCGGACCTCCTTCAGCGCCTCCGCGATGTTCTGTTCGGTCAGGACACCACGGCCACGGAGCTTGCGGAGAATCTTGTCGAGTTTCTCACTCAGTGCGTCCAACATAACCAAATCAACACCCAACACCTCTAACCGACCGACTCGGGCGATACGGGGGGCAGAGCTTCGATGACCTCGGAAAATCTAAAAAAAGAGCATCGGGCAGTCTAAACAACGCTCTGGAAAGAAGTCAAGCCATTCCCGGTGTCGGCAGGCCCTTTCTTTCCGCTCATTCAACCTGATCCGGCGTCGACCGAGATACAGGATCGTCCGTGCGCACGATCAGCGGTCATGCCGTCGCCCGCTTCGCAGGGAACCCGCTCTGCATACACGGTCAGCTGCGGTCCATTTGGTTGACTTCCCTGAGGGGTTTCGTTATGGTGCCAGCCACCGGCTCCGTGCGACTACGCAGCCCAAAGTCAGGAGGGAGGAATGAGAAAGTCACCATGGGTGCTGATGGTCTTTATCCTCGTCGGAGGATTGCTTGGCGGCATTCTCGGAGAGGTGCTGCGCGTCATGGCCCCGCACGGAACCATTCAAAATATTTTCTCGACCGCGCTCACTCCCGGCATTAACCCGCCTGTGACGGTGGATTTGGTGCTGGTTAAAATCACGATGGGCTTCACGATCAGAATGAACCTGCTGACCTTTCTGGGCATCTTCCTGGGCATTTACCTCTACAAGCAGATCTGAGCCCTACAGTTTGACTTCGAGTTCTTTCATTCTCAGCGCGCGAATCCGGTTCCGCAGTTCCGCCGCTCGCTCGAATTTCAATTCTTTGGCAGCCGCTTTCATCTCCGCTTCCAAGCGTCGGATGAGCTGCTCGACATCGCGTTCCTCTTGCTGATAGACGGCTTGGGATTCGGCGGCCAGATCGAGTGAAAGGTAGTCCATCTGCGCCATCGCATACTCCACCGTCGGAATACTTTTCTTCACGCTTTCCGGCGTAATGCCGTGCGCCCGGTTGTACTCAGCTTGGATCCTCCGCCGCCGCGCGGTCTCCTCGATCGCCAGTCGCATGGACTCCGTGACCGTATCGCCGTACAGAATCACGCGACCCTCGACATGCCGGGCCGCACGCCCGGCGGTCTGAATCAACGACCGGTGCGACCGCAGATAGCCCTCCTTATCCGCGTCGAGGATCGCGACCAGACTGACCTCTGGGATGTCCAACCCTTCACGCAGGAGGTTGATCCCCACCAGCACATCGAACACCCCGCGCCGCAGATCGCGCACGAGTTCCGCCCGCTCCAACGTTTTGATGTCGGAATGCAGATAGCGCACCTTGACGCCGAGATCGTGATAGTACTCAGTCAGATCCTCGGCCATCCGCTTCGTCAGCGTCGTGACCAGCACACGGTTGCCTTTGGCGACCTCCGTGCGCACTTCACCTAACAAATCGTCCACCTGGCCTTTCGCAGGGCGCACTTCGATGACCGGATCCATCAGGCCGGTCGGTCGGATGATCTGCTCGACCACCTCCTGCCCGGCCTGCTCCAATTCGTACGGACCGGGTGTCGCCGACACATAGACGACTTGATTGAGACACCGTTCAAATTCCTCGAATTTCAGCGGCCGATTGTCAATAGCCGACGGCAACCGAAACCCGTAGTCCACCAGCGTCTTTTTGCGCGAGTAGTCGCCTTCGTACATGCCTCCCACCTGCGGAATAGTGGCATGCGATTCGTCGACGATGAGGAGAAAATCCTTGGGGAAATAGTCCAGGAGCGTCGGCGGCGGCTCACCCGGCGCGCGGCCGCTCAGATGCCGCGAATAGTTCTCGATCCCGTGGCAATAGCCCATCGCCCGGATCATCTCCAAATCGAAGCGCGTCCGTTGCTCGATCCGCTGGGCTTCGAGCAGTTTGCGCTCTCGCTTGAAGAACGCGATCCGCTCTTCCAGCTCTTGTTCAATTCCCTTCAGCGCCTGTTCGTACCGGTTCGGCGCGATCAAATAGTGGGTATTGGGATAGATCGGCACTTTCGGCAACCTGCCCAATGACTTGCCGGTGAGCGGATCGATCTCATGAATCGCGTCCACCACATCGCCGAACAACTCGATGCGCACCGACGCGGCGTCCGATGAAGCGGGGAAGACCTCGATCACATCGCCCCGCGCGCGGAAGGTCCCTCGATGGAAGTCTGCATCATTGCGAGTGTATTGAATTTCCACCAGCTTGGATAGGATCCGTTCGCGACGGATCTCCATGCCTTCTTCGAGATAAAGCAGCATGCCGTGATAAACTTCCGGCGAGCCGAGGCCGTAGATACACGACACGGACGACACAATGACCACGTCGTTCCGCTGTAACAGCGCCGTGGTCGCCGCATGCCGCATCTGATCGATGGCGTCGTTGATGGAAGCGTCCTTAGCGATGTAGGTGTCGGTCTGAGGAATGTAGGCTTCCGGCTGATAGTAGTCGTAGTAACTGATGAAATATTCTACCGCGTTGTGCGGGAAAAATTGTTTGAATTCTTGGTAGAGCTGTCCGGCCAGGGTCTTGTTATGGACGAGTACAAGCGTCGGTTTCTGCACCCGCTCGATCAGGTTGGCCATCGTGAAGGTCTTGCCAGAGCCGGTGACGCCGAGCAAAACCTGGTGCTTCTTGCCGGCCTTCACCCCGGCGGCCAGTTTTTCAATCGCCTGACCCTGATCCCCGCACGGCTTAAACGGCGCTTCGAGCTTGAACGGCGGCATATCCTTTTCTATCTCCGGTATCTTCAGAAGCCATCTTAAGAAGCCATCTTAGCAAATCCAATGACCCGCGCGCGAACTCATAGCCATGACGGCCTCCCGCGGTCGAACTTTGTGCTTCGACTCCGTTCCGTTTATAATGACTTTTCACGCGTGCGCCCACGAGAGCATCTAGAACTCGATGAGCGAATCCGAACCGCAGATTCAGCAGAATACCTGGGAAACCGAGGACCTGGAACCGACGGACGGCGACTTCGCAGAAGAAAGCGTCTTCCCGGAGCGGGCCGAAGCCTCTTCCTCTCAGGAGCGCGACCACGGCGACGACACCACGTCTCTGGTCCCCGTCACGGCGCTGCAACAGTATCTGGCCGAAGTCCGGCGCTACCCCTATCTGACCAAGGAAGAAGAACTCCGACTCTTTCACGAATACCGCGTGATGGGTAGCCGCGAGGCCGCCGTCAAGCTGATCCTTTCCAATTTGCGGGTCTCCGTGGCTATCGCCGCCGAATACCTCCACACCGGCGCAGATCATATGGATTTGATCCAGGAAGGCAACGTCGGCTTGCTGCAAGCAATCAAGAAATTCGACCCGAGCAAAAACGTCCGTTTCTACGCCTATGCCGCTTGGTGGGCCCGTGCTTATATTCTTCGCTACCTGCTCAACAACTTCCGTCTTGTGAAGGTCGGCACCACCCAGGACCAACGCAAGCTCTTCTACAATCTCAAGAAGGAAAAGGCCAAACTGGAACGAGAAGGCTTCGTGCCGGACGCCAAGCTCTTAGCTGACCGCCTGAACGTCCGGGAACGGGACGTCATTGAAATGGATCAACGGCTGGGCAGTTGGGAATTGTCCCTGGATCAGCCGCTGGGCGAGGACAAAGACGGCACACTGCTGGACATTCTGCCCTCTCAGGATCAGCCGGCGGACGAACGGATCGCCGATACGGAGCTCCGGGCGCTTTTTCGGCGGAAACTGGCTGAATTCATCAAGACCCTGGACGAACGGGAAGAGGATATCCTGCGAAACCGCGTCCTATCAGAAACTCCCCTAACCCTGGAGGATCTCGGCGCCAAATACGGGATCACGAAAGAGCGAACCCGGCAACTGGAGGCCCGCATCATCAAGCGGCTCCGAGACTATATCAAAAAAGAAGTCAAAGACTTCGATCGGTTGCGGGCCTAACGTCTTATGCATTTTATGTGTATTAAAATTTGTATTCATGGCCGCTATTTCTTTGAAATTTCAACGACTTAGATTCACCGAGTGATGCACTCCCATTTTCGCGAAGAAATTCTTGCCCCGCCCCTTGACTTGCCCTTGACTGGCGCTATCTCTCTTACCGAATTTTGCTAGCAGTCCGCTCTTCTTCGAAGAGCGGAATCCGCTTCTCACACAACTGGCTTCAAAGCAACAGTCGCGACCCGGTAGGAACCACAACCAACAGGAGGAGGATGTTCGTATGGCCACGGAGACCAAGGAAAAGAAAGCCTCGACCGTAGCGAAGAATTTCCAGCCGCTCGGGGACCGCGTCTTCATCACCTATACGGAGGAGATGGAACGGACAGCGGGCGGTATTTATGTGCCGGACTCCGCCAAGGAGAAACCCCAGCGCGGCATCGTGCAGGCGGTCGGGAAAAAGGTTGAGAACGTGAAGGTCGGCGACCAGGTCCTGTTCGACAAATATTCTGGAAGCAAGCTGCGGATCGACGACGAAGAATGCCTGATCATTAAAGAAGAGGACATTCTGGGCGTATTTACCAACACCTGAGGTGGGGGCGTGGTCCCGTCGCGCCCGGTCCATGGTCCATACGTGACATTTACCTATATGGACCGCCAATTCACAATGATAACGACGCAGAGGGAGGATCCACGATGGCAAAGCAACTACTGTACAGTGAGGCGGCGCGGGCCGCGATCCTGAAAGGGGTCAATCAGCTCGCCGACGCCGTGAAGGCGACGCTCGGCCCCAAGGGTCGTAACGCGATTCTGGACAAGAAGTTCGGCGCGCCTACGATCACCAAGGACGGCGTGACCGTCGCGAAAGAGATCGAGCTGAAGAACCCATATGAAAATATGGGCGCCCAGCTTGTTCGCGAGGTTGCCAGCAAGACCAGCGACACGGCCGGCGATGGCACCACGACCGCCACCGTGCTTGCCCAGGCGATCTACCGTGAGGGCGTCAAAAACATTACCGCAGGCGCCAACCCGATGGAAATCAAGCGGGGCATCGACCGAGCGGTGGAAGTGGTGGTGCAGGAACTCAAGAAGCTCAGCAAACCCTGCCAGACCAAGACCGAGATTTCGCAGGTCGGCACAATTTCAGCCAACAACGACAAGACGATCGGCGACCTGATCGCCGAGGCCATGGAAAAGGTAGGGAAGGACGGCGTCATCACCGTCGAGGAAGCCAAGTCCATGTCCACTTCGCTGGACGTTGTCGAAGGCATGCAGTTCGACCGCGGATATATCTCCCCCTACTTCGTCACCAACGCCGAGCGGATGGAAGCCGTTCTCGAAGAGCCGCTCATCCTTATTAACGAAAAGAAAATCAGCAGCATGAAGGACCTGTTGCCGATTCTGGAGCAGGTCGCCAAGATGGGCAAGCCGCTGCTGATCATCGCCGAAGAAGTGGAAGGCGAAGCTCTGGCCACCTTGGTCGTGAATAAGTTGCGCGGCACGCTGAACGTGGCGGCGGTGAAGGCCCCCGGTTTTGGCGACCGGCGCAAGGCCATGCTGGAGGATATTGCGATCCTGACCGGAGGCCAGGTGATCTCCGAAGACCTCGGCATTAAACTCGAAAACGTGAAGCTAACGGATCTCGGTCGGGCCAAGCGGGTGACGATCGACAAGGACAACACCACGATCGTGGAAGGGTACGGAGATCCGAAGAAGATCGAGGGCCGCGTGAAGCAGATCAAGTCTCAGATCGAAGAAACGACGTCCGATTACGATCGGGAGAAACTGCAGGAGCGGCTGGCGAAGATTGTAGGCGGCGTGGCGGTCATCAACGTCGGCGCGGCTACCGAAACCGAAATGAAGGAGAAAAAGGCCCGCGTGGAAGACGCACTGCATGCGACCAAGGCAGCCGTCGAGGAAGGCATCGTGCCCGGCGGCGGCGTCGCCTATCTGCGCTGCATTCCGGCACTGGATCCCTTGCTGAAGGATGTGCCGCCCGAGCAGAAAGTGGGCGTCAACATCGTCCGGCGCGCGCTGGAAGAACCCATCCGCCAGATCGCTGCAAACGCCGGCGTGGAAGGGTCGGTGGTCGTAGAAAAAGTCAGACAGAACTCGAACCCCGCATACGGCTTCAATGCACAAACCGAAGAGTACACCGACATGCTCAAGGCGGGGATCATCGATCCGACGAAGGTCGCGCGTTGCGCGTTGCAGAACGCGGCCAGCGTGGCAGCTCTGATGCTGACCACCGAGGTGATGGTTACGGAGATCCCGGAGGAGAAGAAAGAGCCGGCCGGCGCCGGTCACGGTCACATGCACGACATGTACTGAGCTGAGAACGATTGGCTGACGCGCTCTCGCTGAGCGCGATCACCGTTGGATGGCGGGCCGAGCAGTTCCCGCTCGGCCCGTCGCGTTTCATGCCTGCTTCCTGGCTTGGAGGATCGCCTGCAACAGACGGGAACGCCCCGTGGCATAGAAGAAGCGACGGAAGATAGAGTTGACCCGCTCCGTATGGCGCCGATAGTCTGCGGTGAAGCGATCGGCGGCAGTCTTCCGGTCCCTGCCCGCGTAGCCGAGCCGAATCGCGCACTGCGTCAATTCGTCCGGTCTGTCGGGCAGCGCATGGGTTTGGAGGTCATGCACCATCTGCAGTTTGTGCTCCACGTCGCGCAGAAAGACATAGGCCTCCGCCAGCGCCGACTGCTCCGCCGCCGACAACAATCCCAGTTCTCGGAATCGAGCCAGCGCTCCTAGGGTGCTACGGTCCAGCACGCGCGGCAGAACCTTTCCGCATATCACCTGGATCGTTTGCACGAGAAACTCGATCTCCCGAATCCCCCCGATGCCCAGTTTGACATTCCTCCGTTCGTGACCGCGGTCGGCCATTTTCCCGTTGATCAGTTCCTTCACCGCCCGCACTTCTTTCAGGATAGTTTGGACGTCCGCAGCTCGTGATGACGGTTGCGGACCATTCAAGATGAACGGTCGCGTCAGCCGCAGAAAGGCCCGACCGACCTCGCGGGAGCCCGCGATCGGCCAAGCCTTCAGCAGCGCAAGGCGTTCCCACACTTCGCCCCGCGTCCTGTAGTACTTGGCATACTCTTCCAAGGACCTGGCCAACCGCCCGACCGATCCTTCCGCGCGAAGTCTCAGATCCACGCGAAAGACACGGCCTTCCCGTGTCGGAGCGGCGAGCGCCTGCGTCAGCCGACGCGCAAGCTGTTCAAAATACTCTTCGTTGGAAATCTCCCGGCGACCTTCTCGGGTACCGCCGGCATCCGACGCATACACGAAAATCAGATCGACGTCGGAGCTGTAGTTGAGTTCTCCCCCGCCGAGCTTGCCCATGCCGATCACGGCAAATCCGGTTTCAACCAGCCGTCCTTTGGCGTCGCGGTGCATCGGAACTCCGCACTGCCGTCGAAGGTCCGCCTCGACGATTTCGTATGCGGCCTGGATCAACACCGCTGCGAGATCGGAAAGCGCGGCGGCGGTATCCGGCACGTCGTCCAGCCCCAGCAAATCGCGTACGCCGATCCGCAACATTTCCCGACGCCGAAACCGCCGAAGCGCTTCCAGTTTGAGCTCGAATGTTGTCAGGTTGGCCAACGCCCGGCTCAGCGCTCGGTCCAAAGACGCGCGCGTCGGGCGTCTCGTCAGGACTTGTTCTTCCACCAGCCAATAGACAAGGAGCGGATCTCGGATCAGCGTCTGGGCCAGCGACTCGCTGTTGCCGAAAATCGTACAGAGCAGGTGCAGCATACGGGGCGAGCCATGCAAATATTCGAACAGCGCCGCCCGGTTGATGCCGGTCTGGAGAAATCGTTCCCAACGATTCAGCGCTTGGTCCGGATCGGCGGTCTGCGCAACGGACTCGAGGAGATCGCCCAACATCTTTGCCAAGAGATGCCGCGTCCGAGGCTCTCCGGCCATCGCTTGGATGTTGGCGTCGGCCTGCGCGATATCGGCCAGCCCGTAGGGCTTGAGAAGGGTGGCAACTTGGCCGGCATCGAGTTTGGGCGCCAACAGAAGCGCGCTCGGATCGGATGATCGCGCGGTGGGTCGAGTCATTAGCGATTTCGTGTGCAGCATGCGGGACCCCGAAATCGTCCGTACCTTGCGGCCGGCATTATACCGGTGCGAACGAGGAGGCACAACGAGCCGCCGTTCGGGTATACTGAGCGCGAGCGGGCTGTCGGCATCAGCTCTCAGCCATCGGACGTCGGTTATCAGCGTTAGCCGTCAGCGGTTCGTGAATGCCTTTTCTCGCCCTTCGCTTACGAGGTGAGAAAGGACGAATTGCGGTTGATGACTGAGAGCTGATAGCCAAACACTTTTCATGATGACCACCGAAGAACGTCTCGATGCGCTTAGGCCACTGTGCCCTGATGTTGCGGAAGACATCCTGCGCGATTTTGTGTCGCGCATGGATGCCGACTACTTCGCCCGCTTCTCGCCCGACGACATCGCGCAACACATCCGGCTTGCAGCGCGCCTGGATCCGGACCATCCCTGCCAAATCCATATTCAACCGAAGGATGGCCCGTCGTTTGAGGTCGTGGTCGTAGCCTACGACTACTTTTCGGAATTCGCCACGATCTGCGGACTGCTGTCCGCCTTTGGGCTCGACATCCAGGAAGGGCGTATCTACACCTTCACAGACGTAGCGCCGTCCCCTTCGTCACGCGCCCGATCGGCGTGGCCCCCGCGCCGCCCCAAAGCCAGGCCGGGCCTCGCACGGAAAAAGATTGTCGATTTCTTCCGTGTGCGCCCGATGGCCGGAGTCGTGTTTTCTCCGGCGGAGCAACGCCGCTTCACCGGTGAACTGAACCGCATGATCCACCTGCTGGATGCCCAGCAGTTCGAAGAGGCGCGCCACCACGTGAACCGGCAATTGGTGGAGCGGCTCGGTAAACAGCGGAGCACTTTCTCTGGTCTGCTGCAGCCTGTGCACATCACCTTCGACAACAGCCAATCCGCGACCGACACGATCATGGACATCCGATCGGACGACACACCCGCCTTCCTCTACGCGTTCGCTAACGCGCTGGCCATGCGGAACGTCTACATCACCAAGGCCCAGTTCGAGAACGTCGGCCCGAAGCTTCATGACCGTTTCTACGTCCGAGATCGCTACGGACAGAAGATCGTCGATCCGGACGAACAGCAGAATCTCCGGATCACCGCGGTGTTGATCAAGCAGTTCACCCACGCGCTCACCTGGGCGCCGGACCCTGCCAAAGCGATCGAGGCTTTCGATCAGTTCCTGGACTTGATCCTTAAAGAGGACAAGGGCCCCAAACGTCGAAAGGGCCTTGCCTTCGTCAAGGACAAAAGGTTTTTCCCGCTGCTTGCCCGCCTGTTGGGCGCCAGTGATTTCCTGTGGGAGGACTTTCTGCGCCGGCAACACACCAATCTCCTGCCGATGCTGGAAGCCTATCAGGTCGAGCCCCTCATCAAATCGAAACAGGAATTGAACAAGATCCTGAGCCGCCGGCTGGCGACTTGCAAGACCGACGAGCAGCGGCAACACACGCTGAATCAGTTCAAGGACGAAGAGTTGTTCCGGATCGATATGAAGCATCTCCTCGATCCCGCCACAAGTCTCGCCGACTTTTCGCTGGCCCTCACCCAGTTGGCCGAAACCGTTGTGAGTCGAAGCGTGGTCGACTGCCAAGCGAAACTGGAACGTCTCCACGGCCGGCCGAGGCTCGCTGATGGCCGCCGTTGTCCCATGACCGTGCTGGGGATGGGAAAATTCGGCGGCCGCGAGCTGGGCTATGCGTCCGATATCGAAGTGCTCTTTGTGTACGAGGGCTCAGGACGGACCGACGGCCGCCAACCGCTGGACAACAGCGAGTACTTCGAACGGTTGGTCCAGGAACTCTTGCGCTGGATCGAGGCCAAGCAGGAGGGGATTTTCCATTTGGATGTGCGCCTGCGGCCGCACGGGAGTAAAGGATCACTGGCCAACGCGCTCGACGAAATACGGACCTATTACAGTCCTTCGGGGTTGGCCGCCCCGTTCGAACGGCAGGCGCTGATCAAGTTGCGCCACGTGGCCGGAGATGAACACTTGGGCAAGCGGGTCGAAGCACACCGAGACGCGTACGTATACAGCGGCGCGCCGTGGGATCTGATGATCGCACTCGACCTGCGACGGCAGCAGGTGAAGGAGCTGGTCGAGCCGGGACGTATCAACGTCAAGTACAGCCCGGGCGGGTTGATCGACGTGGAGTACGCCGTCCAGTATCTGCAACTGATGTACGGCCATCGGCATCCAGCGTTGAGAACCACGAACACGATGGAGGCGCTGGCGGCCTTGGTCGAAACCGGATTGGTCGCGCGCGACGACGGTCTGCGCCTGCGCCAGGCCTACCTGTTCTTCAGGACTCTGATCGATGGCCTGAGGATGGTGCGGGGGAATGCGAAAGATTTGGTATTGCCCGAACCGGAGTCAGACGACTTCGTCTTCTTGGCCCGGCGGGTTGGGTATGCAACCGAGGACTGGCAGACTGGAGCCAGCCATTTACATTCCGACCTCGCCCGCCACATGGCCGAGACCCGAGCGTTTTTCGAGCGGCGCTTCGGCGCGCTCTAAGAGCGGACCGCTCCGTCCTCGTCGGCCCCGCCTTCCAACACCAGCCCGGACAACTCGTCATAGGCCCGCAGCAGATCGGAAACCGAGAGTACGCCGATGATCGTGCCGTCCTCCGTCACCGGTAAGTGTCGAACGCCGTTCTCCTTCATGAGGCGGATCGCTTCGGTCATCGGCTCAGTGTCTTCGATCGTGACGATCGATTTGCTCATGCACTGTTTGACAGTGGTGGTATTGGGGTCGAGGCCGCGCGCTACTGCTTTCCGGCTGAGGTCGGTGTCCGTGATGATGCCGATGTAGCGCAGGCCGTCATCGACCAAAAGGGACCCGACTCTCCACTTTTGGAGCAGCCGCCCGGCCTCTTTGATCGTCGCGTCTCGATGGACGCTGCGGACGTCGTGCGACATGTAGTCCGCCACCTTCACGCTGGTCAATACGTTCGTCCGCCCGTTCCTGGACGCCACTGACGCCTTTCGCTCCTCCAGTTCCGAGATGCAGCTCTCGATGACGCGCTTGCGTTGTTGAAGGCTTTCGCGAAAGATATCCTCCGCCCCTCCCTCCTGCGCCTCTTCGGGCAAATTGACCAAGCTTGCCGCCTCACCCAGCTTGGCGTACTGGTAAGCTTCCAGTTGATCGGATGCCTCGCCGAAGACCAGGCTGATCAGTTGCTCGGTGGTGGCATCAAACTCGTCAAGGGAGGCCAACAACTTTTTCCGGGAAAGAAACGGCTGGAATTTCGCAAGCTGCTGGCGAAACCGTTCAAGGTCACGGTCGAGAAACAGGCCGCGAGCCAATCGGGCTTTCATAGACTTCTGCATATCCGCTGCCTCGCCCTGTTGATGGGAGCCCCAGCATACTCCAATCCCGTCAGCCGCTCAAGAGGGAAGAGGGAACACCCTGCGGTTCGACGACAATCCGCTGTTTTCTACGTGCCACCGCGTTTTCCCTGCATTTCCTTGTCGTAAAACTCGAGCATCTGAGCGATTTCTTCCTTCGTCATGCCCTTCTCGACCCATCGGTGGGTTTCCTGGGCCAGCAGGTCCTTGGCGACATCTGGAGAAAGTTCCCGCACCATCGGAAGGAACTTGGTGTAGAAATGCTTGGCCACTTCGTAGAAGCCTTGCCAATGGACATAATCCGGCGCAACCTTGGAAAGCCCGTGCCGAGCGCGACGGCCTTCGTGATGCCACAGCTCATAGAACACCCATTCGATCTCCTCGTCGAACGGAGTCGGCGTGATCTTGTTCAACTCCTTTAACCGGTCCATCGCCGCCTTGGCCGGTTTGCCGAACTTCTCGTTGTACAGCGTGATGCCGCTGTCCATCTGGGTAAAGAAGCGATCGACGATCTCTGGGCTATGGCACGAGGAACAGACCTGCCTCATGGCTTTGCGCCGTTCCTCGTGTTGCTCGAGTCGCGTGGAGACCACCGGTCGCAAGGTCCAACTGATGCGGTCGCCCACGTCGTGCGTGGTGTCCTGCGTGAGCGTCGCGCTCATGTGGCACGTCGCGCAAGTTGGATAGAGATAGTCCCGTCCGGGAATCCACTTCTCCTTGGGAAGGCTCAGCTTCATCTTCTCTTTGTTCGCCGTAAAGAGCACCCCGTGTTTGCTTTCGTAGTAGGCCTCGATCTGCGGATGATCCGGCCCCATGTGACAACGGCCGCAGCTTTCCGGCTGTCTCGCCTGGGCGATCGAGAAACTGTGCCGAGCATGGCAGGCCGAACAGGTGCCTTTCGACCCATCGGGATTCACCCGTCCGATCCCCGAATTGGGCCAGGTGGAAGGATGGAGCTTGCCGTTCTCCATGACTTTGACGACGCTCCCGTGACAGCCGGCGCAGCCTGTCGTCCCCACCTCCGGGCCTTCCACGACGTTCCCCAGAAAATTGTCCAGCGATCCGATGAACTGTGCGCCCTTGGCATGATGGGATCGCGCGAATTCCTGCGCCTCCTTGTCATGGCAACGCATACAGTCTTTGGGCGTAACGAGCGTGGACACGACGGTGCCGTAATGGTCGAAGGCGTCGGGCTCGCCTTGTTCCGCCCGGTGACATTCCACACAGCCGATGCCCTTGGGTGCGTGCGCACTGACTTTCCAGTCGTTGATGCCGCCGACCGACACGTCCTTGGCTAGATGGCAGTCGATGCATTTTTTGTTCTCAGCCGAGATGAACGGCCGCAGGCCGCCGCCCCGCCGCTCTTCCACCTGAACGTAGCCGACGCCGGTCAGCGCGAGAAACAACACTAAGCACAGCCCGCCGATCAGATAGCGGGTGAAATTGAGTTTGCCGTTCGGCGCGGGTTCGTGATATCGACTCAGCTCGCTATCCGTCTCGTCCACAGGATCCTCCTTCAAGAGGTAACGCTCGTGCAAACGAACCGATCGCCTTTCGCCTAGCGCCTCGCCTCAGACGCCCATTCACATCCTTGTATCCAGAATCATCAGTGCGGCGAATGCGACCACGACCAGGGCCCCGACTACTGCGTTCACGATCGCCATCGGCCACCCTCGTTTCGACAATTCCCGATCGAGAAGCGGATACCCAACGAACACCGCGGCGCCGCCCACCATGCTCCAGAGCGCGACCGGACCGGGCAGCAACGTGATCCACATGTACGGCGCCGAGAAATACCACGGGGGAGAAACGTCCGAAGCGACCTCCTGGGGATTGGCCGGCTGGCCGAGAGTGGGAGGAAAGATCATGACCAGATCGACGATCAAGACCAGCAATCCGGCGGCGATCGCGCCCATCTTCAACGTATGTTCCGGGTAGAACGGGTGGGAGCCCCGGCTTCCCTCTACCTCGGCGAAACCGACAAGTCGGACCACCAGCACGTGACCCAACACGAGACCGGCCAGCAAAACGGGCAAGAGTTTCGTGTGCAGGTCGTAAAGCCGCAAGAGCGTGTTGCCGGACACCTCTTCCCCGCCGCGCAGGAGATAGAGCAGCGGCGTCCCGACGATCGGCAGCGTCCCCAGCATGTTGGTCACGACCGTCATCCCCCAATACGAGACGTTGTCGTACACCAGCGAGTACCCCGTAAATCCCATCGCGAAGGTCACGAACAACACCAGCGCGCCCGTGACCCATTTCAGTTCGCCGGGTGTCCGGTAGGCGCGCGTCAGAAAGACGCGAATCACATGAAAGAGCAAGAACAGGATCATCAGGTCCACCGAGAACTTGTGCAGACCGCGGACGAACCAACCGAGATAGATCTCGTGCGTGATCTGCTCGACGCTTTCGTAAGCCTGCTCCGGCGAGGGTACATAGTAGAACGTCAGCATCAGGCCGGTCGCGACGAGAAGCCCGAACAGGGTGAGCGGAATCGCTCCCAGGGTATACGGCCACCAGTCAAGGTGCTGCGGCAAATCTTTCTGGATATAGTCGATCCAGGTTTTGGTTCTGCCGTTTTGCGCGGCCGCCTTGATCTCCATCGGAGATACTAACGCCTTCACCTTGCCCACCCTCAACGTTCGGCCTTCAGTCCTCAGCGTTACGCCGAGAGCCGACGGCTAACTGCTTTGAAGAATGTTCACGTACAACTGTCCGTTGCGTTCCACCACCTGATACCGGTCCAGCGGGCGCGGTGGCGGGCCGGCGATGTTCCGGCCGGTCCTATCGAATACGCCCTGGTGGCATGGACAGACGAACTGCCCGCGCTCCTTGTTCCAGGAGACCAAACAACCGAGATCGGTGCAGCGCCGGGAAAAGGCCGTGACGCCTTCCTCGGTCTTGAGTACCATGATCTTATGGGTGCCGAGCGTCACAGGGACCGCTTCGCCCATCGGCAGGCGGGCTTCGGTTCCGATCAGAACCGCCTCGTACCGTTTCGACTTTTGACTCGGCACCAGGAACTGCACAAACCGCAGAGCCAGCGCTCCGATCCCGAACAGCGTCCCGAACGCCATGACGGCCTGACTTAAAAACCGCCGTCGCCCGATGTCATCGTGGATCACTGCCATACAGAACCCGTGGCGCGTGAAGCGTTGCCGGTGCGCGTGGAACCGCGCATCACATGGCATGTGTCACGCATCAGGAATACGCTTTCTCCCCATGCTGCGAGAGATCGAGCCCCAGCACTTCGGCCTCTTGGTCAGCGCGCGGCGACATCAGCCGCTGAAGAACCTTGATCAAAAGCACCGTCATCGCGCCGGCGTAGACCCAGGTTACAGCGGCGGCGACCACCTGGGCAAAGAATTGATAGGGATAACCGTAAAACAGACCGTCGCTTCCGTCGGGATTGACCGCCGTGGAAGCAAACAACCCGGTGGAGACCATGCCCCATGTCCCGCCAACGCCGTGCATGCCGAAGACATCCAGCGAATCGTCATACCCCAGGATCGGCTTCACAAAGTTCACGGCCATATAACAGAAGCCTCCGGCTCCGATCCCAATCACCAGCGCCGAGAGCGGGCCGACATAGCCGGCCGCTGGCGCGATCGCTACCAGCCCGGCCACGGCCCCGCTGACCGTACCCAACACGGTGGGCTTGTCCCGTTGCAGCCACTCCGCAGCAGTCCAAGCCAACGCAGCGGAGGCCGCCGCCAGGTGAATCGCCACGAACGCGCTGGTGACCGCAGTCACTGTCGCCACGCCCGGCTTGGCTGCAAAGCCCCACCATCCCACCCAGAGAAAGCCCGCGCCGCAGATCGAGAGAGGAAGATCGTGCGGCATCATGTCCGCTCGCCCGAATCCTTTCCGCGGACCGATCAGGACGGCGGCTACTAATGCCGCCACCCCAGCGCTAATGTGGATGACCGCCCCTCCAGCGAAGTCCAGGCTGCCCAGGTTCGCGAGCCATCCGCCGCCCCAGAGCCAGTACGCGAGCGGACCATAAACCAGCGCTATCCAGAAGACCGAGAACAGCAAAAAAAACGGCAACCGGACCCGTTCCACCACCGCACCAGCCACCAGTGCCAACGCCAGCGCCCCGGCCTCGGCGGAAAAGATCGACAGCAACGGTCCGCTATTCCGCTCCGCATCGGTCACCACCCCGACGATACGGCTCGCTTCCAACCCGAGACCGGCACTCAGCCAGCCGATCGACGCCAGCCCGAGCGCCAGCAGGGGAAGCGCCATGGTGTTGAGGGCATTCTTTTTCCGTACCATCCCGCCGTAAAACAGTGCCACGCCCGGAATGGTCAGAAAGGTGAACGTCCCGGCGACGAGCAGCCAAAGAATCGGATCGGAGTGAGCCATCAGGCAGTTGGCCGAATAAGCGCGACGCGATATTCGCAACGCCGGACCGGCTGAAGCGAAATCGCCTCGGCTCGACTCAGCCGGTCGACCGCCAGAAACACTTGGACCCAACTGGCGTCGGTCAAGAAATGGACGATCTCCTCCAGCATCTGCGGGCCTTGTGTGCGCAAGGCATCGAGGAGTCGCTCTTCGATGGACAACGCTTGCACAAACTCATAGGCCAATGCGCTCATGGTGACCTCCTTTGCCGAGATGTCAGCAACTCCAGTGCCAGGACGCATCACTCGAAAATTCCCTGCGAATACCGACCATTGCCTTGAACAAGGACAACCGGCCCGACAATTTTGTCGGAAAACAGACAAAAAGGGAGGCAGAACCGATCAGATTCTCCAGGTGCCAGGCAGCCCCTTGCGCTTCAAATGCTAATGGGTCTAGATGTACGAAAGGAGAGACAGTAGCGTTGATGAATCCTGCGGACGAGGCCGTTTTCAGCCGAGGGCTGACACGCGGCCCCGCTGCCTGCTCACTGCGTAAAGCGACTCGTTGCAGAAGCCAGACTTGAAGTCATCAAAATAGGTGATCGCATCGGATTTCGTCCAAAGCCCAATGCGTCCGCGCTGAAACTCATGATTGCAAAGGTCGAATACCCTGCGCTCGTCATGGAGCACTTCGATTCGGCAGCCGCGTAATGACCCGCAGCACGTGCCAGCGTCTCATCTCGATCGTCTGGTCCTGTTCTGGAGCATGTGCCGCACCCCTCCACCACACGATAGATCCGAACATTCTGCTCCAAGGGATTGGCGCGCGAGGTAATAGTTCCGGTCGTCGGCAGCACGCCATGTCGGCTTTCCCCTCGACCGGAAAACATACACCTGCACATCAACATCAACCCCGACGATCCCTTTATGAATACGAGCGGCTTATAAGCAGGCTCCGTCCCCGTCCTCTGCAACTGCCCCTCAATACCTACAGCGGGCTTTTGACGCGGTCTGATCGGAGAATTCTCCACTCTCTGGCTAGGCGACCATGGAACAGCGTGCCGACCGAGAAATCCTTGGAAAGGCACTCGCCTGCTCAGCAGCGAATGACCGGAAAAAGCACGCCACCATCTTCCATCATCAGGATCAGGCAACATGGACCGGCGGCCGCGCTAGCGCCATGTTACCGCTTCCCAGTAGAGATGGACGAAAGTTTCATAGGGAGGGAAGTTCTTGGTGTTTTGTTCTTTCGAGCGCACCCACAGGTCGATTTCCATTCCGGCAGGGTCGGTCTCTCCACCGGGCAAGGTCCGTTTGATCGGATACCGCACCTCGTTGGTCTTACGGTCTCTCGACCGCTCCATCACCATAAAGTGAGCCTGGTAGTCCTGATAGAGAACCCGCTCATTTTTCCACACGGTGGCAGTCCCCCATCCCGCGAGATACAGCCATGTCTTGGGGTACAGGGGGTCCCCGTTGCCGGAATCGCCATGCTCGTAAACGCGGCTTGCGATGCCTCCATCCTGATACGGAAGCGACGCAGTAAACCGGTCAAATATGATTCGATAGCGGTCCGCCTTCTCGACGAATTCGGCCACAACCCGACCGGTGTTAGCGAGTTCGTTCACATCGATTTGAATGGTGCCCTCCACAGAATTCAAATGTTTCCCCGCATAGTCGAGATGATCCCAGGGTGGAGCGTCTTGCATGCTGCCGATCAACGTTGCCCGTTCACCCTTGATGTGAAACTCCCCCGTGTAAAACGGATGCTCGACGGCCTTGAAGATTCGGGTGCCTTCCGTCCCCTTGGGCGTTCCAAATACACCCTCATCAGCCGTGACCGAAATCCAGACACCAACCACAACCGAGGCTACAACGACAATCGCCGCGACTTCTCCTCTGTTCAGAACCGCCACCGCATCCTTCCTTTTGCTGATCGAAAAGATGATCCAAAATCCTTTGTTGACCGGAATCGAACTATAAGCCAATTCTTCAACGAAATCGAGCGGAGCAATACTCAGTTTAGGGAGGCTTACCCCACCTAACTGCGAAAAGCTCAGATGCTGCGGGCCGAGCGGACTTTCAAGAAAATAGATATCTCGGGACGGCGGTCACTCAGCAAGTAGGTAAGGACGCAATACGGACGAGGTAGGACGCCACGAATTCGTTGAGGCGCGCCTCAGCTTCTGGAGCGATCCTGACGATTTGCAGTCCGAATTCAAGACCGTTCATCCACCGCACGGCTGCCCGTTCCACGTCCAGAGGTCGCGGATCATTCGGAAGAAACACGCGCAGGGCGAGGTTCATCTCGAAGCCGATCGGATGGTTGCCCTCGATGCGATAGCCGTTGAGAGAGAGATCCAATACCGTTCCGGTGCCCATGAAATTGTCAGCCAAGTAATACACGAAGCATCGGACGGGAATGCGACGGTACAGTCGCCTCCTTGGGAAATCGCCCGTGTCGCCGTTCTCTTTCTCTGGTCCGGAGGAGAGGGTCATGGCTCTTCCTTCGATCTCCGGTCAGCTCCACGCGCTCCTATCCGGCTGGTCATGCGCTCGGACAGGTGGATGCCGTTGCATGGCGGCTTGTGCGAAGCCGATCGGCATTGCGACCTCGTCAACACAGGCCCCAGCCAACACGACCAACGCCGCAAATTCCACAACACTGAACATCGTTACACTCTCCTGGTCGGTCGAACGGTCACCGTTTCCACCCGTCATCAGAAAGCATAAAAGAAATTCCGAGGAGACGGTATTCCTCGAAGAATCTACCTCCAAGGAGGGGATATGTTGCCCAACACTCTTCCTCCCGCTGCGAGGACGCTCAGATTACCGAGACAATCCCGTTGGTTACGAACCCGAGCCGTAGAAAGCGGCATAAACTGTTCGGCAAAGGAACAGTGAATGAGCGACAAGCTCCGAAGGAGGGAAAGGCAGTCGGCGTGTCACGACGAAATGCCTTGGATCGCCCACGGGACGAGGGGAAGTGTGGGAAGAACCGCGTGGATGCGCTCCAACGGCGCCGCCGTTGGATTCCAGGAAGGAATAAACCTGAACGCGCACCCTGTCATGGTCTTCGACGACCGGCACGGTTTCGAACAGCCTTCGGCCACGGCGGAGAACCGCCGCCTTCTCCCCGACAGCATCAGCGTCGGTGACACGTGGAGAGGACAGGTTTGAAGGCAACCGGAAACCCGAGGGCGATGGACGGGGCACGTGGCCGTCTTACGAGTATGCCCGCTCGTTATGCTGGCTGATATCCAAACCGATCGACTCTTCTTCAGGCGACACCCGGAGCCCAACCGTGCGCTGCACCACCTTCAGAATTGCGAACGTCCCGACACAGGAGAACGCCGCGACTGTGAGCGCAGCCACCGCTTGCACGCCGAAGAAACCGGGATTTCCGAAGAAGAGCCCATCAGCCCCGCCGGGGTTGACCGTTTTGGAAGCGAACAGGCCCGTGGCCAAGATACCGAAGATGCCGCCGACGCCGTGGATGCCGACGACATCCAGCGAATCGTCGTAGCCGAATTTCCCTTTCCAGATGATCGCGAGATAACTCAGGGCGCCGGCCGCCAATCCGATCGCCAGCGCGGAGAACACCCCCACATACCCCGCTCCCGGCGTGATGGTTGCGAGGCCGGCGACCGCACCGCTGGCGATTCCCAAGACCGTTGGCGTGCCCCGATGGCTCCACTCGATCAACACCCAGGCCAGCGCTCCGGCAGCAGCCGCCGTGTGCGTGGCCACAAACGCCGTCACCGCGGTCTGATTCGCCCCCAGGGCGCTACCCGCATTGAAGCCGAACCATCCGAACCAGAGCAAGCCGGTTCCCAAAAGCGTCATCGGGAGATTGTGCGGTGCCAGGTAATCGGTTCCGTAACCATGACGCGCACCCAACACCAGCGCGCAGACCAGGGCGCTAACGCCGGAACTGATATGCACGACAGCGCCTCCGGCGAAATCCAGCGCCCCCAGCTTCCCCAGCCACCCTCCGCCCCACAGCCAATGCGCGATCGGCGCGTACACGAACAAGGACCAGAGCGCGGCGAACAGCATCAGCGCGCTGAATTTCATTCGTTCGGCGAAAGCGCCCGTAATCAAAGCCGGCGTGATCGCCGCGAACATGAGTTGAAACACCATGAAGGCCAGATGGGGAACCGTAGGACCGTAAGTCGCATTCGGCGCCAGCCCCACCCCATTCAACGCGACCCAATCGAGCCCGCCGATGAGGCCCCACGTATCGGGACCGAAGGCCAAACTATATCCGATCAACACCCATAACACCGTGACCAGACACAGGATGGCAAAGCTCTGCATGATGGTCCCGAGCACGTTCTTGCTCCGGACCAGGCCGCCGTAGAACAGCGCCAGGCCCGGCATGATCATCGCCAGCACCAAAGCCGACGAGAGCAACACCCAGGCCGTGTCCGCGGCGCTGATCGCGGTCGCGCCTGCCGCAGCCAGTCCATCCTGCGCCCAGGCCGTTTCTCCGGCGGTCAATGACACCGCCCACAGACATGCCGCCGTCATTCTCATGGTCTTCCGCATGATGCTGTCCTGCTCCTCTCGGGCTTCGAGACCGCCCGCCGGGCGAGGCCGGCGGGGCGTTTCCCCTCGGATGCGTCCGATCAGAACGTCTTATACTCCAGCCACTTGCCGTTCAGCGTGATCTTGCAGCGGGCCTCCCCCTGGCTGCCGGTCACTTTCTCCATGTCGATCGTAAAATCGATGGCGCTCATGATCCCGTCACCAAACAGCTCGTTGGCCATCTCGCGCAGAGCGTCGCCGTAGACCCCGACGATCTCCAGCAGCCGGTACTTGAACGGATCGGTCGTGTTAGGAAAATCCGTCCGCACCGGAAACCGGCTCAGCGCTTCCGTCGTCTCCTTGTCCAACTCCAACAACTTGCCGACTTTTTGGGCTTCGTCCGGAGTTAACCGGTGATTACCGTTCAATGCAGCCGCGACGAACATCGGGCTTTTGCCGATGGTCTTCGCCACTTCGGCGATCGTCACCTTCTTTGCCAGCCGTTTGGCCTTGATGATGTCCCGTGGTTTCTTCGCTTCCATGTGCCCCCTCCTTCCGTGAATGGCCGTCCGCCGACCTCGACTCAGCGCAACACAAGCGAATCCTTTTCGAAGTTCACCACCAGCGGTTCCGCGCCGGCCGCCCGGTCCAAAGAACCTTCCTCCCTGCCGTCCGGTCCGCGCGCGGCGTGGCGGACCAGGAAATGGATGATGTGATTTCTGATCTTGTAATAATGCGGATGCTCGATAATGGTGGATCGTGCGCGAGGACGGGGAATGGTTACATCGACGATCTCGGCGATCCGCGACGCCGGGCCGTTGGTCATCAGCATGATTCTGTCCGACAGCAGGATAGCTTCGTCCACGTCGTGCGTCACCATAAACACCGTGTTCCGGGTGGCATTCCACATTTGGATCAACTCTTCCTGGATCACCCCCCTGGTCAACGCATCGATCTGCGCAAAGGGCTCGTCCAGCAACAGCACCTTCGGTTCGATGGAAAACGCCCGGGCCAATCCCACACGCTGTTTCATGCCGCCGGACAGCGCCGCGGGCTTCTTGTTCTCGGCCCCCGTGAGCCCGACCAGCGCGACATATTTGCGCACATGGGCAGCCACCCGTCCCCGGTCCCATTCCGGATAGGCGGACCGCACGGCCAGCGCGATGTTGTCGAACACCGTCATCCACGGCATCAACGCGAAGCTCTGAAACACCACCATCCGGTCCAGTCCGGGCCCGGAGATTTCTTT
Organism: Nitrospiraceae bacterium; assembly: GCA_035573855.1. Taxonomy (GTDB): domain Bacteria; phylum Nitrospirota; class Nitrospiria; order Nitrospirales; family Nitrospiraceae; genus DATLZU01. The sequence continues at coordinate 78,940 of DATLZU010000019.1, forward strand.
TCCATTCAGAATCACACCGCCCTCGGTCATCGGCTCCAGACCGGCGATGATGTTCAGCAGGGTGCTTTTGCCGCACCCGGAATGGCCGATGACCGTCACGAACTCGCCTTTCTCGACCCGAATCGTGACGTCCTTGAAGATACACACCTGACCGATCCCCGACGGACTGGGAAAGTATTTGCTCACGTGGTCGACTTCCAGAAAAGCCATGGGTCGTTCTCCTGAGAGCCGGCCGCTGATCGCCAGCCGCTTGGCTCTACTCCTGATACGTCACCGATCCCGCCAGTTTGTTGAAACCAGAGTCCAGGATGACACCGACGACGCCGACAACCAAAATGGCGAAGATGACGCCGGCGATATCCAAGTTGTTCCATTCGATCCAGCTCAAATAGCCGACCCCCAACTCGCCCAACAGCATCTCGGCCGGCACCACAGCCACCAATGCGCTCCCGAACGAGATGCGAAGCCCGTTCACGATCGTCGGCGCCGCGCCAGGCAAGATGACCTTGAACAGCCGCTTGAACCAAGAAAGTTGCAGAATCGCGGCCACATGGAGGTACTCTTTTTTGAGCGAATTCACGCCGAAGGCGGTGGTCGCCAGAGTCGGCCACAGGGAAGCCATGAAGACCACGAGAACCGCGGTCCATTTCGGGTCCTTGACTGTGTAGAGCAGCAACGGCATCCAGGCCAGAGGCGAGATCGGCTTGAGAATCTGGATATACGGATTGATCGCCCGGAACAGCACACGGTTAAGCCCCAACACGACGCCGAGAACGATCGCCACGACTGACGCGGCGAGAAATCCGCCGGCGAACCGAGAAACCGTATAGATCACGAGATACCCGATGCCGTGATCGTTGGTCCCTTTCTTCACAAAGGCTTCGGCCAACTCGGTGCGCGCCTTTTCCAGAACCGCCAGGGGGCCGGGTATGCCTTTCACCTTCTCTTTGTCCGGATTCCAGACGTAGGTTCCGTCCTCCAACCTGATAATGTCCCCGTTGAATTCCATCAATTGGAGCTGCTCCTCGGTCAACCCTCGTGGATCAAACGACGGCCGCAGCGTGAACAAATGCCACGCCAGCAGAAACACCACGAGCAAAAACCCTGAAATCACCCACGGATTCCCCTTGCCCACCACAGCTTCATCCCTCTCCGACTTTCTTGTTTCCCAGCGTATTCTCCCCTTCGTTGAAGCAGTCTCGCCCGCCACCCTCAGACCATGCTGTGAATTTTGAAGCTCTTCACATACGCCTCCGGCTGATCGGGATCGAAGACGCGGCCCATAATCGTGTGTTTCATCATGGTCGATTGGTGCGTCGGATAACCCAATTCCTTCGCGATCTTGTCGCACCCCGAGGCCAGGTACACTTGTTCGGCGACCGCCTTGTAGTTGATTTCGCCTTTGAGATGGCCCCACCGTTTCATCTGCGTCAAAATCCAGATTGCCATCGAATGCCACGGGTAGGGATCGAAGTCGATGCGGTCCGGAATGTTCTGAATCTTGCCCAACCCATCGGCGTAGGTGCCGGTCAGCACCTGTTCCAGCACGGTGACGGGCTGATTGAGATAATTCGCCGGAGCGATCGCCGCCGCGATTTCCTTACGGTGCATCGGGTTGGAGGCGTAATGGGTCGCGTCAACGATGGCCCGCCAGAGGGCAAGAAACGTGTTGGGGAAGGCGGAAGCGAACTCCTTTGTCACCGTGAAGGCACAGCACGGGTGCCGATCCCAGATCTCTTTGGACAGCTTGTAAATGAATCCGACGTTTTCGTAGACCGCGCGCTGGTTGAAGGGATCCGGCCCGAGATACCCGTCCACGTTGCCGGCCTTCAGGTTAGCGACCATTTCCGGCGGCGGTACCACGCGGATCTGCACATCCTTGTCCGGATGGATCCCGCCTTCCGCCAGGAAATAACGGAGCAGGTAATTGTGCATGGAGTAGTCGAACGGGACGCAAAACCGGAACCCTTTCATGTCCGCCGCGGTCTTCACGTTCTTGTGCTTGATGTGCAGCGTGATCGCCTGTCCGTTGATGTTTTCCACCGCTGGCATGTAGATCGGTGTGGCCATCGAGCCGGCCCCCAGGGTGATGGCCAGCGGCATGGGCGTCAACATGTGCGCTGCATCAACCTCCTTGTTGACGGCCCAATCGCGGATCATGGCCCATCCCGCCGCGCGCTTCACCGAGGCGTTCAGCCCGTGCTTTTTATAAAAGCCCAGCGGCTCGGCCATGATGATGGGCGTGCCGCAGGTGATGGGGATGAAGCCGATGCTCACATCCTTTTTTTCCGGCTTGCCAGCCGGATCGGCCGCGAAGGCTTTCAGTTCGGCCAGTGGAAAAACCTCCGCAATCAGCGCGGTCAGCGCGGCGCTCCCCATGCCGGCCAGAAACTGCCGCCTGGACGGCTCAGCCGCGCGCAACACGGCTTCGACCACTGACTCTTCAACGGTCCGCTCGAAATATTGCTCGGGCGACAATGTCGGCCTCATCGCCTCCTCCTTCCCTTACCGGTCCGTTTTTTCCCGATCATCCGATCTTCGTCATTCCGCCACCGGTTTCATGGCCCACGGATCCCGTACTTTTTCATTTTGTACGCGACCTGCCGCGGCGTAAGTCCCAACGCCCGCGCAGCCCTTGCCTGGACCCACCCGGTCCGCTCCAACGCCTCGAGAAGCCTTTGGCGCTCGATCTCCTGCAAACTCTCTCCTAGCGGGAGCCGCTCTTTGCCCGCCAGAGTCCCGCCGCTGCACTCCTCCCGCGCCACGTGTCGCATGTCAGCGAAATAGCCACGCAGCGATGGCGGTACGGTGTCGATGGTCATCCGGTCCCGCTCCGCCATCACGACCAGCCGTTCCACGCAGTTCTGGAGTTCCCGGACGTTGCCCGGCCAGTGATAGCTGGACATCAAGGCCAGAAGATCGTCCCCTAGGGACACCTGCCGCCGGTTCTCGCGATTGAAGCGGGCCAGAAAGTGATTGATCAGCAACGGCACGTCCTCGGCGCGCTCACGCAAGGGAGGCAGTGTGATCGGCACGACGTTCAGTCGATAATACAGGTCCTCCCGGAACGCGCCGCTCCGCACCATGGCCTCCAGATCCCGGTGCGTCGCGGCGATGAGCCGCACATCCACCGAGATCGACCGATTGCCGCCGACCCGTTCGAAACAGCGCTCCTGCAACACCCGCAGCAGCTTCACCTGCGTCGTCGGCGGGATGTCGCCAATCTCGTCCAAAAACAGAGTCCCGCCGTCCGCCTGCTCGAAGCGTCCTTTGCGCGTCTCGACCGCGCCCGTGAAAGCACCCCGCTCATGGCCGAACAACTCGCTTTCCAACAGCGTCTCGGTCAACGCCGCGCAGTGGAGCCGGATGAACGGACCGCCCGCTCGCGGCCCTTCCACGTGGATAGCCTTCGCCACCAGCTCTTTGCCGGTTCCGCTCTCGCCGCGCAGCAGTACGGTCGCCTGGCTGTGGCTCACCCGCCTGATCGCCTGGTAGACCTCCAGCATGGCCGGACTCTCTCCGACGAGACTGGCAAAGCCTGATTCCTGGGTCGACAGCGATTCACCGGATTCGCCTCCCGGAAACATCTTTGCACGAAGGCGTCGGAGACGGTCCCGCGTCAAATCGAGCGCCTGCGTCAGTTTCTGCTGAAGCGCGCCTGCCCCGGCCAGCACCGCTTCAATCGCCTCGAGCGCGGCCACCTCTTCCCGCAACCGTTCTTCCTCGGTCAGATCGGTCACACTCACCACGTGTCCACCGGTGCGATCCCGTCGGCCAAGTTTGGCCGACAAACAAAAAGGCGCCACACATCCCATCGCGACAGACGAGACACATCTCCCGCGATGGCGGTTGGCGCCTTTGCCATTGCGCCGGTCTCTAACACGCGACCGGCGTCCCGCCCGACGACGTTGTCGGGCTTCACGTTGCGCGAATAGCAAACAGCCGTCAGTCTTTCAGCGACACGCTCCTTTGTGTCGCGTTCTGCTATCCGTTTAGGCTGTTCGCCAGATACCGTTAGTGTATCGCCTACACGTCGTAATACATGAAATATTCGTACGGATGGGGTCGCAGGCGGAGTTGGTCGACTTCTTTGCTCCGCTTATAATTGATCCAGGTCTCGATGAAATCCTCGCTGAACACGCCGCCCTTAAGCAGAAACTGGTGATCGCGCTCCAGATTGTTGAGCGCCTCGTCCAGACTGCCCGGCATGGTCGGAATCTTCGCCGCCTCCTTGGGTTCCAAATCGTACAGGTCCTTGTCCGCCGGTTCGCCCGGGTTGATCTTGTTCTCAATCCCATCCAGTCCCGCCATCAACATGGCGGCGAACGCGAGATAGGGATTGCAGGCCGGATCAGGGAACCGCACTTCGATCCGCTTGGCCTTGGGACTGGGCGAATACATTGGGATGCGGATGCCCGCCGACCGGTTGCGGCTCGAATAGGCCAGCAGCACCGGCGCTTCAAAGCCCGGCGTAAGCCGCTTGTAGGAATTCGTCGTTGGATTGGTGAACGCGGCGAGCGCCTTCGCGTGCTTTAGAATGCCGCCGATGTAATACAGGCACGTCTGGGAGATGCCGGCGTACTCCTTACCCGCGAACAGCGGCTTGCCGTCCTTCCAGATGCTTTGGTGCGTATGCATGCCGGACCCGTTGTCGCCAAAGATGGGCTTCGGCATGAAGGTTACCGTTTTGTTGTGGCGTCGCGCGACGTTCTTCACGATGTATTTATACATCATCATCTTATCGGCCATGTTGACCAGCGTGTCGAAACGGATGTCGATCTCCGCCTGGCCCGCCGTGGCGACTTCATGATGATGTTTTTCCACCAACATGCCGACCTTTTGCATCTCCAAGATCATTTCGCTGCGGATGTCCTGTTGCGTGTCGGTCGGCGCCACGGGAAAGTAACCTTCCTTATGCCTGGGCTTCGAGCCGAGATTGACGCCTTCCTTACCTGCGTTCCAGATCCCCTCATCGGAATCGATGAAATAGTACCCGCTGTGGCTGTTCTGATCGTAGCGGGCGTGATCGAAGATGAAGAACTCGGCTTCTGGCCCCCAGTAAGAGGTGTCGCCGATCTTCGTGCTCTGCAAATATTTCTCCGCCTTCTGCGCGATGAACCGCGGATCGCGGTCATAATTCTCGCGCGTGATCGGATCGACCACATTGCAGACCAAGCTCAAGGTCGGCACAGCGGCAAACGGGTCCAGACAGGCCGTGGCCGGGTCTGGGATCGCCAACATGTCGCTGTTCTGGATCGCCTTCCAGCCGCGGATCGACGACCCATCGAATCCCGATCCATCCTTGAAGAGGCCTTCGTTCAGTTCCTCGACCGGAATCGAGAAGTGCTGCCACGTCCCCAACAGGTCGCAGAACTTGAGATCCACCACCAGCACTTTATGTTTCTTCGCAAATTCCAAAACCTCTCGCACATTCATGCCCTTTCCTCCTTCGTTGAGAAGGCTCCGCCGAACTCGTCGGCGCAGCCGCGGCCGGTACTCATGCGACCTTCTTGCTGAGGAACGCTTCGATCTCCGCCTCCACCGCAGCGCGGATGGCCTCCAAGCGGGCGTGGTCCTCGATCTTCCGGCCTTGCAGGTCCGTCACGTAAAACACGTCGGCGACCTGATCGAGCCGCGTGGAAATACGGGCCGCGTGCACCGACAGGTTGAGCCGGAAGATCGCGTTGGTGATGACGTACAGCAGGCCCTGACGGTCATCCGCAAACACATCGATGATCGTGAACCGGTCGGACGTCTCGTTGTCGAGCCGTACTTCGGTCGGCTGCCGGTTGGACGGAAACAGTCGGCTCGACGAGATCCTGGCGCTGCGCCGCATCAACTCGTCGATCCGCACCTCGCCCTTCAACGCCGCGACGATGGTGCGGCTGATCGCTTGCAGTCGCTCCGGCGGCGGCGCGCCGTTGTAGTCCGGATCGGCCGCCTGGAACGTGTCGACGACAACGCCGTCGTGGCGGGTGAGAATCTGCGCGTCAAGAATCTGCAGCCCGCTGGCCGCCATGACGCCGGCGATCTTGGAAAACACCCCAGGAATCAGATCGTTGAACGTCACCACCGCATACTCACAGGTGCCCAGCGACGGATTGAACTCCGCCTCCACCAACACCTGCCCTTCCTTGAGCCGGCTGATCGCCGCCAGATGGGCCGCAATGCGATTCGGCGGCGTGCCGTAGACATACCGCAGGGGAAATTGTCGCAGTTGCACTTCGATCCAGTCGGAAGCCGCAGCGTTCAGCCCCACGAGCGAGGCCTGTTGCGCCACCTCACTCACCACTCGTTTCCACCGCTCTGGCTCGTCCGCCGTCCCCCGTTCGCCCGAGACTTCTGGCATCGTCTGCAGATAGAGTTCGATCAACAGCGATTCCTTCCACTTCGTCAACATGCCAGGACCCACCGCGGCAATATCGGCCGCCGTGAGAATCAGCATTTTCCGCAGCACTTCGGGCGTCCCTACTTCACGGGCGAACGGCAGCAGCACCTTCTCGTCGTAGGGATCGCGCCGAAACGCCGTGTGGGCCATGAGCAAATGCCGGTGCACCAGGAAGACCAGCGTGCGCGTCTCCTGCTCGTCGAACCCGAGCAGCGCCGCCGCATCCTCCGCGATCCTTCTCCCGACTTCGCAGTGATCTTCCTCGCGGCCCTTGCCCAAATCGTGAAGCAGCACGGCCAGGTGCAGGATGTCCTTGCGTTTGATCTGCCGGTAGACATCGCCCAGCATTCCCTGATCCTGCTCTAACGCTTCGGCCTTCGCCACAGCCAACAGACTGTGCTCGTCCACCGTGTACTTGTGATACTGATTGAACTGCATCAGGCCGCGCACCGTCGCGAAGGCGGGGATCAATTTCTCCAGCAGGGACGCTCGGTGCATGGCCTGTAACGTCTGCGCCGCTCCGGGACCGGACAGAATACGCGCAAAGCTCCGGCTGACGTCGGGTGTGCGAAACGCTTCGCCTGGCAGGTGCCCGGCGTGGCGATGGATGTCCTCCAGCAAAGACGGGTCGAGTGCCAGCCGCCTTTCCCGCGCCAGGTCGAAAAGTCGCAACAGCCTCGCGGGGCTGTTCAACACACGGGTCCGCCGCTCGGCGCGGACGCCGAGCGCGTCGCCGATCACAACGAAATCCTCCTCCACGCGGGGCGCCGGCAGGATCCGGACCAGCCGCTGCCGGAACGGCACGCTGCGACAGCGGTCCACAAACCGCATGCACCGCTCGTGCAACCCCATCGTGTGGCGGTAATACTGTTGCATGAACTGCTCGACGGCCAGCAGGTTCGGCTTGTCACGGAATCCGAACTTTTCGGCCAACCAGACCTGTTCATCGAACGTCAGGATCTCCTGCGCCATTCCAGCTCGAAAATGCATGAAGGCCCGCACACGCCAAAGAAATTCACGCGCGTCGCACAACGCCGCGTAATCCTCCCGGGAGATCAGGCCGCGGTCGGACAGTTCGCGGACCGTCGGCGCATGAAAGCGGGCCATCCCCGCCCATTGCAGCATGTGCAGGTCCCGCAACCCGCCTTTGCTTTTTTTGACGTTGGGCTCCAGTAAATACACCGTTTCGCCGAACTTCTCGTACTCGCGCCGTCGTTCGGCGAGCTTGCGCTCCAGATAGGCGTCCGTGCCTTTCGACACCACCTTGCGGAAATACTTCCCGTGGAATTCCTGAAACAACTCGGGACTGCCAGCCAGGAACCGCGCTTCCATCAGGGAGGTCCGAATCGTCAAATCCGTTGCGGCCAGTTCGACGCAATCCTGGATCGTCCGTACGCTGTGACCCACTTGAAAACCGACATCCCAGAGTGGGTGCAGCACGCGGCGGACCAATTCCGGCACCACACGGTCCGCTTCCGGCCGGAACAGAAACATGAGATCAATGTCCGAATGGGGCGCCAGCTCCCGGCGGCCGTACCCGCCCAGTGCGACCAGACAGCAGTGTTGGGAGCTGGCCAGGACGAAGTCCTCCCCGCCCTTGCGCACCGCGTTCCGGTACCGTCCGGCGATGAGGCCGTCCACCAGATCGGTGATCGCCGAGACCACTTCGGCGCCGGAGGCGCCGTCTTCCAAGCGCTGGTGGATGGCGCGGCGGTGCTCGGCTAACATCGTCCCGACGCTTTCGACCTCGCCGTCTCCCAGAACGTTGAGGGAGGAATCGTGTCCCGGAACGGATTTCACAATGCGCTTTCCCCCGTTTCGCCAGTCCTGATGCGGACCGCTGCGCTCAGGTCCCGCACGAAGATCTTGCCGTCGCCGATGCTGCCGGTTTTGGCCGTCCGGGCGATCGTCTCGATCACGCGAGGAACCTGGTTGTCAGTCACCGCAACCTCGATCTTCACCTTGGGCACGAACTCGATCGTGTACTCCGTGCCGCGGTACGTCTCTTTGTGACCCTTCTGCCGACCGAATCCCTTGACCTCGGTCACCGTCATCCCCTGAATGCCGATCTCGAGGAGCGCATCCTTCACTTCATCCAGTTTGAACGGCTTGATGATCGCTTCGACCAGCTTCATAACATCTCCCTCAGCGAGCAGCGAATCGCCGCCGGCACGTCGCCGGGTTTGCTCGCCGCGCTACCCTATGCGCCATTCGCTGCTTGCTATTCGCTCCTCATCACGAATACGCCCGTTCGTTGTGTTGTGTCAGGTCCAGCCCAGTGGCTTCTTCTTCGTGCGAGACGCGCAGCCCCATCGCGTTCTCGACCAACTTCAGGATGACATAGGAGCCGACGAAACTGAACACCGCGGCCGACACCACCGCCACGGTTTGAACGGCCAACTGGGAGGAATTGCCGAAGAACAGGCCGTCTGTCCCGACGGGATTGATCGCCTTGGACGCGAACACCCCCACCGCCAACGTCCCCAGCACGCCTCCGATGCCGTGCGTCCCGACGACGTCGAGGGTGTCATCATAGCCGATCCGTCCCTTCCACACAATCGCCAGATAGGAGCAGCCTCCCGCGACCAGACCGATCAGGATCGCGGCGTTCGGACCGACGAACCCGGCGCCGGCTGTGGATGTGGCCAGACCGGCGACGGCGCCGCTGGCCACCCCGAGAACGGTGGGTTTGCCGCGATGTTGCCATTCGACGATCATCCAGGAGAGAGCGGCGGCCGCCGCCGTCAGATGCGTGACTACCAGTGCATTGACCGCCACCGCATTGGCGCCCCTCGCGCTCCCGCCGTTGAACCCAAACCAGCCGATCCAGAGCAGGCCCGCGCCGAGGAGTACATACGGAAGGTTGTGGGGCGCCATATAATCCGTTCGCCACCCACGCCGCCGCCCTACGACCAGCGCACAGGCCAGCGCGCTCAACCCGGAGCCGATGTGGACGACGGTCCCCCCAGCGAAATCGACGGCACCCAGTTTGCTCAGCCACCCTCCACCCCAGATCCAATGGGCTAGGGGCGCGTACACGAACAGCGACCACAGCACGGTGAACGCCAACATGGCGCTGAATTTCATCCGCTCGGCGAAAGCGCCGGTGATCAACGCCGGGGTAAACGAGGCGAACAGCAATTGGAACAGCATGAAGGCCGTGTGTGGAATTGCCGGACCGTAAGCCGGATTGGGCGTCGCCCCGACACCGCTCAGACCAGCCCAATCGAGTCCCCCGATCACGCCGCCACGGTCCGGCCCAAAGGCGAGGCTGTAGCCGCAAATCACCCAGACGAGGCTGACCGCGCACAGGATGGCGAAGCTTTGCACCATCGTGCCGATCACGTTCTTGCTGCGGACCAGCCCGCCGTAGAAGAAGGCGATGCCCGGCGCGATCATCGCCAGCACCAGAGCGCACGCGGTCAACATCCAGGCCGTGTCTCCGCTGTCGATTCCTCTCGCAGCGGGCGCAGCGCCTTGCGCCCATACGTCGGCGGCTCCCCCCAGGAAACCGATGACGGCCCCCGCGATCAGCACCCCGCACCGTTTTCGTGTTTCCACCACGGCCTCCCCCTTGGTATCCACCGGCGACCGCGTCATCGTCGACCGGCGGAGGTCACATGCTCCGGTATCCGTTCGTGATCGGCATTCGCCGATCCTTGCCGAACGCCCGATGCGTGATCTTGATCCCGATCGGCGCCTGACGCCGCTTGTATTCGCTGCGATCCACCATCCCGATGACCTGCGCGACGGTCTCGCGGTCGAACCCCATGGCGACGATCTCTTCGAGCGACCGATCTTCCTCCACATAGGCTTTCAAGATCGGATCCAGCGTCGCATAGGGAGGCAGCGTGTCTTCATCCTTCTGACCGGGTTTCAGCTCGGCCGTCGGCGGGCGATCGAGGATCCGTTTGGGAATCACCGCACGCTCGCCCCAGCGATTGCGCAGCCGCGCCAGTTCGTACACCATCGTCTTGGGCACGTCTTTGATCACCGCAAAGCCGCCGGCCATGTCCCCGTACAGCGTGGCGTACCCGACGCTCATTTCGCTCTTGTTGCCGGTGGTCAGGACGAGATGTCCGAACTTATTGGAGAACGCCATCAGGATGTTGCCCCGGATCCTGGCCTGCAAATTTTCCTCCGTCGTGTCGGCAGGCCGGTCTCCGAAGATCGGCGCCAGTGCTCTCAGGTAGGATCGGAACGGCCCGGTGATGGGAATCGTCCACAGCGCGATGCCCAGCCGCCGGACCAGATCGGCGACATCCTCGCGGCTTTCTCTGGAGGTGTACGGCGACGGCATGAAGACGCCCAGCACGTTGGCCGGCCCCAGCGCGTCTACCGCGATCACCGCCGTCAACGCCGAATCCACACCCCCGCTGAGCCCGATTACTACGCGCTTGAACCCGTTCTTGCGCACATAATCGCGCACGCCCAGCGTCAAAGCCCGATAGACCTCTTCGATCGAATCAAGCGGCGTCGCCAACGGCGGAACGACGGGCATCCGCTTCCGGCTGGCGGTCGGCATCACAAGATCGACTCGGTCGATCACCGAAGCGAATTTCCCGGCCAGCGCCTTCCTTCGGCCATGCGCCATCCGGAACCGGGCCACTGCCTCAATGTTGAGATCGGCAACCAGGAGGTCCTCCTCGAACGCCTTGCCCCGCGCGATCACGTCACCCGTCTGATCCAGAATCAGACTGTTCCCGTCAAACACCAGCTCGTCCTGCCCGCCGACGGTGTTGGTGTACGTCAGGATCACGCCGTTTTCGCGCGCCCGGGTGGCCAGCATCTGTTCTCGATACCGGCTCTTGCCCACGTGAAAGGGGGAGGCGTTGATGTTGACGATCACCTCCGCGCCGGCCCACGCCTGAATCCTGGTCGGTCCTTCCGGTAGCCAGATATCTTCACAAATGTTTACCCCCAAGACAGTGCCGTTCAGCGTCACGATGGGAAGGCGCCGACCCGGATGAAAATATCGGCTCTCGTCGAACACGCCGTAGTTCGGCAAGAACCACTTGCTGTAGGTTGCGACCACACGCCGATCCACGATGACAGCGGCGGCGTTGTAAAGTTCGTGCCGGCTGGCAGGGACGACCATCGGCGAGAGGCTCTTGTGCCCAGACACCCCGCCTTGCCCCACATATCCTATGACCGCGGCGATATCCCGGCATTCCCGAACCACTTCTTGCAGCGCCAGACGATTGTCCTCGACGAAGCGAGGTTTCAATAAGAGATCTTCGGGCGGATAGCCCGTCACCGCCAATTCAGGGAAAGCCGCCAGATCCGCTTTGGCCTTTCTGGCCTCGCGGAGCCACCCGACGATCCGTTTGACGTTGCCGTCCAGATCACCCACCGTAGGATTCATCTGGACCATGGCGATACGAAACGAACGCATGGTGATATCCGTTTTCAGTCCTCAGCTAGAAAGGAGCCAAGGAGGCCGTTCCCTCTTCAAATCTTTAAGCCACCAACTCGGACCTGGAGGCTCCCCCAAAAAAAAACGCCCTCAATCCCGCTCGGGGACCGAGGACGTCATTGTCCACCGACCAATACGTTGTCTTCGTTGAAGGGAGACGCCGTTGTCTCCCCCAAAGCGGGGCTAGGATAGCACCTGAACCGCAGAACTGTCAAATCCCTTACAGGGAAATCCATTTCAATATTTTCGCCACACCACAGGCGGCAAGTTCCACAGTTCCCTTCTCGTGGCCTGCCAGAGCCCATCGAGCACGAAGGCAAGATCCGGCGCGGACCGGGCGACCAATTTCACCGCCAGGCCAGTGACGGCCGGCCGGGAGACGCCGCCGAGGATTCGCTCGGGTCGCTCATCGAGGAGGGACGCCAAACGTTCTTCCAATCGCTTCCAGACTTCGTCATCCACAGCTTCACTGACCACATACAGCGAGGCGACATAGTTCCACGGTTCAACCAGACCCACTTCGCCGGAGCTGTCGCCAGGGCAAAGAGTGTATCGCTCTAAAATGGAAGCGCCCGATGCCGTCGCGATTCGAATCTCGTTCTTGAGGCATGCGAACGCCCATCGTTCCCCAGCCGCAATCCGTCCCGAGACAATCGCGTCCCACAGCACGACCGCTGCGCTCGGCGCAAGCGTGACGTGAATGGCTTGGCAAAACCGCGACCCGGCGAACGGAATAGTCGGCTCCGGAATCCACTCGAGGATGGCCTCCGGGCCAACCGTTATCTCGACAACCTGCGCGGCCTGTGCCCCCAACGAGCGGTAGACCTTGTTCGCGGAGGGCGTGGACATGAGCACATGCGCGCGCCCTCCCAGCGAGAGGTTGAGCGTCAGATGGTCGCCACCAACCAAGCCGCCGGAAGGATTGAGCAACAGCGTATAGGCGCACCCCGTGTCGTCGAGATAGATGGGTGGCAAGAGATGCCAGGGGGTGCGGCAGGATGACCGGGAAAGCACCGTTTGCGGTCCCTGCCGAACATACTCCAGTGCCAACGTTCCCTTCCGGCCGACGGACGAGACTCCGGAATAGGTCGAGGTTCGAGACTCAAGGTTCGCGACAAACGGAGACTCGTTCTTCAACTTCGAGCGGCGAACTGCGACCATATAACCGTCCGCAATCTACACCCCAACTTTCCTCTTGCTTGCGACCACGTGTTCCACCCACTCGACCACTCGAGCCAATCCCTCGCCGCTCCGGAGGTTCGTAAAGACGAACGGCAGATCGCCGCGCATGCGGCGGCTATCCCGCTCCATCACTCCCAGATCGGCCCCGACATACGGAGCCAAGTCAATCTTGTTGATCACCAAAAGATCCGACCGCGTAATGCCCGGGCCCCCTTTGCGGGGAATCTTGTCGCCTTCCGCCACATCGATCACGTAGATAACGTAATCCACCAGTTCTGGGCTGAAGGTGGCTGCGAGGTTGTCGCCGCCGCTCTCGACGAACAGCAGTTCTACATCAGGGTGGCGCCGCACCAGGTCATCGATGGCTTCCTGATTGTGCGAGGCGTCCTCGCGGATGGCGGTATGCGGGCAGCCGCCTGTCTCTACGCCGAGAATACGGTCCTGCGGCAACACACCACGCCTGGTCAGAAATTCCGCGTCTTCTTTCGTGAAAATGTCGTTCGTCACCACGGCGAGGCTGTAGCGACCGCGCAACTGCTTGCAGATGGCTTCCACCAGTGCCGTCTTGCCCGAGCCCACCGGCCCGCCGATGCCGATGACCGGGATGTGCTTGGCGCGGGCTCGCGTGGGTCTGCCGCCGCCGTGAGGACCGTGGTCATGGCGATGTTGGCCGCCCATATAGAGACGCTCTCAGCTAGGACCTAAACAGCCGCGACTCCAGTTGGCTATGCCGCATGGCGTAAATATCCTGCACCGGCGACCAGGACGCGAGCGCGGACCAGCCTGGCGTCTGCCTGCTCAAGTGCGCGACCAGCGGAGCCCACTGCTCGAGCAACCGCTGGCCTTCCCGTTGTCCCACCGGCAAGAGCTTCATCGCGGCTGAGACAAACCCCACGGCCGTCTGGTAGAGATAGGCGGCAACCGTGTCGGTTCTCGTCCATCCGCAGGTGGCCAGCGCCAAACCGATGCTCACAGGAAAGTGTCCGGGGGCGCGATCCTCTTCAACTGCCGTCCGGAATTCCTCAAGAAGCCGGTACGCTCTGAACTGCTCGGCCGCCACTCGGATCACCTGTCGTCCCATTTGCCGGCTCGCCATCCGTGACTCTCGGCCGATCTTCATCGCATCCAGTTCACGATCAACCTTCAGCGCAGCCTCCAACCTGCCGGTCACGACCGCCTGGTGAGCCACCGCTACAGCGACCGCTTCACGCCGGCTTATGCCTCCACGAAACAGATCCTCGACGTACCGGGACAGATCGTCCGCACTTTGCACCGCTCCGCCCCGCACCGCCGCTTCCAACCCCGACGAAAACGCATATCCCCCGGACGGAAAGAAACTGTCGATAAAGCGGAGCCCGCGAATGAGCGAGAGGGTATCCATATCCAGTCGTCGGCTATCCGCCATCAGCTATCTGCAACATATCAGCAACAAGCTGACCGCTGACGACTGACCGCTCTAAAAGAGGAAATACCGTTGCGCCATCGGCAACACCACCGCCGGTTCGCAGGTCAATTGGACGCCATCGGCGGTCACAACGTAGGTTTCCGGATCGACTTCGATCTTGGGCAGGGCGTCGTTCAGCTTGAGGTCGCGCTTGGTGAGACCGCGACACTGCTTGACCGGCACGATCCGTTTCTGCAACCCCAGTTTCTTGGGCACGTCCCGATCCAGCGCGGCCTGTGAGACGAAGGTGAGGCTCGTGCGAAAGAGCGCCCGACCGTAGGACCCAAACATAGGCCGACTGAGGACCGGCTCCGGCGTCGGGATCGAGGCATTTGGATCGCCCATCGCCGCTGTAGCAATGAACCCGCTCTTCAGAACCAGTTCGGGTTTGACTCCGAAGAAGGCCGGCTTCCAGATCACCAGATCCGCGAGCTTGCCGACTTCGACCGATCCCACCTCATGAGCGATGCCGTGGGTGATGGCCGGATTGATCGTGTATTTGGCCACGTAACGCTTCGCCCGAAAGTTATCATGCCGCGCCGAGTCCTCGCCACCACCTGGGGATAGATGACCGCGCTGGATTTTCATCTTATGAGCCGTCTGCCAGGTCCGGATGATGACTTCGCCGACCCGCCCCATCGCCTGCGAATCGGACGACATCATGCTGATCGCCCCCAGGTCGTGCAGCACATCCTCCGCCGCGATAGTTTCTCGCCGGATGCGGGATTCCGCGAACGCCACGTCTTCGGGCACATTCTTGTTGAGGTGATGGCAGACCATCAGCATGTCCAGATGCTCGTCCATCGTGTTGACGGTGAACGGCATGGTGGGATTGGTGGAGGACGGCAAGACGTTCGGCTGCCCGCACACCTTGATGATGTCCGGGGCGTGGCCGCCGCCCGCCCCTTCCGTATGGAAGGTATGGATCGTCCGACCGGCAAAGGCTTTGATCGTATCTTCCACGAAGCCGGCCTCGTTCAACGTGTCCGTGTGGATCGCAACCTGTACATCATACCGCTCGGCCACACTCAGACAGGTGTCGATCGCGACAGGAGTCGTCCCCCAATCTTCATGCAGCTTGAGCCCGATCGCGCCAGCCTCGATCTGCTCGTTCAGTCCCTCAGGCATCGAAGCGTTCCCCTTGCCAAGGAATCCTAAATTGATCGGGATGCCGTCCGACGCTTCCAGCATGCGGTGAATGTTCCAGGGGCCCGGCGTGCAGGTGGTGGCGTTCGTGCCAGTGGCCGGGCCGGTGCCGCCGCCAATCATGGTCGTGATGCCGGCTGACAGGGCCTCCCAATATTGTTGCGGGCAAATGAAGTGGACATGGGTCTCCACGCCGCCGGCTGTGACGAGGCAATGCTCGGCGGAGATGACTTCCGTTCCCGGCCCGATCGTCATACCAGGCGTGACGTTCGGCATCAGGTCGGGATTGCCCGCCTTGCCGATGCCGACGATCCGGCCGTCCTTGATTCCGATGTCCGCCTTGACGATTCCCCAGTAATCCAGAATCAGCGCGTTGGTGATCACCGTGTCCAACGCGCCCCCGGCACTGGTCGCCCGCGACGACTGCCCCATGCCGTCGCGGATCACTTTCCCCCCGCCGAACACCGCCTCGTCGCCGTAGGAGGTGAAATCCTTTTCCACTTCGATCACCAAATCGGTGTCGGCCAGCCGGATCCGGTCGCCGACGGTCGGGCCAAAGAGGTCGTTGTATTGCCGTCTGGAAATCTTCACCGCCCGCCTCCCTTCCGAAGAAAGCCGCGTTCCGCCGCGCGAGCCAGCGCTCCCGCTTTGGTGCTCGGATCGCCCAGCGGTCCTTCGGTCAACCCGTTAATGCCGCGGGCGATCCGGTTCCCGGCCAAAGCCACGAGCGTGACCCGCTTTTCTTCACCCGGCTCGAAGCGCACGGCTGTGCCGGCCGGAATGCAAAGGCGAAACCCGTACGCCTGCTCGCGGTCGAATATCAGCGCCCGATTGACCTCGAAAAAATGACAATGCGACCCGACCTGAATCGGTCGGTCGCCAGTGTTCGCCACGGTGAGTTCCTTGGTCTCGCGCCCCTTGAAGGCCTCGATCTCTTCGGCCCCCAAGAGAACTTCGCCCGGAATGATGGGCTTGGACAGCTCGGCTTTGATCGCGGTGGCCAGAGCGTTCCCCGTGGCCCTCGTATTCTTGAGAGCCTTGGACGGCGTCTTCGTCGTCTTCGTGGTCTTCGTCGGCATGTCATCTCTCCCTGACAGGATCCCAACGATGGCGGCGATGAATGCGATCAGCGGATCGGCTGATGGACCGTGACCAGCTTGGTGCCGTCGGGAAACGTGCCTTCCACTTGAATCTCCGGAATCATCTCCGGCACGCCGGGCATGACATCCTTGCGGGTCAGCAGCGTGGCGCCGTAACTCATGAGATCAGCCACCGACCGGCCGTCGCGGATGCCCTCCAGAATTGCCGCCGTGATATAAGCCACCGCTTCGGGATGATTCAATTTCAATCCCCGGGCCTTCCGATCCTTCGCCACCTGCGCGGCGACATAGATCAGCAATTTTTCCTGCTCTCTCGGCGTCAAATGCATACTTCAACTCCGGAAACGGACGCGAGGCGATGGGCTATGGGCACCCACAAAAAGGCGCCACCACCCTATCTTTTTCTTGTTTCTTGTTTCTTCCTTCTCTCCTTTCCAGTCAGGCACGCGGGACTTCAATGGGATGGCCGGGGTAGGGTCAACTAGGTACATCGAGCGAGCACTTTCCGAAGTTGGCGCTCTGCGAGCAACTGACCCTGCCCCGGCCGTCCCATCTCCCACCATCTCTCACACCACCAAATGCTGCCGCACCTGCTCCTGGCTTAATTCCGTCGTCTTGCCCGACGCCACCACCGCCCCTTTGGCCATGATCACATAACTATCCGCCAACCTCGCCGCGAACTGCAAACCCTGCTCCACAAGCAGAATGGCGAACCGTCTTTGGGCTTTGAAACCGATGATTACCTCCTCAATGAGATCCACGATCGAAGGCTGGATTCCCTCGGTCGGTTCGTCCAGTAACAACATCTTGGGCTGGGACAGCAGCGCTCGCGCGATCGCGAGCTGTTGCTGCTCGCCGCCGCTCAGCACCCCGCCGGGCCGTTCCAGCAGCATGGTCAACTTGGGAAAGAGCGAGAACACTTCGTCGAACGCCGCGGCCTCGGAGATCCGATCGTCGGCGGGCGATCCGGCCCAGAAACCGAGTCGCAGATTTTCCCGGACGGTCAGGTGCGGAAAAATCTCCCGCCCCTGCGGCACATAAGCCAGGCCGCGACGAACCCGCCGGTCCGGCGAGTCTTCCGTGATATCGGCCCCGTTGAACCACACCCGCCCAGACCGGACCGGGAGCACGCCCATGATCGCTTTGAGCGTCGTCGTTTTGCCGACCCCATTCCGCCCCATCAGACAGAGGACCTGCCCCGGCTCGACCGCGAACGAGACGTCGCGCAGGACATGGCTTTCGCCGTAATACACATTCACGCTCTCAAGCTGCAACATCGTCGTCCCGTCTGTCCGTCGCACATATCCCCCGGTCGCCTGTCGAGGGACGCTTCACACCATCTCGCTTCAGTTCCTCAAACATGTGCAATCTTATGATGCCCGAGATAAATTTCGACCACGCGCGGGTCCGCTTGCACCTTCTCCACCGGCCCCTCGCAGATCACCGTCCCCTCGTGCAGCACGGTCACGATGTGCGCGATCTGCCGCACGAACTCCATGTCGTGCTCGATCACGACGATCGCATGCTTGTCCGCCAACGACTTCAGCAGCACCCCGGTCTGCTCGGTCTCACGATCCGTCATGCCGGCCACCGGTTCGTCCACCAGCAGAAGCGCCGGATCCTGCAGGATGACCATCCCGATCTCCAGCCACTGCTTTTCGCCGTGCGAGAGCGCGCCGGCGCGGAGATAGGCCTTGTCCTTGAGCCCGATCGTCTCCAATGTCTCGCCAATTCGCTCCCGCTCCGCCGGCGTCGATTTCCCCAGCAGCGTCGCGAAGACTCCTTTGCTGGGACGGCGCAGGGACAGATCGAGGTTTTCCCAGACCGTCAGGTTGGAATAAATCGACGGGGCTTGGAACTTCCGGCCGATGCCCAACTGTGCGATCTCGTGTTCACGAAGACCGATGAGATCGGTGTCCTTACCGAAAATCACCCGGCCGGCGACCGGCTTGACCTTGCCGGAGATGACATCGAGCAGTGTGGTCTTGCCCGCCCCGTTCGGACCGATGACCACGCGCAGCTCGTAATAGTCCACGATGAAATTCAGGTTGTCGAGGGCTTTGAAGCCGTCGTATTCGACGGTCACGCCCTCGAGATAGATGATGGACCCGCGCTCGGCCACAAACCACCTTTGGTGAAATTATGAATGTTGAATTCTGTCTGAATGATGAACGGCGCGGCCTCCATCAATTCATAATTCAGAACTCATAATTCAGAATTTAGCTCACCCCTTGCTCGCCGGTTCCGGCACAATCATCGGTTTGTGCAACCCGCGCCAGCCCACCCGCAACTTTCGGCCCAACCCGACCAGGCCGTCCGGGAACACCAGCACCACCGCGACGAAGAGGCCGCCCAAAAAGAACGGCCAAAGGTTCGGGAAATGGTTGGTCAGGATACTCCGCGCCCAATTCACGCCCACCGCCCCGACGATCGCCCCGATCAGCGTGCCGCGTCCGCCGACCGCGACCCAAATAACCATCTCCAAGGATGGCAAGACGCCGATCTGGGCCGGCGTAATGATCCCCACCTGCGGCACGTACAGCATGCCGGCGAGTCCGGCCAAAGCCGCGGAGACGACAAAGACAAACAGCTTGTAGTTGGCCGGCGAATACCCGGAGAAGAGCACCCGTTGTTCGCTGTCGCGGATGGCCACCAAGACCTTGCCGGTTCGGGATCGGACGATCCAGCGACACAGGAGATAGGCCGCCCCTAAGCACAGCACCGTGATGACATAGAGGGCGCGCTGCGTGCCCGGTTCGCTCAGCTGGAAGCCGAGGAGCTTCTTGAAATCGGTTAACCCGTTGGTGCCGCCCAGGTTGGTCTCGTTGCGATTAAAGACCAGCCACGCCGAGAGCGCCAAGGCCTGGGTGATGATGGCAAAATAGACCCCCTTGATCCGGCTCCGGAACGCCAGGAACCCGAACACCAAGGCAAAGAGCGTCGGGACAAGAAGCGCGGCGGCGAAGGCGAACGGAAAACTATAGAACGGCTTCCAAAACAGCGGCAGTTCCTTCACCTGGTTCCACACCATGAAGTCCGGCAACTCGCTGCCGTACACGCTCTCGGTGCCGATCGCCAGCATGAGATGCATCCCGATGGCATAGGCTCCGAGGCCGAAGAACACGCCGTGTCCCAAACTCAAAAGGCCGGTATAGCCCCAGATCAGATCGAGACCCAGCGCCAGAATGGCAAAGGCGAGGAATTTGCCGAAGCGGTTGAGGGTGAAGTCCGAGACACGGAGCCAGGAATCTTCCGCCGGCAGGACGTTCAGCAGGGGGAGAAGGACGAGGAGGAAGAAGCCGACCAACCAAAACGCAAGCCCTTCCCGGTCACGTTTCTCGTCTCTCGGTCGCTCTTCGCTCATGCCGCTCCCCGACCATGCCGCCCGCGCGATTGTCACTCAACGTATCGTCCTCTAATCGCGAACAGCCCCGAAGGCCGCCACTGCAGGAACAGAATCACGAGTGCCAGGATGAGGACTTTACCATAGACGGCCCCCAAACTGGGCTCCAACAATTTGTTGAGCCCCCCGATACCGAGCGCCGCGACGATCGTGCCCATCAACTTCCCCACCCCGCCGGTGACGACCACCATGAAGGAGTCCACGATATAGTTCTGGCCTAAGCCCGGTTCGACGTTGCCGATCAGCGTGAGCGCGCACCCGGCCACCCCCGCCAGCCCCGACCCGAAGGCGAAGGTGTAGGCGTCGACCTTCCTGGTAGGGATGCCCAGACAGGCGCTCATGTTGCGGTTCTGCATCACGGCCCGGACCCGCAAGCCCAGCCCGGATCGGAACAGCAGGAGATAGATGCCGGCGACGCATGCGATGGACAACGCAATGATGAAGAGCCGGTTGTACGGCAGATAAACCCCCACCATGATCTGCCAGCCGCCACTCAGCCAACTGGGGGCAACCACCGCGGTGAGGTCCCCGAAGTACACGCGAGCGGCTTGGATCATGATGAGGCTGAGCCCCCAGGTCGCCAACATGGTTTCCAAAGGCCGCCCGTACAGGAAGCGGATGACGGTCACCTCCAGAACCAGCCCGAACAGCGCGGCAACCAGAAAGGAAAGAGGCATGGAAAGCAAAAAATAATAATCGAAGAGGTCGGGCGGAAGATAGGCTTTAAAACATTCCTGCGTGACGAACGTGGCATAGGCCCCCACCATCATCAATTCGCCGTGGGCCATGTTGATCACACCCATCAATCCGAAGACAATGGCCAGGCCTATGGACATGATCAACAAGATCGAACTGAGACTGATCCCCCTGAAGAGGGTCTCGAAGGCGCCGGCCCAGGCCGCCCAAACCTCGATGCGCTCGATAGCCTGGGTTGCAGCCATCGCGAGGGTCTTCTGCTCGCCGGTCGCGTTGGGATCAGCGGCAGCCTGCGCCAGTTCTTTCAAGGCAGGCACGGCGTTCTGACTCCGCAGCTCACTCAACTTAACGGCCGCCGCCATTTTGGCGGCCGGGTCGTCGGCAGCCAGCTTCAACAGATACGCCGCCTCCTCCATGGTGTACCGCACCCAACGATTCGGCTCGCGGGAAGCGGCCTGCTCCAGCCACGGGATCGCCTCCAGCCGGCCAAGCATCCCCAAGTCCGTCGCCGCCGAGCGACGCTCATCGGGCTCCGGACTTGTCAATTTGGCGCGGTTCTTGAGCAGATCCATGACCGGCTTGATCGCCTGCCGAAGGCCGCGATCCGCGTCCGCCCGAATCTCGTCCAGACGGGGCAGCAGGCTCTCGTCTCCCTCCTCGATGAGCGTGCGGACCGCTGCTTCCCGCACCGTCTCATCCTCGCTCGACAAGTCTGCCAGCGCTCGCTCGACCGCGGGCGGAGGAGTAGGCGCCTCGGCCCCCTCGGCCGCCATCACCGCTCCACTTCCCCACAGCGCAAGCAGGAGGGCAAGCGGTCCGGCACCCATCAAAAACGGTCGCCTTCTAAACTTCGAGAGGATCACGACATTTTCACCGTCTGAATAAGCCCTCGGCGAACCTCCGCTGGATAAAAATACGGGTGGCACCGCCCTAGGTGCCTGTCCGTGCGGAGCAGGGTCCCTACACTGGATGGGGTGCAAGCCTGCGCCCGTTGCAACGGAAAAGAGCAACAGGTTCCCGGTCGTCGGTGCGGGACCCGCATTCTCACATCCTAACCTGCACAAATCCGAAACACGCGGGCGGCATTAACCCGCTTATGCTTCGATCAGGCTTTCTTTTGATACGTCCCCTGGTGCTTCACCCAATCGCATCCCTTGTCCGGATTGGTGTACTCGCTCCAGGGCTCCGGCTTGACCAACCCTTTGCTCTGCCAGACCACTTTGAACTGCCCATCTTTCAGGATCTCTCCGATCAAAACCGGCTTGTAGGTGTGGTGATTGGTTTCATCCATCTTCTTCTTGCCACCCGGCGCCATGAACTCCATGCCGTATACTGCCTTACGGACTTTGTCGACCTCAATCGAGCCAGCTTTTTCCACCGCCTGTTTCCACACATAGACCCCGAAATAGGCCGCTTCGATCGGATCATCGGTGACGCGTTTGTCTCCGTCCGGCAAATTGTTCTTCTTGCAGTAGGCCTTGAAGTCGTCCACGAATTTCTTGTTCTCCGGCGTGTCGATGCTCTGGAAGTAGTTCCAGGCCGCCAGGTGTCCGACCAGCGCCGTCGTATCCATGCCGCGCAGCTCGTCCTCGGCCACGCTGAAGGCCATGATCGGCGCGTCTTCCGCGCGCAATCCCTGATTGGCGAATTCCTTGTAGAAGGGCACGTTGCTGTCGCCGTTGATCGTGCTGATCACGCAGGCGCCGCCGCCGGCCGCGAACTTTTTGATCTTGCCGACGATGGTCTGATAGTCCTGGTGATGGAACGGCGTGTATTCTTCCATGATGTTGGCCGGGGGCACTTTCTTGGCCAGCAGCATCGCCCGCAGGATCTTGTTGGTCGTGCGAGGATACACATAGTCCGTCCCCAAGAGATAGAACTTCTTGAACGCGCCGCCTTCCTTGCTCATCAAGTATTCCACCGCCGGCACCGCCTGCTGATTCACCGCCGCGCCGGTGTAGAACACGTTGCGCGAACATTCCTCGCCTTCGTACTGCACCGGATAAAAGAGCAGGCCGTTGTTCTTCTCGAACACCGGCAGCACGGACTTGCGGCTGACCGAGGTCCAGCACCCGAACACGACCGCCACCTTGTCCTGCAACAGCAACTGCTTGGCCTTTTCGGCGAAGAGATCCCAGTTGGACGCGGGGTCCACCACGACGGGCTGGATCTTGCGGCCCATCACGCCGCCTTTGGCGTTGATTTCCTCCACCGCCATCAGGACCACGTCACGGAGAGAGACTTCGCTGATCGCCATCGTGCCGCTCAAGGAGTGCAGCACACCGATCTTGATCGGCTCCTTGTCCGCGGCGTAGGACAGGGCCCAGTGGCCCAGATTGCCCAGCAACGCGGCAATGCCCACCCCGGCAGCGGCCTTGGTGCTCTGCGTCAGGAACTCGCGGCGGGAGGGGTGCTGATCGGTGCTCGCTTCCTGCGGTGCCTTGGCTGATTCATGGGGTTTCGTCTCGTTCATGTTCACGCTCCTTTTGATATCAGCTATCAGTTTTCAGTTCTCAGCGATCAGCTTTTTGCCGAGGGCTGACCGCTGACGGCTCGCTGCGTCAGAAGTTGTACCAGAAGGCAATATTGTAGGTATCGCCTTGATAATGCTGGCTCCCCGTCCCAACGGCCCAGGTCGTCCACAGGTGTTGCCATTCCAACCCGATATAGAAATCGGACCAGATGGGGTGAATGGCCGTGAGATAGGTGCGGTAGTTGCTTTTGTACTGCGTGTCCACGTTGACGGTGCTTCCCCGGACGTCCTGGTCGAGCGGGTTGTCCATGCCGGCCCCGGCCAGGAACGTGTATTTGCGCGAGGCGGCCCAACTCAACTGGCCCCATCCCATCAAGGTCCGGATGGGTTTGCCGGTGGTCAGGTTCAGATCCTGACCGAAGCGGAAGAACTCCTGCCCCAAGGCCTGTCCATAGGCCAATTCACCAGAAAATTTCAGGACCTTGGTGAGCGGGATCACCACTTCGCCGCCGACGAGGTAGGAGTTGATGTCGCGGCCGGAGGTGAAGTTCCCGCCGAAACCGGTTGGAGATCCTGCATACGGTGCAGACCGATAATATCGATAGGCCGCGCTGACCGCCAGCAACATTCCGTCTTTGCTGTAGGCGAACCGGGTTCCGTAATAGGGATGCTGAATCGGGTCGCTGAACGCATCGTTCGATGCTCCCCCAGGAACAGGGTTATCTCCCTGCGCAACCTTCGGCGTAGCCTGCGGCCGAACCTGGCGCTGGCCGGCAATCGCATAGAGCCCGCGCTCGAACCGCATCACGGTGATCACGCCTTCCAGGTTCTCGTTGAATTGATACCGGAAGGTGATCTGCGGAATACGCTGCCAGAGATTCCCCCCATACCCCATGATCGAGAAGTCGATCAGGTCCGGATGCAACGCCATCACTGGGGTCCAGTCCTGACCGACGGTCAAGCTCAACTCTTTATACGTGTAGCGTGCGTAGGCGAGCCTTAGACGCGGCGGCAGGTTTCCAGCATTGTCCTTTTCGCCATAGAAATCCGCCTCAACCACCCCTGTCAGGGTATGCACTCCATCGGTCCGGTCGGCCCGGATGCCGAACACACTGTAGCGGGGATTCAACGTGCTGGTATTGTGGCTGTTGCTGCCGGCAGCGGTCGCGTACCCGTTGAACTGGGCCGGATCCAAAGGATTCGTGTTTCTGTTGCTGTAAATCCCATCGAGCTCGATGCGCCCGTACGGTGTAATGCTGCCCCTGCCTTCCTGCGTGAAGATCGGCGCCAAGCACCCCGGGCACATATGCACGGGTTTGTCTTCCTGCTGTTGAGCCAGGCGCCTCGCGCCCTCTGCTTCTCCCGCCGCCTGCTGCGCCCACGCCGGCGGAGCGAAGAGCATCATAGCTACGACGGCCGTCATCCACAGGCCGCAGCCGGCTCTCCTGATGGACGTGCTCATATCCCTCCCTCCCGGTCATCTCAAGCGATGATCGTCGATCACACACCCGGACCGGCGGGCGGTCGAGCCCCAAAAAAAAGCGCCCTTCCGGTCCGACTCCGGACCAAAAGGACGCCGTTGTCCTCCCCTCGTTCTGAATTCCGCGGCGGTGCGAAGACCCCCTTGTCCCCGCACCGACGGATTTGACGGTGGGTTGCTTATAATCTTCCCCCGTTTATTCTGTCAAGGGGGTCTTGTGATGTGCTAGACTAGCGCCGCTATGCGACGCTGTGTTTCTGCATCCGGCCTGGCGGCGATGAAACCGGTCGCCCTGTGGCTCTTTGCAGGGTTGTTGACGAGCAGTTGCGCGACATCGCCAGAAATGGATGTGATGATCGAGGAAACTGCTCAAGGCGCAGTGTATCTGGAACGCCTTCCCGATCGGTCGATCCAGGCCGCCCATCCCATCATCCTGGCACCGGAGACGATCGCCCGGGTCCTGCGAGGCGTGATGGTGCGCGACGAACGGATCGCTCTGTCATCTCTCTTGAGCGATCAACCGAGGACAACCCGGGTTTTCTCGGAAGAGGAGATTGCGTTTCTCACGCCGCTGCTTGTCACGGCGTTCACCCGGGCGGCTCCTGACCAACAGATCGGATTTCGTATCGTGGCGCGCGGGGCCCC
Source organism: Nitrospiraceae bacterium (assembly GCA_035573855.1). Lineage (GTDB taxonomy): Bacteria > Nitrospirota > Nitrospiria > Nitrospirales > Nitrospiraceae > DATLZU01. The sequence goes on from DATLZU010000019.1 coordinate 104,313, forward strand.
TTCGTATTCCATACAGACCGGGGCAGGCCTGGGCTCATCGGAACCACCGCTGACCCTTGCGCCGCGCGAAGTGACCGCGGGGACGCTGTTCGCCCACGGCTTGTCCCTCCACCTGACCCTCACCCAATACCGCCAACGAGCCGAGCGCGTGGACACCATCAACATGGCCAATCGTCGGTTGGCCGATCCCTCAGGGCTGAGTCAGCGGACGGTCTTGTTCCTTCCCGAAGCCGCGCGGCGCGATGACTCTTATCGCACGGCGCATGCGGAAGACACCACCTTGGTCATCGATTACGCCCTGCTGACCAAGCTGCCGCAGGCGGAAGGAGAACCAGCTCCCGCCGCAGTCTTAACTGGCAAGCCAGCCGCATCCGCTCGTCCCCCTGCTCCCGCCACCCGACCGGTCGAGGCTCAACCGCCCTCCGCCGCGACCTCCGACCCGCACGACGACGAGCTGCGCGCGATCAAGGACCTGATCATCAAGAAGGACATGGAACTGGAGGAGTTGAAGAAGCAGTTGCGGGAGATTCGACAACAACTCGCCGACCGCGATGCCGAGACGGGCGGCGCAACGCGCAAGAGCAGGTCAAGTCCCAAGACTCCAAGCCAAATCCCGTAACGGACGTCTTTCCTCTACATTTTCTGCCGCTCGGCTCTTTCCTCGATTTCTCCCGCCAACAGGATCGCCTCCGCGATTTCCCGCATGGACTTGCGCAGGTCCATGCTCTGGCGTTGAATCAGCCGGAAGGCTTCCTCTTCCGAAAGCTTCTTGGACCGCATGAGATAGCCCTTGGCCCGCTCGAGCAGCTTCCGGACCGCCAGGGCTTCCTGCATCTCGAACGACTTTTCAAGCAGCGTCGTGTGTTCGATAGCGATGGCGGCCTGATTGGCGATCGCCTGCATGAGCTTCACTTCCTCGGCCGTGAAGCTGTGCGGCACAGAGGTATAGCTGTTGATCACGCCGACAGCTTTGTCTCGGATCATCATGGGCACCGAAAGCAGCGAACAGAGGCCCTCTTTTCTGGCCATGTCCGGATACATGTAGTCCTGTTCTTTGGTGACATCCGGTACGATAATGGGCCGGCGTTCCTGGACCGCCCGTCCGCTGATGCTCTGCCCGATCTTGAGGTTGGGCTTCCGGCGGTACGCCTCGCTTAGGCTCTGTGTCGCCACGATCCGCAACTCCCCGGTCGGCTCGTCCAGCAGCATGATGGAACAGATTTTCGAGTTCATCATCTGCGCTGTCATCGTGACGATGAGTTGGAGGACATCCTCGATCAAACGATTCGAGGCGACGGTTTCGGACACCTGCGACAGCGTTTCCAGTTGCAGCGCCTTGCGCTTCATCTGTTCGTAGAGCCTGGCGTTTTCGATGGCCCCGCCGACCTGGTTGGCGATGGTGGAGAGCAGCGCCAACTCGTCCGGTCGATAGCGTCTCGGCCGCTTGTGCTGCACATTGATGACGCCCACGACTTCTTTCTTAGCCATAATCGGCACCGAGACGAAAGCCTGATAGCGGTCCTCCGGCAGATTGTGGAAGAACTTGAACCGCGGATCGTCGCTCGCGTTGCTGGGGATCACCACCCGAGTCCGTTCGCGCGCCACCCACCCCGTGATGCCTTCGCCAAGCCCAATCGTGATTCGGCCGATCAGTTTGGGATGGGGATTCTTCGACGCCCGCAGGATCAATTCATCGCGGCTGTCGGAAAGCAGGTACAAAAGACAGGCGTCGGCCTTGGTCACTTCGACCACCACTTCGACGATGTGCTTGAGCACCGCTTCCAGATCCAACGTATTAGTGATGGACTCGGAAATGCGGTGCAGCACGTCCACCTCACGCGTTTTCTCGCGCAAAGCCTGCTCCAACTGAGCCAGTGATTGTCGGCGCTTGAACTCCATTTACCTTCCGCTTCTCGCCCCCCGGCCGACGAACCACCGCCGGCAGGCGTCGCGCGCCAAGGGCGCGATCCTGACCCGGCCTACCTGCTCCGGCCATACGCCATAGACCTCTCCGTGCGCCACTTTCTTATCATGCTGCAAGGCCTGCCAGAGCGCGTTGAACGACACCTTGGGCATGGCATCAGGCAGACCCGCGGCGCGCACCAGTCCGCGCAGGCGATCCACGACTTCCTGGCTGCAAATCCCGAGATGCCTGGCCAGGTCGGCTTCCTGCACCATCCCGATAGCAACCGCTTCCCCGTGAAGGAGCGACCGGTATCCTCCGAGGGCCTCCAAGGCATGGCCGATGGTATGTCCGTAATTCAGAATCCGCCGGCGATCGGATTCCCGTTCGTCCTCCGCCACCACCTTCGCTTTGATTTCACACGACCGCTTGATGACCTGTGCCACCGGTCCCGACTCCCTTCGCAAGAGCGCCTCCGTGTGTTTTTCCAGATAGGCAAAAAAGGCTTCGTCCGCGATCATGCCGTACTTGATAACTTCGGCCAGCCCGGCCACCCATTCCCGCTTGGGAAGTGTTGTCAACGTGTCCGGATCGATGAGCACCGCCAGCGGCTGGTGGAACGCACCGATCAGATTTTTTCCAAGGGGATGGTCGACGCCGGTTTTTCCCCCGACGCTGGAATCGACCTGCGCAACCAGGGTCGTGGGGACCTGGACGAAAGGGATGCCTCGGAGATAGATCGCGGCAGCGAAACCGGTGAGATCCCCAATGACGCCACCCCCCAGGGCTATTAGGGCCGACCGCCGTTCGAACTTGGCAGCGATCAGTTCATCCAGAATCTTGGACACCGATCGCAGCGTCTTGCTCCGTTCGCCCGCCGGCAGGATGATCGGCACCGCCCGGAAGCCGGCCGCCTTGACCGAGCGCACAATTCGCGTCAGATACCGTTCCGCCACATGGCGGTCTGTAACGATCCCGACTGTGTTCGAGAGCCCGAGCCGGCCGAGGACGGACCCGATCTCTTGCAGCGATCCACGCGCAATGAGGATGTCGTAGCTTCGCTCGGCGAGCGAGACCCGCACTTCGTACTTCCCGAGCACCTCCACGGTGGTCGCTCCAGGAGTGTTCACGGCCCGTCCGATCGCCTGCGCCAGGACGTACCGCCGCTTGCCACTGGCAAATCCGACGGTCGACAGCGCTGTCGCAGCGGAAAAAAAGGCGGTCAAAACGCGGAGGATGGTAGCACACCCCAGAGGGAAACTAAAAGGCTTTTACGTAAGCCTGATACGCGTCGAAGTTACGCTTCATCTCTTCCAGACTGTCGCCGCCGAACTTCTCGATCAGCGCATTGGCCATCTCGAAGGCGACCACCGCCTCCCCCACCACGCCGGCGGCCGGCACGGTGCAGATATCCGAACGTTCCACCGCGGCATCGAAGGGCTCTTTGGTTTCAATATCCACGCTCTTTTTAGGACTGTACAGAGTCGAGATCGGCTTCATGGCCACCCGAAGGACGATGGGCTGGCCGTTGGTGATCCCGCCTTCCAACCCACCCGCGTTGTTGGTCTTGCGGACGAACTCCCGGCCTGTATGATCGTAATAAATCTCGTCGTGGACCTCCGATCCGAAACGGCGGGCCGCCTCAAACCCCATGCCGATCTCCACCCCTTTCATGGCCTGGATGCTCATCGCCGCCATAGCCAGGCGCGCGCTGAGCCGCCGGTCCCATTGTGCGTAGGAACCCAGGCCGATCGGGGGATTCGTGACCACAACCTCGAAGACCCCCCCGAGCGTGTCGCCCCGATGTTTGGCCGTTCTGATCTGCTCCACCATTTTCGCGCCGGCCTCCGGATCTGGCGAACGGACCTCCGACGCTTCGGCCCGTTCATAGGCTTCGATCGGATCGTCGCATCGTTTGGCGGCGATGCCGCCGATCTCCACCGTGTAGCTGACCACCCGCATCCCGAAATGGCCGAGCAACGCCTTGGCCACTCCGCCGACCGCCACGCGAATCGCCGTTTCCCTGGCGCTGGCTTTTTCGAGGACGTTCCGGATGTCCCGATGACCGTACTTGATGGCTCCGACCAAATCGGCGTGGCCAGGCCGCGGTCTGGTGACCACTTTCTCCGGAGGGATCGGCCCCGGCTCGACGGCCATGACGTCCTTCCAATTCTCCCAGTCCTTGTTCGCGATGAGCAGGCCGATCGGGTTACCGATGGTCAGCCCTTTCCGCACCCCGCAGGCGAACTCGACCTGGTCTTCCTCCACGCGCATGCGCCCCCCCCGGCCATAACCCTTCTGGCGGCGGGCCAGGTCCTGGTTGATCATGTCAGGTGTGAGCGGAAGCCCGGCGGGAACGCCCTCCAGGACGGCAACGAGATACTTACCGTGGGATTCGCCCCCGTTCAAATAGCGCAGCATGATGAGTTACCGGGGGGACTTGTAACGTGTTGCGACGGCGGGTGTCAAGAACTCTTGACGATGGTTGGTGTTAAGAAGATGAGCAGTTCCTGTTTCGCCACGCTTTCGGTCTTACTCTTGAAAAGCCAGCCGAGAACTGGAATCCTGGACAGATACGGGACCCCCGTGACCGTGTTGGTCTGAGTATCGACGAACACACCGCCGATGACCATGGTCTCTCCGTCCCGCACCATGACTTGGGTGGTGGCCTCGCGCCGATCAATGCTGGGACCAGCGGGATTGCTCCTGGCGCCGACCGCATTGCGAGTCGCCCGGACCTTCAGCAGAATCTGTTTTCCGATTTCTTTGGGGTCGCGGGATGTAATCTGCGGCGTCACGTTCAGTTCGAGGTTGGCGTCAACAAACGTCGTCTGGGTCCCCTGCAGTGAGGTGGTCTGGAAGGGAATCGATTCGCCCTGCGCGATCTTCGCGTCGCGCTTGTCCAGTGTCGTGATCTTGGGCGCTGCGATCACCTTGGTCAATCCAAGGAGTTCTCCCGCCGAGAGTCGGAGATCGAGTAAGGCTCCGTCGGCCTTGCCGAACGTAAAACCTGCCGCGGGCGTGGCGGCAAGGCCGGTCACGGCCGCAGGCAGGTTGACCAGAAAATCCGAAGCTTGGGCACCGAAGGCTCCTGTATTCCCGCTGCGGAAATTGGCCACTCCGAAGGAAGGACCCATTTGGTTCACGTTCTGGATTCCCCACTGCACGCCAAGGGAACGGGTATAGGTGGTATCAGCCTGAACGATCCGCGCTTCGATCTGTACCTGCGGTAACTCCAAGTCTAATCCTTCCACCAGTTGCTTGAAGGCCACCATCTGCGATTCGGTATCCTTCACCACCAGCGCATTGCTGGCTACGTTGAAGTTCATTGTGCCCCGGGGACTCAAATACTGTCGCAACGAAGTCATCAACTCCTGGGCGTTAACATTGCGAATGTAGAATACCCGCGTGACCAACGGTTCTGCTTTGGTCTTGGATTCCTTGACCCGCGCTTCATCGTCTTGCTGCTTGGCGATATTGGCCAAAGTGTCAACCCAGACGATGTTACCCTGTTTGATCATGCCCAACCCGTTCATTCGCAGCAACATGTCCAACGCTTGATCCCAGGGCACGCTGACCAGCTTCATCGTGACCTTCGCTTTGACCCCTTCTCCCACTACGATGTTGAACCCGCTGACTTCGGCGATGAGACGCAACACATTCGTGATGTCGGCCTGTTGGAAATCGAGCGAGATTCTCCGGCCGACAAACCGGGTCTGACCGGTCACCATGTCAGATTCCCTGCTTTCTTTGCCCTCTTTGTCATTCGGCTCGGTCGCCATTTGCGCAAGACGCGGTGCAACCGCACGGCGAGGGGCGCGCTCGACCCACAGAGCCGGTTTGAACGTTCCGCTCGACGTTCCAACCACCTGAGCGCTCGACTTCCCATCCATCATGAACCGCGGAGTCGAAACCGCCGGTTCCGCCGGTTCCGGCCGGTTCATCAACCTGACGACGATTCGCCCGTCCTCGAGATGCACGTCATGACGGACCGGCCCAGACAGATCAAACACCAGCCGAATCTTATCCGGATGGTTGCCAATCCTGATCCGCTTCAAGAGCGGGTGATCGATGGTCAGGACCGGGAACGGGACGGCCGATGCCACGTCGGCCAGATCCAGAATGAGTCGAGTGCCGTCGATCAATTGTTCACGATACCGGAACCGACCGTCACCCGACACCAACACGGTAACTTCCTCCGCGCTTCGTTTCACGTCGATCCTGTCGACGACACCGGCTTGCGCGCGTACCCGGACCGGCATTCCCACACCGTACCCCGCCGACCCCGCATCGTCCATCGCCTCGGCGACTTCTGGTCCCCCAACGTTCGCATCGACGATCGAGAAGCCGCCACGCGCACCGGCCGCATCCGGGACGGTGTCCGCGCCGCCGAATGCAAGCGCGGGGCCCCCGATCGCCCAAAAGGCAACCCAGCTCAGAACAATTCGTGAGTGGCGACGTATGCGGCTCATTCTTGGCCCTCTTTCGCATGCAGAAGCTTGACGTACTCCCGCTCCTGCTTTTTTCCGTAAATGTCTGTGAATCGTTCCTGGACAATGATGCCTCGCTCCGTAATCGCGCTGACCACGCCGTTATTCGGACCGATGCGCGTCCCGCGTCGGACCGCATAGCCCTTCCCGTCAGGCGTCTGCACCATTGCGGTGTATCCGTATGCACCCCAGACAATTCCAATGAGGGTCAATTCAGTCAGGCCGACTCGCTGAAGCGGCGGCAAATTCTCATCAGCCGGACCGATACCCTGCCCCTGCTGCACAATGGGGGCAAAGGGATCACGCCGCCCCGACGGGTCATACGAAAATCCTCCTGACTCAGACGTCAGCATAGGCTCTGTGGACGATCCAACCGGCTCGATTGGCGGCGCTGCAACGCTGCCCGGCGCCTGTCTTGGCACATCCGTCATCGGAGTCACTTTCAGCGAGTCGGACCTCATCTGGTTGATCTGCCTCATGTGCTGGGCTGCGGCTGCGTCCTGCGATAAGGCATGATCGAACCCGAACGGACCGACACAAACGACGAGCCCCCAGCCGAGGACAACAGCGAACGTCCGGGGACACCTATCTCCGACGGAATTCTTTTCTTCCAGTCGTCTTTTCCGTAATCCATCGATCATGTGTCATGCGTTCGGCTTTACTTCTTGGCGGCCGGCGTTCCTTTTTTTTCCTGCGGCGCGGCAAAGGCGACAAGGTCGAACACCGTCTGGGTCACTACCCGTCCCTGTTCGATGCGCGGAGAACCCATTTTGAGATCGGAGACGTTGATGATTCGAGGCAATTTGTTGATCCGATCGAAGAACAGAGCCGCCGTGTGGTACCCACCAGCCACCTCGACGCTGACCGGCATCCTGACGAAGAGTTTGGACGGATCCTCCGTTTGCGCACCAGGCTTCCACAACTTGATATCCAGACCCAATTTGACTCCGAGATCGGACAGTTGCTTGAGCAGCATGACCGCCTCTTCCTCGGGCGGAAGCCGCTCCTTTTTCTTGGCCAAATCGATCTCCAACTGTTTGTTGGCAGCGATCAGCTCGTCAAGGTGTTTGACTTTGATGGTCAAGGTTTGAATGTCGGTATCCAACTTGGCGATCTCGGTCTGCAGTCCCGCAATGACCATGCTCTTGGGCTCGACAATATAGTAATAGAACCCCACGACAATGCCGGCAAGGAACAGCCCCAGCAACGCGATCTTCTGAGTCGGAGGAACGCCGCGCAGAGATTCCAGGTTGAGACCAGACAGGGCCATGTCAGCCTTTCAATGCGAATCCGAGTTTAAATTGATACACGTTGATCTTGCTCTCTTGCGCCGAGCGACTTTCCAATAACCTGATGTTGGTGAAATAGTCCGTGCGTCGCAGGTTGTTGACGAATTCCACGATGTCGTCGTTGGAAAGGGCTCGCCCTTCCAGTTCCACGTTGTTGCCCTGCACGCTCAACCGGACAAGCCACAGTTTGAGGGGTTCCAGACTCTGGCTGACATAATCCAACACGCGGACAGGCCCCGAACGCGATTTTTCCAATTGCTCGATGATACGATTCTTGTCCTCGAGCAGCTTCTTCTTGGCTTCAAAATCCTCGACCTGTTTGAGCTGCTCTTTGAGGAGCGCCAACTGCTTTTCCTTTTCCTGTTTTCCGGTCTGATGCCTTTCGATCTCCTCGTCCAACGATGAGGAATACCACCAGCATCCGGTTAGTGTGATCACAAGCGCTCCGACCCCCAGCAACGCCTCAGCCCTGACATCCCATTGCTGCTTGGGCTTCCGTGCCCTCGGCCCTTGGAGGAGATTGATTCTGATCATCGATCACCCACCGTCCGCAGCGCCAACCCCACGCCGACTGCGGCGAGGGGCGCCAATTCCTCTAACGTTTCCGGATCGATGCCGCTGACCGAGGTGTCGATTTCGTTGAACGGGTTGGCGAGTTCGACCTCAACGCGCATCCGGTCGCACAACTGTTGGCTCAGCCCGGCAACTTTTGCGCCTCCTCCGCACAGTAAGACCCGATCAATGTCCCCTTCAGGAGACGTGGTCTTGAAGTAATCGACCGTCCTCGCGATTTCGGACGCTACCTCAGCATTGACGCTGTCGATGACGCGAGCGACGGTTTGTCGGTCGCTTCCCTCAACGTGTCGGCCTTTCTTCGCCTCTTCCGCTTCTTCATACGACATGCCCATTTCCCGCTGGATGGCTTCGGTATAACGATTGCCTCCCAGCGGAATATCGCGGGTGAACAGGGATGTCCCGCCTTTAACGATGTTCACGTTCATGACGCTGGCGCCGAGATTGACCAGCGCGGTTGTGTCTTCTTGGGCCACCGGATAATTGATCGCGTGCATATTCTCGACCGCAAATGCATCAACATCCATAACGACGGGAACCAAACCGGCCCCTTTGACCAACTCGGTCAGCTCGTTGACCTTGTCTTTTTTGGCCGCGACCAGGATGATGGACATCTGTGGTTCGGCGTCGTTGCCGACTTTCGAGGGATTCAGCACATGAAAATCCAGATTGACTTCGTTGATGTCGAAGGGGATGTACTGTTCCGCAGCGAGCTTGACCTGTTCTTCAAGTTCTTCCTCCGGCATCGGCGGCAAGGTGATTTTCTTGATGATCACCGCGTGTCCGGAAATGGAAATTGCGACGTTCTTCAATTTGACGTTGTTTTCTTCCATGAGTTCCTTGATGGCCGAGACGACCCGCGCCTCGTCCATCACCGTGCCGTCCACGATCACCTCGGGTTCGAGGGCCTGTACGCCGAACTTCTGCAGCACATACCGTCCCCTGTTCTCCTTGAGCTGCACCAGCTTAATCCCGCTCGAACCGATGTCCAACCCGACCAACTGACGCTTCGGGGAAAACATCGCAAAGACATCGGCATCGAGCAGACTTTTGAACGAACCGAGCATGCGTCTACCTCTCTCAGAGAACCGCTTTCCGCGCCCGAATGAATTTTTTGATCTCCTTGACGTTCTCCGGCGTGTAGAGCCTCCAGTTACGCCAGTCGCGAGGTGGGCCCGATATCAACCCTTCTCGCTCCCATCGGAACAGGGTTGCTCGGGAAACGTCGAAGAGGTCACAAATCTGATTCGTCTTGTACCACTTCTTCTTATTCTCTGGAACGGTTTTCGACTTCTTCACAAATCCGCCGCAGCCTTACTTAAGAAATGCAGACGATTGGAGTTACGTTGCAAGTATAGTCAATATGCTACACCTGTCAAGCAAACCCTCACTGCGCGCACGCGGTGAAAGCGGCATGGTATGTTCTAGCGACTCGTCAGAGGAGCGCCTGGCCGGCCTGCGTTGTTCGCAAAGGTTCGTGATCGCACTGCTGAGGCGCCTGGATCGTCGGACTGATTCCGATGGGAAAAGCCATGGGTGCCCATGCGGAGATCTAAGGGAGGGATACCTAATTCGCAGCGCGTCGGCGGTTGCGGACGAAGCCCTCGGTAGAAGGATAATGCGGGCTAGGCCTTGTGAAGATCGCGATGCACAAGCGTGACCTCATGCCCCATGTTGGCGAGACTATCCCGCAGACGCAGAGCGAGTGCAACGGAACGATGGCGTCCTCCCGTGCAACCCAGCGCGATGGTCAGGTAGCTCCGACGCTCGCGTTCGAAGAGGGGAATAAGGAACTTGAGCATGCCTTCAACCAGCCCGAGGAATGCGATCGCGTCGGGATCGCTGAGAACATAGGTCCTGACGCGCGGATCTTCACCCGTGAGCGGCTTGAGCTCCGAGACAAAAAAGGGATTTCGCAGGAAACGGACGTCAAACAATAAATCGATGTCGTAAGGAACACCGAACTTGAACCCGAACGTCACCAAAGAGATCGTGAGGCGATGTGGTCCTTCTTCTCGCTTGAATTGGCGCGCGAGAAGATCTTTCAGCTCATGCACCGTCAGATCGGACGTATCAATAATGCGGTCGGCTTGACCGCGCAGTTCCGTCATCCGTTCCCTTTCGAAGCGCACGCCTTCCAGAACCGGCAAATGCGGCAACAACGGGTGGGGGCGCCTGGACTCAGAAAATCGACGGACGAGCACCTCTTCCTTGGCTTCCAAAAACACCAATTCGACGGAATGGCCCAAAGCCTTGACCCGATCAAGGATGCTTACAAAATCCGAAAAAAACACCCGTTCCCGAATATCGATTCCGAGCGCCACGTTCTTGATCTCACCACCTTGCTGATTGCAAAGCTCGACGAAGGTGGGCAAAAGCGCCACCGGGAGGTTGTCCACACAGAAATACCCCTCGTCTTCGAAAAACTTGAGCGCGTGGGTTTTGCCCGACCCCGAAAGACCGCTGATAATTACAAGGTTAAGCGCGGACATGTAATTCCATGGGCGCTTGCGGCTCCGGATCGATCAATTCGACCTCGCCGCTGGCGAGCCGCCTGAGCACCTGCAATGTATTCGACGCCTCGTTGACGAAAACAAGGATAGCCGATGGATTCTCGCCCAACTTTGCCACCGCATCGTTCAAGCGAAGAACGGGTGCGGCTGAACGCACCATCTTGACTTCGACCGCTTGCGTCGCAGGCGCGCGTTCCTTGGGTCTCAATGCTTTTCTCTGCGAACCGCCTTTATGATTGATCAACCGGTCTTTTCGCTTCCGAATCTGACTTTCGACCTTGTCGACCAATTGATCAATGGATGCGTACATCTCCTCAGTCGATACTTTGGCTTGAATCGCCCTTCCGTTGAGCATGCAGGTCGCTTCCGCGGTGTGCCGGAACTTTTCGACCCCGACGACGACCTGAATATTGCTCAACTTGACGCCGAACCGCTCCAACCGCTTCAGCTTGGTCTCCACGTACCGCCTGAGCGCGGCGGTGATTTCAACATGTCGCCCGGTCAGCAGCACTTGCATCGTTGTCCCTCATATCTCCTGCGTTGTCCCAAATCGCATGTAGGCGCCTTGCTCCATCCTTTTGCTCGTCCACAGGCACGGGCGTCCGGTGCGACGCCGCGCGTGGCACACGACAGGCTTTCATCTTGCTCTACCGATCTGATCGATGATGGCGAAGAACGGGCCTTAGAAGAAGCGCTTGCGCTGGTTGGCTGACGGAATATTCTCTTCTGCTCGGTATTTCGCTACGGTCCGGCGCGCAATGACGATGTTCTGCTTCCGCAATCGGGCCGCAATCTCCTCATCCTTCAATGGGCGGGTGGCATCTTCCTCCGCCACCATTTTCCGAATCATCTCACGGACGGTGACGGAAGACAACATATCAGTCGGCTGGTCGGCGCGCTGGAGCCCGGCGTTGAAAAAGAACTTCAGCTCCAACATGCCCTGCGGGCAGTACATGTATTTGTTGGCCGTCACGCGACTGATCGTCGATTCGTGCATGCCGATGTCCTCGGCCACTTGTTTTAACACAAGCGGCTTCAAATATTGGACCCCGTGCTCGAAAAACTGTTGCTGAAACTTGACGATGCTGGAGACAACCTTCACGATTGTCTTGTTCCGCTGCTCGATGCTGCGGATGACCCACTGTGCAGCTCGCAATTTCTCGTCCAGATAGGCCTTGGTCTCCGGGGAGTGTCCACCGGCCATCAGTTGCTTGTAATAAGGGCTGATTCTCAGGCGGGGGAGACCGTCGTCGTTAAGCAAGACTACCCACTCACCTTCGTTTTTGACCACAAAGACATCTGGCACAATCGCATAATTGTGGGTGTTCGCGAATGGACGGCCGGGCTTCGGCTCCAGTCCCTCGATGATCTTCGTTGCCTGGCACACTTCTTCCAGCGAGACATTGAGCGCTTTGGCGATGCGTCCGTATTGCTTTTTCTCCAAGTCCTTCAGATGGTGCAGAATAATCGCCTCGACCACCGACCCTCTTAATGCGCCGGGCCTCGCTCCGATCGATCCGATCGGACCGCGTCCCAGATAGCCCAACTGAAGCAGAAGACACTCCGATAAATCGCGGGCGCCGACACCGCTGGGATCGAATGTTTGGATCACTTTCAGCACCGATTCCGCTTCCTCGACAGAGAACTCGGTGCCTTCGACGACTTCGGTCAGCGGAATCCGCAGATAGCCGTCGTCGTCGATATTCCCGACGATCAAACGTCCGATTGCCTTGTGGCGATCTGAAAGACCGGACAATGAAAGCTGCCACAGCAAATGATCTTCCAGCGAGGTTGCCCTGGCGACCGTCTGGTCATAGGAAGGAAACTCATCCTGAACAGAGGAAGGATATTCCGTATCGCCGGCGCGGCGATCGCTGTCGAAGTAGTCTTCCCAACCCGCTGCCGTGAGATCTTCCGGACTCTCGTCCCCACCCGTGGATCCCTCATCGTCGGCTCCGCCTCGGCCGGATGACCGCGAGTACTCGGTTCCGTCCAGGTCGGCTTCATCGGATCCGGCCGAGCCGTTTTCTTCGGCCTCGGCGGGCACCTCTTCCAACAGAGGATTCTCCATCAGGTGCTGGGCCAAACTCTGCTGAAGTTCCAACCGTGAAAGCTGCAGCAGCTTGATCGCCTGCTGCAACTGAGGAGTCATGATGAGCTTCTGGCTGAGCCGAAGATCAAGTCGCAGTTTCATATTGCTACCTTTGCACCATCACCCATACCCATCAGAGCCGGAACCGCTCGCCCAAGTAGACCGCCCGCGCCGTCGCACTGTTCACGATGACTTCCGGAGAGCCGGCTTCCAGGATCCGTCCCTCATTGATGATGTAGGCCCGATCCGTAACGGACAGCGTTTCCTGCACATTGTGGTCGGTGATCAAGATCCCGATGTGTTTCTGCTTGAGGCGAGCGATGATCTGCTGGATATCCGCCACGGCGATCGGATCGATGCCCGCGAACGGTTCGTCGAGCAGCAGAAAGAGAGGTTGCGTCGCCAAGGCTCTGGTAATTTCCAACCGGCGCCGCTCTCCTCCCGAAAGAGAGTAGGCTTTGCTTGTTCGAAGATGGGTCAATTCCAGTTCCCCCAACAACGCCTCGACTCGCTGTTCGCGCTCCGTCGCCCCAAGGTCCAGCATTTCGAGAATCGCCAAAATGTTTTCTTCGACCGTGAGGCGGCGGAAGACCGACGACTCCTGGGGGAGATATCCGATTCCCTTCCGCGCCCGCTTATACATCGGCAGATCCGTGACCATCTCGCCGTTCAAGTAAATATCGCCGGAGTCCGGCTGACAAAGCCCAACCATCATGTCGAAAATGGTGGTCTTACCGGCTCCATTCGGTCCGAGTAAACCGACCACTTCGCCGGCCCGTACCTCCAGCGAGACGCCTTTCACGACGGTTCTTCCCTTAAAGCTCTTCACCAGACCGGTCGCCGACAGGAGCTCGCCCAATTCACAGGAACTCGTTACAGGCTCGGCCTTTGAACCGGTCAACGCGCAGGCATCCAGCATTAGCGCCCTCCTGCTTCTCCCTCGATCGTCACGCGAGAACCGCCTTCGACAACGCTTCGATCTTCGGCGAGAAACATCGTAATCCGCTTCCCACTGACCCGCGTTCCTTTTTGCCAAGCCACCGGGTCACCGGTCAGCACAATCTTCTCTTCGTCTTGATAGTAGACCGCCTTTTGGCAGGTCGCCCGTCCATCGTCTTTTTCGATCCTGACCCGCCCGATCGCTTCGATCATGCTGACCGCTCGGTTCGACATGGCAGGAATAGCCTCGCGCTTCCGACCGGAGCCTTCCGCAGTCCCCCGCCCTCCGCTCCGATCGCCATTGGATTTCTCTTTCCCCTCCGTGTCAGCCGGTCGAAATGACACCACCATACGATCGGAATGAACCACCAGCGACCCCTTGATCAGTACCACTGCACCTTCAAAAACGGCCTTGCTGTCCTGGTTGCGGACAGTCATTTTTTGCGCGGTGATCGTCGTGCTGGTGTTCGAAGAAAAGGCCGCTTTCGCCTCACGAGACTCCGACGAATGAACGTGTTCCGCTAGCCCCAGTCCAAACGCGCTAATCAGCGTGATGAATATCCACATGGACGTCTTCGAGAACCTGAAATTCTTCGGACTGCACCTTCCCGATCAGCCCACGACCGTTCACGTGCAACCCATGACCTACGATCGCTACGGGCTCGGCCGTGCTGATTTCACCCCGTTCTTCGTTCCATGTCAGATGGTTCGTATAAATTGTATACCCGCTTTCGGTGTGCACGACGATCGGATCGGTTTGATTGGAGAGGATGAAATTTTTTTTCATGGTGTCGAGCATCCCTTCATCCCCTTGTAAAGTAAATTCACGTCCCTTATCTCCGTAAAGAGTGATACGGACTCGATCCAGAACGGCTCGGTTTTCCCCCTCGAACAAGCGAGCTTTCTGGGCACGTACCTCCCACTGTACGGCGCCGTCCTTCGTTTGCACGAAGGTAAATCCCTGGATGCTTGCGTCGGCCTGTTCAAAGTCGGTCGCCGGGGTAAGCTTGGAGGAGGAAATCGATTCAGCGCGGGTCAACAACAGGTAGACAAGAAACGAGGCAAACATGGCGCTCATGGCGAGTAAAAATCCGCGGAACCAACGCTGCCACACTTCCCGTCACTCCGCTTTCTTCACAGTACATCCATGAAAACTTGTGCTGGCACGATAATAGCATGGCGGGCGGTGCAAGTAAACGCAACGCCGTAAGCTCGCCCAGACCATGCTTAAGATTCACGAAGAAGAGTAACGCGGGGGAGACAAGACGTGGGGGACAGCTTCAACACCACCACCCAAACCTTGCTTAAGCAGAAGAGCTGTCAGACATTTCCGGCGTCGATTGTTTGGATGCCCCTCCCTTCTTTTGATCTCCGGCCTTCCCGGATGCGGGCGGCTTGGCCTGGTCGGAAACACCCGCTCTGGAGACTAACTCGATCGCAACCATCTCGGCCGCGTCGCCGACGCGACGACGCGTCTTGATGATGCGCGTATATCCGCCCGGACGATCGCGAAACCGCAACGCGACATCGTCGAATAATTTCGAGACCACGGCTTTGTTTCGGAGAAACCCGAGCGCACGCCGCCTGGCGGGTAACGTCCCTTCTTTTCCCAGCGTGATCATCCGCTCGGCGAACCCGCGCACCTCTTTGGCCTTGGCCTCCGTCGTTTCAATGCGCTCTTGATCGAGCAGCGACGTCACCAGACTCCGAAACAGCGCCCATCGATGCTTGGTCTTGCGGCCGAGTTGCCTCCCTTTTTTCCTGTGACGCACGGCAGCTCCCCTCGTTTATGAATCGGATTTGGGATTCCCATCGCCGGACGGCAACCCATCCAACTTCATGCCCAGACTCAAGCCCATGCCCGCTAGAACTTCCTTGATCTCGTTGAGCGATTTCTTGCCAAAGTTCTTGGTCTTGAGCATCTCGACCTCGGTTTTCTGGACGAGATCGGCGATGGTTTTGATGTTCGCGTTCTTGAGACAGTTGGCGGCCCGGACCGACAGCTCCAACTCGTTGACGCTCCGGAACAGGTTCTTGTTGATTTCGTGCGTTCGCTCGTCCTTAGCCGCTTCCGGCTTGGCTTCCGCCCGCTCCTCCGGATTGATGAAGATATCCAGATGATCGCGCAGAATGCTCGCGGCCGTAGAGAGCGCATCCTGCGGCGTAATCGTGCCGTCCGTCCAAATTTCCAACGTCAACTTGTCATAATCAGTCACACGACCGACCCTGGCGTTTTCCACGTGGAAGTTCACCCGCTTGATGGGTGAGAAGATGGAGTCCACCGCAATGACGCCGATAGGCAACCCCTCCTCTTTATTCCGCTCCGCTGGCACATAGCCACGCCCGTGCTTGACAACCATCTCCATGTCGAGCGTGGCATCTTTGTCCAGCGTGGCGATGTGCAGATCCGGCGTGAGAATGGTGATGTCGCCGTCGTGAACGATGTCCGAACCTTTCGCCTCACCGGGTCCCTTCTTTTTGAGGCGAATCGTTTTCGGCTTGTCGGAGTGGAGAGCCAGCCGGAGACTCTTCACATTGAGAATGATCGACGTGACATCCTCCGTCACACCCGGAATCGTCGAAAATTCGTGCAGGACCCCCTCGATCCGGACAGTGGTCACGGCGGCGCCGGTCAAGGACGACAGCAGTACCCGTCGGAGCGAGTTGCCGATAGTCGTCCCAAATCCTCTCTCGAAAGCCTCCGCCGTGAATCTGCCGTACGTCGGGGAGAGAGTTTCTTTGTCGACCTCGACCCGCATCGGGATCTGAAAGTCCTTCATCGCCTTGATCATGATTCCCCCTTCACTTCATCCATTGGACCAGAAAGCCAGTCGTCCGGAAGCCGGTCGTTGATTCCAGCAGAATCGAGGTCCTATCTGGAATACAACTCCACGACCATCTGCTCATTGACGGGAAGTCCGATCTGCTCCTTTGTCGGCAGCGCTCGAACTGTCCCTTTGAAGGCAACCCGATCCAGTTCCAACCACTCGGGGATCCCCCGCCCGTCCACAGCTTCCAGGGCGGCCAACACCGATACCAGGCTCCGGCTTTTGGGCCGGATCTCGACGACGTCCCCGACTTTCACAATCGCCCCCGGGATATTCGTTCTCCGGCCGTTCAGAAGCACATGGCCGTGATTCACTAGTTGACGTGCTTCTTTCCTCGAGGAGCCGAACCCCAGACGATACACCACGTTGTCGAGCCGGCATTCGAGCAAACGCAGCAAAGACTCGCCGGTGACCCCCGCTTGTCGCTCGGCTCTTTCGAACATCCCCCGGAATTGTCGTTCCTGCAAGCCATAAATCCGTCTCAATTTCTGTTTTTCTCTCAACTGAAGGCTGTAATCCGAAATCCGCGGACGTCCCTGGCCATGCTGACCCGGCGGATAACTCCGCCGCTCGATCGCGCATTTCTCCGTCATACAACGGGAGCCCTTTAGAAAGAGCTTTTCCCCTTCACGGCGACACAGCCGACAAACCGGACCACGGTACTTCGCCATTGTTCTTCCTCGTGAATCGGAATTCGTTACACGCTCGATCGAAAGATCCGTTTCTTTACGATCACCGCCAACGTTTAACGGTTAACCTCGCTCTTTACACTCGTCGACGCTTCGGCGGGCGACAGCCGTTATGGGGGATGGGCGTCACGTCGCGGATCAGATTGATCCTCAAACCGGCGGCTTGGAGCGACCGGATCGCCGATTCCCGTCCAGCGCCCGGCCCATTCACATAGACGTCGACCTGGCGCATACCGTACTCCATCGCTTTCCTGGCGGCGGCCTCTCCAGCCCGCTGCGCGGCGAAGGGCGTACTCTTCCGCGAACCCTTGAATCCCTGATTGCCGGCGCTCGCCCAGACCACCGTATTTCCGCTCATGTCGGTGATGGTCACTATGGTGTTGTTGAAGGAGGCCTGCACATGCGCCACCCCGCTCTGGACGATTTTTCGTTCTTTTTTCCTGCCCTTCTTCACACTCATGGGATGTCCTTTTCGCGATCAGCTTATATTCTTAGCTGCCCGGTACTCCCGCCGGTTTACGCGCCTTCCCGATTGACGCCCGGCGCCCCTTTCTGGTCCGCGCATTGGTTCTTGTCCGTTGTCCCCGTACCGGCAAACCCTTACGATGCCGCAAGCCCCGGTAGGTCCCCGTGTCGATCAGCCGTTTGATATTCATTGACACTTCCTTCCTCAGGTCCCCCTCGACTCGATAATCCCGCTCGATGATTTCCCGCAACTTGATGATTTGGTCCTCACTGAGGTTTTTGACCCGAATCGAGCCGTCCACCCCCGCCTTTTTCAAGATTTGCTGGGCCGAGGACCGACCGATTCCATAGATATAGGTCAGCCCCACATCGATTCTCTTCTCCCGCGGCAAATCAACTCCCGCTATCCGAGCCATGCGCCCTCCAACCCGCTAAACGTGACACGTTAATCGCGAAACAGGCAGCGACCCGTCTCACGTTTAACGGTTCACGGCTTCTACCCCTGCCGCTGTTTGTGGCGCGGATTCTCGCACAACACCCGCACCACCCCCCGGCGACGGACTACTTTGCATTTCGAACAGATTGGCTTGACGGACGACTTCACTTTCATGGTATGGACCCCGCTCCCCGTTCAAGACCCCGAAGTCTCTGCGCCTGCGACCGCCGTGTCGTCCCCTCATTTGAAGCGGTACGTGATTCTTCCCCTCGTCAAGTCATAGGGCGACAATTCGACGGTCACCCTGTCGCCCGGCAGAATGCGAATGAAATGCATGCGCATCTTACCGGAAATATGAGCCAAGATCTTGTGGCCGTTATCGAGTTGGACCCGGAACATAGCGTTCGGCAATGTTTCCACCACCGTTCCCTGGACTTCAATAACTCCTTCTTTCGGCACGAAGACAGATCTCTCCTTTTTTTCCG
Organism: Nitrospiraceae bacterium; assembly: GCA_035573855.1. Taxonomy (GTDB): domain Bacteria; phylum Nitrospirota; class Nitrospiria; order Nitrospirales; family Nitrospiraceae; genus DATLZU01. Next base: position 123,015 of record DATLZU010000019.1, read on the forward strand.
CTACAACTTTGTCAGGATTCGAGCCGGGCCGCTGGGCTGAATCGCGATCGTGTGCTCAAAGTGCGCGGACAGGCTGCCGTCTTTGGTTACCGCTGTCCACTGATCGTCCAGGATCCGGACTGCACTTCCGCCCATATTCACCATCGGTTCAATGGCCAGAACCATTCCGTATTGAAGCCGAGGGCCCTGCCCCGGTTTGCCGTAATTCGGCACCTGCGGTTCCTCGTGGAGTTGGCGCCCGATCCCGTGCCCCACGAAATCGGTCACAACGGAGTATCCCGCAGCCTCCACGTGACGCTGAATCGCATGCGAGATATCAGACAGCCGATTGCCGACGACCGCTTGTTCGATGCCGAGATACAATGCTTCTTCGGTCACCTTCATGAGCCTCGCCGCTTCAGGAGAAACTGCTCCAACGGCTACCGTCATCGCAGCATCTCCATAGAATCCGTCAACGATGACCCCCAAGTCGAGCCCGACGATGTCCCCTTCTTTTAACGGGCGTTTGGACGGAATGCCGTGCACGACCTGTTCGTTCACGGATGTGCAGAGTGTCTTCGGATAGTTCCGGTAACCCTTGAAAGCCGGCCGTCCGCCCCGCGCGATGATGAACTCTTCTGCAAACCGGTCAAGCTGTTCGGTCGTGACCCCGGGACGGATTTCCTTTTTTAAGGCTTCCAGGGTTTCCGCAACCAACTTCGACGCCTGCGCCATAATCTCGATCTCTTCAGGCGTCTTCAAGATAATCATGTCAACCCAAACCCTGCAAGCAGTGCCGTCAACCGTTCATGAACCGACTCCACTGAACCCGATCCATCCAGATTCGACAAAAGTCGCCTCTGATCATAATACGCGATCAAGGGCGCTGTTTGCTCCTCGTACACCCTCAGGCGGGCTTCGATCGTTTCCTTTCGGTCATCGTTCCTCTGAATCAACTGCTCGCCGCATCGGTCGCACAGTCCGGGCTTCCGCGGAGGGGCAAAATCCACATGGAACACGGCCTGACACCTCGGACAGCTCCGTCGACCGCTTAGCCGCTTGAGAATTTCTTCGTGCGGCACCTGAAAATTAATCACACGGTCGAGACGGGTTCCAGCAGCTTTCAGGATCTTGGCCAACTCTTCCGCTTGGGGCACCGTCCTGGGGAAGCCGTCCAGAATGAATCCATTCGCGCAATCCGGTTCAGCCAGCCTCTCGCGCACCATCCCGATCACGACGGTATCGGGAACCAGCTCACCGGCGTCCATAGCGCTCTTTGCGGCCAATCCCAATGGCGTTTTGTTCTTGACCGCCTCCCGAAGCAGGTCGCCAGTGGAGACCTTCGGCCGGTGAAACCTGGCCGCCACCCGATCAGCTTGCGTGCCCTTGCCCACCCCCGGAGCGCCAAGAAAGACCAGCCGCATGGCGTGCGTTCACCCGCTTCGCCCTCTGAGACGCCCCTTGGCCAAAAACCCCTCATAGTTACGCATGAGCATGTGGGACTCGATCTGTTGCGCGGTATCCAGTCCTACCCCGATCACAATGAGCAAGGAAGTTCCGCCGAAATAGAACGGCACGTTCAACTTATAGATAAGGAACTCGGGAATCACGCACACCGTCGCCAAATAGATCGAGCCCGCGAACGTAATACGGGTCAGCACCTTGTAGATATAGTCGGAAGTCCGCTGCCCAGGCCGAATACCGGGAATGAACCCTCCGTACTTCTTCATATTGTCAGCCATGTCGACTGGGTTCAGCACGACGGCGGTGTAGAAAAAACAAAAGAAAATGATCAAGCCGACATACAGGACCGTGTAGAGCAGCGAACCCGGAGCCAGCTGCGTCCCCAACGATTTGATCCACGGCGTTTCGAAAAACCCGGCGATCGTCGCAGGAAAGGCGATGATCGACGACGCAAAGATTGGTGGAATGACCCCGGCCGTGTTAATTTTGAGCGGGATATGGGTGCTTTGTCCCCCATAGACCCGGCGCCCGATCACCCGCTTGGCGTACTGCACTGGAATCTTCCGGCGCCCGCTTTCCAAAAACACGATAGCCGCGACGACGGCCAGCATAATGACCGCCAGAGCGACCAACAACATGAGGCTCAACTGGCCCACCTTGTACAGATCGAACGTCTGCGCCACCGCACTGGGAAGGCGAGCCACAATACCCGCGAAAATGATTAACGAGATGCCGTTCCCGATCCCCCGTTCGGTGATTTGTTCGCCCAGCCACATTAGAAATCCGGTTCCGGCCGTAAGCGTGATCACCGTCATCAACCGGAACCCCCAGCCGGGATTCAACACAAATGCGCCTTGATTCATCCCCTCGAGGCCGATCGCAATTCCAAATCCCTGGATCATTGCGATCCCAACCGTGCCGAATCTGGTGTATTGTATGATCTTTTTTCGTCCCCGTTCGCCCTCCTTGGCCAGTTTGGACAGTTGAGGAATCACCACTGTCAGAAGCTGGAGAATGATCGATGCGCTGATGTAGGGCATAATGCCCAGCGCAAAGATCGTCAGCCGGGACAGCGCCCCTCCCGAAAAAATGTCCAAGAATCCCAGCAGCGAACCGCCTTTTTCGACCAGAAACTTCGCCAGTTCATCGTTGTTGATACCAGGCGTGGGGATATGCGCACCCACCCGGTACACGATGAGCATCCCGAGCGTGAAAAGGATCCGGATGCGCAGTTCGGGAATCTTGAAGATATTCTGAAAACTGGTCAGGAGTCGCTCAAACACCGCGGATGACCTCGGCTCTCCCCCCAGCCGCTTGAATCTTTGCCTCTGCGGATTTGCTGAACTTATGAGCCCGCACGACCATGGGGCGCCCGACATCGCCGAGCCCGAGGATCTTGACCGGCAGATGTTTGCGTTTGATCAGTCCGGCGTCGGTCAGCACTTCCGGAGTGATAGGATCGACCGCGCCGAGACCCGCCAGCGCTTTTAAATTCACGATGGCGTATTCCTGTCGGAACGGATTGGTGAACCCATACTTGGGCAATCGGCGGACCAATGGCATTTGCCCACCTTCAAATCCGGGACGTTTGCCCCCTCCGGATCGCGCCAACAACCCCTTGTGGCCCTTCGTCGCGGTCTTACCGTGACCCGACCCCGGTCCCCGACCGACCCGCTTTCGACGTTTTTTCGCTCCGCGAGGCGGAGTCAGCTCGTGCAGCTTCATTGCGGACGTACTTCCAATAAATATCCGACCTTCTGAATCATCCCCCGCACCTGTGGGGTGTCGGGATGTTGAACGGACTGACGCACTCGACGAAGCCCCAACCCCTGCAGCACTAAGCGGTGGCGCCAGGGCGTACCGATCGGACTCCGCTTCAACGTGATCGTCAATCCTCGGCCTGAGGCGTTGGCTTGTTTGGAGGCGCTCATGCCACACTCAACCGCTGCTCAATGTCGGAAGACGAAGATCGGCGAAGGCGCAACACCTGTTCCGGATCCCGCAGTTGCTGTAGGCCGTTGAGGGTTGCGCGAACAGTGTTGAACGGGTTCCCGCGGCCGAGTGTCTTTGCAATCACATTGCGAGCACCGACGAGTTCCACCACCGCCCGAACGGCCCCTCCCGCAATGATGCCGGTGCCCTCGGCGGCGGGCTTGAGCAATACATGCTCTCCGCCAAATAAGCCGTGGACTTCGTGTGGAATGGTCCCGTCCTTCAGCGGTACCTGCACGAGATGTTTTTTGGCCTGCTCGACAGCCTTCGATATCGCGACAGGTACTTCGGCGGCTTTGCCTTTTCCGACGCCGACCCAGCCCTGACCGTCCCCGACGACCACGAGTGCGCAAAAGTTGAAACGCTTGCCGCCCTTGACCACCTTGGCCACGCGGTTGATGAACACTACCTTATCTTTGAGGCTCAGATCTTCAGGATTGACCCGCACGAACGCCCTTTCCTCCCTCACGAAGGTTAAAACTGTAACCCACCCTCTCTGGACGCTTCCGCCAAGGCTTTGATCCGGCCGTGATAGAGCCGACCTCCCCGGTCAAAGACGACTGCGTGGACCTTCGCCGCCTTGGCCCGCTCGGCAAGCAGCTTACCCACGGCCTTGGCCGCCGCGATCGTCCCTCCTGACTTCAACGACGCTCTCAATGCGGGATCGAGACTCGACGCAGAGACGATCGTATGACCTCTGAGATCGTCGATGATCTGAGCGTAAATGTGCGACTTGCTCCGAAACACGTTCAGCCGGGGTCGCTCGGGGGTGCCGAACACCCGTTTGCGCACCCGCCGCTTCCGGCGCTCTAATTGCCGTTTCTTCTCCAGAACACTCATTGCCGTCTTTACTTCCCGGTCTTGCCTTCTTTCTTGCGGAGCACTTCACCAGCGTAACGAATGCCCTTTTGCTTATACACATCGGGAGGCTTGATGGCACGGATGTTTGCCGCAACCTGCCCGACCTTGCGTTTATCCGTTCCTCGAACCGTGATCACCGTCTGCTTGTCGACCTTCACCTCGATTCCGGGAGGAATAGAAAATGTCACAGGGTCGACATAGCCGACGCTAAGCAACAGCGACTGCCCCTGGACCTGGGCCTTGTAGCCCACCCCGGTGATCTCCAACGACCGCTCGTAGCCCTTGGTGACACCAGCAATCATGTTGTTCAGTTCGGCCCGAACCAAGCCATGGAGCGCCCTGATCTTCCGGTCATCGCTTGAACGGCTGACGACCACCTGGCCGTCAGTGACCGACACGCCGATGCCCGAAGCCACGGACCACTCCAATTTCCCGAGCGGCCCTTTCACCGACACCAGCCCGTCATGGACCTGCACCTCGACACCCGGGGGAATCGCAATCGGCTTTCGTCCTATCCGTGACATAACTCAGATCTGCACCGTTTCCGCCCAGGGAGTTACCATACGGAGCACAAGACCTCTCCCCCGAGACCGGCCCGCCTGGACTGCTGGTCGGTCATCAAACCCTTGGAAGTCGAAAGGATGGATACCCCGATACCGTTGCGGACCTTGGGGATGCCCTGTTTCCCAACATAGACTCGCCGACCCGGCTTGCTGATCCGCTTCGTGCCGGTGATCATGGGCTGGTCTTCCCCGATGTACCGCAACTGCACGCGCAGGGACCGATGACCATCCACTGTCTCCTCCTCGAAGCCGTGAATAAACCCTTCCGCCTGAAGGATCTTCAAGATTTCCCGCTTTAACCGTGACGCAGGAACAGACACCGTTTCATGTCGCCGCCGCGCGGCGTTTTGGATCCTGACCAAAAGATCAGCGATGGGATCGGTCACCATACCGTCACGCTCCGATAACACGAATGTCGAACGACGAGTTCTGGCTTATAAATTCCTCGTCCGACCAATTCAATTTCAACACTCTCGATTCGGCGTCAGGTCGCCTACCAACTCGCTTTCCGTACGCCGGGGATTTCTCCACGCAGGCTTCTGAAGCGGAAACAAATCCTGCACATTTGAAAGCGACGCAAAAAACCTCTTACCCGTCCGCAAAGCGGACAACGGTTGTACGCTCTGGCGGAGAATTTGGGCTTCGCCGCCGCTTTCAATCTCAACGCTTTTCGAGCCATCTTTGACTCCCATCTTATCGCTCACAAGTCACGCGCGGCGTTTCATGCTCTGAACGGCATCCCCAGGTGACGCAGCAGGGCCTTGCCTTCATCATTGGTTCGGGCTGTTGTTACGATCGTGATGTCCATGCCATGGATGGACATCACGTCATCGTATTTGATCTCGGGGAAAATCAACTGTTCCTTCAGCCCCAGCGTATAATTGCCGCGCCCGTCGAACGATTTCGGAGACACGCCCCGGAAATCCCTGATGCGGGGCAGCGCCAAGCTCACAAGTCGGTCGAAAAACTCATACATGCGCCGGCTCCGCAAGGTCACCTTTGCGCCGATGGGCATCCCCTGGCGGAGCTTGAACCCCGCGATCGACTTTTTGGCCCGCGTGATGACGGGCTTTTGTCCCGAGATCACCGCCAACTCATTGGCGGCACTCTCCAGTAACTTGACATTTTGAATCGCCTCTCCCATCCCGACGTTCAACACAATCCGCTCCAACCGGGGCACCTGCATCGGATTCTTGTAGCCGAATTCCTTCATCAAGGCGGGCACCACCTGATTCCGATACATCTCCCTGAGCCGTGGCTCAAATTTCGACTCGCTCTCCGACTCACCGGATGGCGTTTCGACTGGAACGGCTTCCTTCTTTCCCGGAGCCCTGCGTTCCGTCGTCTTTCCACCGCGACCTTTTTCGACCTTTGCCATCCTGCATATCCCTCGATAATTTACTCGATCAGTTCCTTCGACTTCTTGCTGAACCTGGCACGGCGACCGTCTTCCAGGACCCTCACACCCAGTCTCGTCGGTTTATGCGTCACAGGACACAGATACATGACGTTGGAGATGGCCATCGGGGCTTCTTTCTCGATGATCCCGCCCTGTCGAACCTTCGGATTGGGTTTGGTGTGCCGCTTGATGATGTTCAGCTTTTCGACGACGACCTTGCCGGCGACCGGATCGACGGACAGGACTTTTCCGGTCTTGCCACGCTCACGCCCCGCGATAACCATTACGAGATCTCCTTTGCGGATTCTGGATTTTTTCATCGCGTACACGGCCGTTCCTCTCGCTCGCGCTCAGAGCACTTCTGGCGCGAGCGAAATGATCTTCATAAATTTCTTCCACCGCAGCTCACGCGCGACCGGGCCAAAAATGCGCGTACCGATTGGTTCACCCTGGGCGTTGATCAACACGCAGGCGTTGCGATCAAACTTGATATAGGATCCGTCTTCTCGGCGGACTTCCTTGGTGGTTCGCACAATGACGGCGCGGCTCACGTCGCCTTTCTTCACGCTGGCCTGGGGAATGGCCTCTTTTACCGTGACCACGACCACATCGCCGAGCGAACCGTATCGCCGCTTCGACCCGCCGAGCACGTGAAAACACATCACCTGCTTGGCACCCGAGTTGTCCGCTACATCCATGTAGGTGTAATTCTGAACCATGATGATTTCGCGATTTCGCAATTCGACGATCGTTTCACGACCGGGTCAATTGACCCGGTCGACAAACCACCGCCTCGACCCTGCTTTACGTCTCCGGCTGCCCCTTTTCCATGATCTGCACAACCCGGAAATGTTTATGTCGGCTGATGGGTCTAGTCTCGATCAGTTTGACCCGATCGCCGATCTTACATATGTTGTTTTCGTCGTGGGCCTTGAGCTTCGTCACACGACGAATCACTTTCTTATAGACAGGATGCACCACGGACCGTTCGACTGCCACGACAACGGTTTTCTGCATTTTGTTGCTGATAACGTTTCCAAACCATTCGCGGCGTTTCTTGGTGCGCTCTCCCATGATCTCCTATCCTCTAGCTCCTCTGGCCTGAGTCGACGCATCGGACTCTTTGGCGGACAATTCGCGCAGCACGGTTTTGACACGAGCGATATCCCGTTTGGTCTTCCGAATCTGCATGGGATTCTCGATGCGCCCCGTACCGAGCTGCAATCTGAGATTGAACAGCTCCTGTTTGAGCTGTTTTTCCTTCTCCACTAACTCGGGAACCGTCAACTGCCTGAGCTCCTTCACGTCCATCATCGCGGCTCTTTTACGCTAGAACTGCCCGCGCGTCACGAACTTGGTCGCGATAGGCAGCTTGTGCGCGGCTAATCGCAAGGCCTCCTGCGCCACTTCCAGCGTCACACCGTCCATCTCGTACAGGATGCGGCCGGGCTTGACCACAGCCACCCAGAACTCAGGATTGCCCTTGCCCTTCCCCATGCGGGTTTCCGCCGGTTTTTTCGTGATCGGTTTGTCGGGAAAGATTCTGGTCCATACCTGGCCACCGCGCTTCACATGTCGCGTAATGGCGATGCGGGCGGCCTCGATTTGCCGACTCGTGATCCATCCTGGCTCGAGCGCCTTGAGGCCAAATTCTCCGAGGGTGATCTGCCCTCCGCGGTAAGCCTTCCCCCGCATCCGGCCTTTCTGCATTTTTCTGAATTTAACCTTCTTCGGTGCTAGCACACAGTCCCCTCAGCCCTGACTGATTTTCCGTCGACCTGAGTTCGGGCGGGCGATTCGCACGAATCACGCAAGGCGCCGCTCGATCCCACCGCCTCCCTTCTGTTGAGAGGGAAGCAATTCACCCTTATAAATCCAGGTCTTCACGCCGATCTGCCCCATCGTGGTACGGGCCTCCGCAAACCCATAATCGATTTCCGCCCTCAGCGTGTGAAGAGGAACCCGCCCTTCTCGATACCACTCTGTCCGCGCGATTTCCGCCCCGCCCAACCGACCGGCGACCATAATCTTGATCCCCTGAGCCCCGAGTCGAAGGGCGGACTGCACGCTTCGCTTCATCGCCCGGCGGAACGCCACTCGCTTTTCCAATTGCATCGCGATGTTTTCGCTGACAAGTTGCGCGTCCAGTTCGGGCTTCTTGATTTCCTTGACCGTGATGTAAACCTGTCCTCCGTATTGTTTTTCCAAGGCAGCTTTGAGCTTATCGATCTCTGCCCCCTTTCGACCGATAATGATTCCCGGTCTGGCCGTGTGAATGATGACTCGCGTTTGATCCCCCGAGCGCTCAATCTCCACTTTCGACACGCCGGCGTGGTAGAGCTTTTCCTTGACCATCTGGCGGATCTTGATGTCCTGGTGAAGAAGCTTGGCGAACTCTTTTCCCGCATACCAACGGGAACTCCACGTGTAGTTGTACCCCAGCCGATATCCTACCGGGTGTGTTTTCTGCCCCATATGGTCCGCGTGCCCCTCCCGTGTCGAGTAAACGACCTCTGGTCAGCCTGCCTGCTATTTCGTCCGGCCACCCGCCGATGCAGCCACCACGATAGTGATGTGGCTCGTCCGTTTATGTACCGCGTTGGCCCGCCCCATGGACCGGGCCCTGAACCGTTTATAGATAGGCCCCCCGTCGACATAGGCCCTGGAGACCCACATCGCCTCGCGGTCCCCCAGTTCCTTCTGCTCCGCATTCGCGACAGCCGAACGCAGAACCTTTTCCACTACTCTCGCGGCGGCGCGCGGAGTGTGCTTTAGGAGGGCGAGCGCTTTCGGAACTTGCTGTCCGCGAATCAAATCGACGACCACCCGTGCTTTGCGGGGTGGAACCCGCACAAATCTCAGAATTGCCCTCGCCTCTGCCATCCCCCGCCTCGCTACACGTCTTTCGCTAACCGCAAGGAACTAGCTCTCACACTTCGCACGCGTAACGGTTCACGATAAGCGCACACCGTCTCATTTCAGCGGAACAGCTTTCTCAGTTTTCGCCGCTCCGTGTCCTTTAAAGAACCGGGTCGGAGCGAATTCTCCCAACTTATGGCCGACCATGTTCTCCGTCACGAACACCGGAATGAATTTCTTGCCGTTGTGCACGGCGAACGTGTGGCCGATCATCTCCGGGATCACTGTAGAACGTCGCGACCATGTCTTGATAATCTTGCGCTCCCTGGTCTGGTTCATCTGCTCCACCTTCTTGAGCAGGTGGGCGTCCACGAAGGCCCCTTTGCTCACCGATCTGGGCATCGCGTGCTCCTAACAACAAATTACTAAATTACTTTCGCCTGACGATGATGAATTTGTCTGTCGCCTTGTTCCGACGCGTCTTGTAACCCTTCGTCGGCAATCCCCACGGGGACACCGGATGGGGGTTACCTTGACCGGATTTTCCTTCTCCGCCTCCGTGAGGATGGTCGACGGGATTCATGACCACGCCACGGACGTGCGGCCGGCGCCCTCGCCATCGCGATCGCCCTGCTTTGCCCACCGACACGTTTTCGTGATCGAGATTGCCCACCTGCCCGACCGTTGCCATGCAGGTCGCGAGTATCCGCCTCATTTCCCCCGATTTCAACCGGACCTGGACATACTCGCCATCACGACCCATCACCTGGGCGAACCCCCCAGCGCTCCGAATCAACTGCCCGCCCTTGCCGGGCTTGAGTTCGATGTTGTGGATCGTCGTCCCCAGCGGCATGTTCCCCAAGGGAAGCGCGTTGCCGGGCCTGACTTCCGCCGACGGTCCGGATTGGACTGTATCGCCTACACTGAGACCGACCGGCGCGAGAATGTACCGCTTTTCTCCGTCCGCATAGTGGAGCAACGCGATCCGGGCGGAGCGATTGGGGTCATATTCGATCGCCGCAACTTTGGCGGGGACTCCCACCTTGTCGCGCTTGAAATCGATTACGCGGTAGAGGCGCTTGTGCCCCCCGCCCCGAAAGCGAACCGTCATGTGCCCGTCGGTGTTTCGCCCTCCGGTGCGGTGATGGAACATCGTGAGCGCCTTTTCCGGTCGCTTCTTCGTCAACCCCTCGTCCGACAGCGCCGTCATCCCTCGTCGCCCCGGCGTCGTCGGCCTATATGCTTTGAGTGCCATGTATGCGCCTGCTTCTTTCTGCGCAACCGGATTACGCGCTTTCGTAGAGCTCCAGCTTTTCGCCTTGCTTCAGCTTCACGAACGCTTTCTTCCAGTCGGGGCGTTTCCCAATGAACCGCCCCAAGCGTTTGGTTTTTCCGCGGACATTCAGCACATTGACCCGCTCAACCTTGACTTTCAGCAGCGCTTCCACCGCCCGTTTGATCTGAATCCGGTTGGCATCACGCCGGACGAGAAACCCTACGGTGTTTTCTCGCTCGCGCATCGAGGTGATCTTTTCCGTCAACAACGGTTGAACCAGGACATCGTGGAGCGCCGTTTTCATGACCAGGCCTCCTTCACGCGAGCTAGTTCGCGCTCCGGAATCAGAATGGCGTCATAGCGCAGAACATCATACACATTCAGCTCTTCAGGTCGAACGAGTTTCACAGCGGGTAGATTCCTTGCCGCCCTGGCAAGATCATGATGGCTTTCTCCGGCCACAATGAGCGTGCTGGACAGCAATCCCAGTCCGGCCAACACCTTGGCCAGCAGTTTCGTTTTAGGTTCCGCGAGCACAAAATCGGATACCACCGTCACGCCCCCGTCCGAGAGTCTCGCCGAGAGAGCGCTCTGCAGCGCAGCGCGGTACTTCCTCTTCGGCATCGCCACCGCATAGCTGCGCGGTTTGGGACCGAACACCGTCCCGCCATGCCGCCAGAGCGGAGACCGGATCGACCCCGCACGAGCCCGCCCTGTGTGCTTCTGCTTCCAGGGTTTTTTCCCGGACCCGCTCACCTCGCCCCGTCGCAGCGTCGACGCCGTACCTTGGCGCTCGCACGCCAACTGCATGACCACCGCTTCATGCACCAAGGCGTATTGCGGCTTGCACCCGAACACTTCTTCCGGCAGCACGACAGTGCCGACCTTCCGCTTATTGAGATCCACGACGTCGACGGTCGGCATGACCTACCCCTTTTTGGACTTCCGCACGACGACCAGGCCGTTGTCCGCCCCGGGAACCGCTCCTCGCACGAACAGAAGGTTTTCCTCGGGGCGCGCCTCGACGACTTTCAACCGTTGAACAGTGACCCGCTCCGAGCCCATATGACCGGGCAGCGTTTTGTTTTTCCACACCCGCGAAGGGAACGAGCTGCTACCGATCGACCCCGGAGCCCGGTGGAACATCGATCCGTGTGACTCTGGCCCCCCTCGATAGTGATGACGCTTCACGACCCCCTGGTACCCCTTGCCCTTGGAGATCCCCTCGACATCGACCCATTCTCCCTTTTTGAATAGATCGACCCTGATTGTCTGCCCGATCGTCACATCCCCGAGCTTTTTAAATTCACGCAGCCATCGACTGGGCGGAGCTTGATGCTTCTTCAGATGACCCAACTCGGCTTTGGATAGTTTCCGCTCTTTAATTTCACCGAACGCCACCTGTACGGCTTCGTACCCATCGCGTTCGCGCGTCTTGACCGCGACGACCCGACAAGGACCCGCCTCGATCACGGTGACCGGCGTCAGGACACTTCCGTCATAGATCTGAGTCATCCCCAGCTTCTTGCCTAAGAGCCCGTTAATCATGGCAAGACAACTCCCTACAATCAGATCTTAGCCATCAACTTCTTGGGTCGATGGCCGATGCCGGTCGCTCACAACTTGATCTCCACATCCACTCCGGCAGCCAGATTCAGCTTCATCAGCGAATCCATCGTTTCGGGTGTGGGCTCCATAATGTCCAGCAGCCGCTTGTGCGTCCTTATTTCGAATTGCTCGCGAGACTTCTTATCCACGTGCGTCGACCGAAGCACCGTAAAACGCTCGATTCTGGTCGGCAACGGGATCGGACCGACAACCTTGGCACCGCTCCGCTTGACCGTTTCAACGATTTCGGCCACGGACTGGTCAAGCACCCGATAATCAAACCCCCTGAGTTTGATCCTGATCCGCTGATCAACTTTGACCATGTCGCTTCACTCCAGGCAGCGAGGCTATAGGAGCAAATTGTCCCTGCGTCAGGCCAGGATTTCGGTGACGATCCCGGAGCCCACGGTCTTGCCGCCCTCCCGGATCGCAAATCGCAGCCCCTGATCCATCGCAATCGGCGAAATCAACTCCGCCGTGATGCTCACATTGTCCCCCGGCATTACCATCTCCACC
>DATLZU010000020.1:0-97386 GCA_035573855.1 Nitrospiraceae bacterium
GCTGCATGTTTGGAAACAGTCGCAATGGGAAAGTCGACTTCCGCCAGCCGTTTGCATTCTTTGGGGATCATAGAGGCACCACCCCCTTGCAAGTTGGGTAAGCCGAGCACCCCCAGAAGTGATGGCCGGCGTTTTTTCCGCTTTTGGCCGTGCGCAGCACCGTGGGCTTGCCGCACTGGGGGCAGGGGGGAATGCGATCGGTCGGATCGGACGGATCAGACTGATCCGACGGATCAATCCGATTCTTCTTCCCCCGAAAAGCCAGGCGGGCCGCGGCGAGCTGCTCGCTGTAGCCGCCCTGCTCGATGAACTGCTTCCCCAGCGCGGCAATTTGCTGGTCCAGCAGGTAATTGGCCTGATGGATCAGGCAAATGATGGCATTGGCCCGCACGGCCGGATCGTCGGCCTCAAACCAACGGGCATAGAGCGCCCAGCGCTCTTGATCCGACAGATCGGTCAGATCGGACCGATCCTCCTTAAACCGCTTTGGCACCTCCCGCACGGCCCGTGCTTCGGGCGAGTCGGGCGCCCACTGGACGAGATGCCGATGCCGCAAATAGTCTTCGAAGTCAAGGAGCAGTTCTTCTAGGCTGGCCCAGGCGGTGTTGAGCAGCCGCAGTTCGGTTTGGGAGGACGTGGCGGAAGCGCGACTGCCTTCCGCGATATTCTGCCGCCCCGAGCGCGCGGCCTGCACCATCTGGTCCACTAGACGGCTGCGCGAATCGAGAAATTTCTCGCAGAACCAGTAGGTCGCATCGTAGATGAGGGTGGCGGTCTGGAAGCTCGCGCTTGCGCGGTAGCCGCCCGACGGGCGGAGGCGCGTTGGAGATCGGTCTGATCTGACCGATCGGTCTGATCTGTCTGATCCGTCGGATCTCATGCTCCCCCTCCGTAGGGTTCTTGTTCCTCCCGCACTGTCATGGGCTGCGTCATCGCATCGATCGACAAGTAGTAATGATCCACTTTTTTCACCTCGTGCCAATCGAGCCGTGCCGGGTCTTTGATGGGCGCTTGCAGGCGCGGCTGGGTTTTGCAGTGGGTCACCACGTAGAGCCAATAACAGTCGCGGCGATCTTCGGCGATCCGCTTCTCGTTCGGGGTGAGGCAGACGGTCCCGCTTTCTCCAGCGATGCCCTTGACCTCGATGAGGCGCAACTCGCCTGACGTCGGATCGAGGCTCGTCAGGTCGTAGCCGAGATTTTTGTCATGCACATCCTCCACGGTCCGCCCCCGGGCGCGTTCATACTCGATAACCACCCGCATGGCGATGGCTTCCGTTTCCGAGTCGGGCCGCAGTTTCTGGACCTCCGGCGCATGGCGTTCCGGATGAGGGAGGACGAGGATGCTGGTGAGCCGCTCGACGTTTTGCAGCGTCAGTGAGCGTTGCCGTTCCAATTCCTCCCGTCGGCGCTCGCGTCGGGCCATCAAGGCGGCCTGGCGCTCTTCCGCCATCTTCAACCGCCCCGCGGCCCCTTCGACCCCGCGCTCGGCTTCTTCGCCAAACCGGCCGATCAGGCGATCTTCCTTCGCAATGAGCTCGGTGAGCGAGAGCTCGATATGGGCCTTGATGCGGTCCACCTCGGCCAGCCGCTCGGCGCGCACTTCTTCGAGGAACGGCGTGAGCACGCGCTGGTTGAGCCAGCCTCGGTCCTCCGGCTTGTGGGCGATCGCCGGCAGCGGGTCCGGCACCGGCGCAGGAGTCAAATTTCCGAGCACACTGGGCTCGTGCAGGCGTGGGAGATCGTCATCCGAAACTTCCACCGCGAACAGCCGCTCGTGGATGGTGTCGCCCAATCCGTCCACGACCTTGGCTCTGTAAAAATCTAGCCGTGCCGGGGCGTCATGATCGAGGGAGTAGAAACAGGCCCCGGTCGCCCAGGACTCCTGCGCCGCCGCCACCGCATGGCGGCGGAGCGCTTCGAACAGCGGATGGCCGGGCGTGATCCATTCCAGATTGTGGGTCTCGGCGACCGTGCGATCGGTGGACAGGCGTGGGTAGCGGTTGGCCAACGCCGGGAACCTCCAATCTCCAGCGGTTTCAAAGCGCCGGAGCGCAGCCGAGGTCGTACCAGGCTCAAACGTATGCGGCAACGACGGCACGGCTTTGAGCGTGAAGGGAATGGACGGAGCCACCTCTCGGATGAACCGCGCGATTGTCTCCGGCACGATGCGCCGCTCCTGCGCACGGGCGCGGCGCTCGATGAGCATGGTCAGATTGAGCTTCTTCGAGGCCAACCCTTCCAGCGCATGCTGGCAAATCTCGCGGAAGCGCTCTTCTTTGACATCGCGGAGCAGCCGATCTTCAAGGTCGGCGTCACCCAGGCGCCCCGCATAATAGTCCCGGAGCACGCGTTCAAGATGGGCGGCGGGCAGCACCTCGCCTACGACGTTGAAGACTGCGTCATCGTCGAGCGCGTTGCGGATCTCTTGGAGCTTGTCGAGCAGCTTCCGAAGGACGCGGCCTTCGATGGTGTTCGTGGCCACGAAGCTGAAAATGAGACAGTCATGAATCTGGCCGTAGCGATGGATGCGGCCCATCCGTTGTTCGAGCCGGTTGGGATTCCAGGGAATGTCGTAATTGAACAGGATGTGGCAGCACTGGAGATTGATGCCCTCGCCCGCCGCCTCCGTGGCGACGAGGACTTGGACGGCCCCGTCGTTGAACTGTTGTTCCGCGTACAACCGGCTCCCTGGTTCATCCCGCGAGCCGGGCTTCATGCCGCCGTGGATAAACCCGACGCGGAAGCCCCATTGCTTGAGGCGGGCGACCAGGTAATCCAGCGTGTCTTTGAATTCGGTGAAGAGCAGAAGCCGCTGGTCCTGCCGATCAAAGAACCCTTGCTCGTGCAGGACCTCCTTGAGGCGAGATAGCTTGGCCTCTCCGGCCGGTCGGCCGGGCACAGCTCCGGCGTCTTCTACCCGTTTGGCTTGCTCTGCCAACGCGCTGAGTTCGGCGATCTCATCCCGGACTTGCTGCGGGTCCGCCGCCAGCGTGACGGCCTCCAGGATTTCTTCCAGGCGTTCTCGCTCGCTCTCCTCCATTTCCTCCAGCTCCTCTGGCTCGGGGATCTCCGGAGGCACGAGCCTGGCTAACTGTTGCGCGCGCTTGAGCCCCTCTTCCAGTCGTCAGGCGCGGTTTTCCAACGACCGCCGTAATGAATAGGTGCTGGAGGCGAGCCGTCGCTGGTAGAGCGCCATCAGGAATCCCACTGCCCGGGCGCGCGGATCGTCCCCTTGGGCTGCCGCCTTATGGGATTGGGCTTTCACATAGGCGGTGACCGCGTGATAGAGCCAATCTTCGTCGCCATCGATCTTGAAGTCCACGGTGTGGGGGATCCGTTTGGTGAAAATTTTTCTGGCGATCCACTTGCCGTCCGGCTGCCGTTCCGGGAAATAGACCATGGCTTCCTTCGTGCGGCGAAGGTAGAAGGGGGCTGAACGACGGTCCATCGCCTCCCGAATGGACCGCACATCGGCATAGGCATCCTGGTCCAGGAGCTGGAGGAAGAGACTGAAATTCTCAGGGTCTCCCTTGTGCGGCGTGGCCGTGAGCAGGAGCAAATGGTCGCTCGTATCGCGCAGCAATTCGCCAAGCCGATACCGTTGGCTCTTATGTTCGCTGTCCGCGGCCGACATGCGATGGGCTTCATCCACGATGACCAGGTCCCAGTGGACCTGACGGAGCCCCGGCACCATTGTCGAGCGTTTGGCCAGGTCGAGCGACGTCAAGACCTGCTTGCGCTCCTGCCACTGGTTCATACCGAACTGCTCGCGAATGTCATCGCCTTTCAACACCACGAACTTCTCGTCGAACTTTTCCCTTAATTCGCGCTGCCATTGGAACGTCAGGTTGGCGGGGCACACGATCAGAATGCGCTCGGCGAGTCCCCGCAGCTTGAGCTCACGAATGAGCAACCCGGCCATGATGGTCTTGCCAGCGCTCGCATCATCGGCCAAAAGAAACCGGACGCGAGCCAGTTTCAGGAGATGGTCATAGACCGCTTCGAGCTGGTGGGGCAGCGGATCAACGCGGGAGATAGACAGGCCGAAATAGGGATCGAACTCATAGGCGATGCCGAGCGCGTAGGCTTGGAGACCCAGCCGGAGGTTCTGTCCGTCGCCGTCGTACCGGCGGATGGCATCGAGGATACGGAGGCCTTTGATGTCCGTCAGAGAGAGCGTGACGCTGCGGAAGCGCTGAGTCTGTGTGCCGCGAGCCCGACGGTCCATGTGGAGGAACCAGCGACGCGAACCGTCTCGACACGCATCGGCTCGTTGAAGAGCGATCCTATGAGGATTTGACCCTCTTCTAAAGGATCTGTCTCAGCCATGCAACCGGCCGAAGGCTCCCGCTCACGAGTTTTGTCGGCAGGGAATACGCCATTCCCTGTCAGAAATCAACCCGACTTGCGTAGGAGGAGCGACAGAGATGGAAGTATTGTAAGGGGATGCTGACACGCCAGATGGTCGGGCAGGATGGTTTCAGATATCTCAGTTCGGAAATCGGAGGGTTTGGAAGGCGGTTGGAGACTGAGCGGGCCGAGTCGCGGAAAAGATGTGGGATGGTTTTATAGAGACGGCTGGTGGCGCCAAGCGAGCGATAGCACTAGGCGGACCAGTGGATTGAGGACTCTATCCGGTCGCGTCAATCTCGATAAACCTCAAACGAGCGGGCGGCACGCGCAAGCGAGGTTTGGATGGAACCAGGGATACACGTAGCGTTTATCCCGTCAGCAAGAACAATCAGATAGCCTCCGGGTCGAAGAAGAGGCTTGAACGGGGAGAAGAGCCCTGGAGGGATTTTTCTGCCCGCGCTCATTACCGGAACACCGATGAAGAGCGGGCGGTTCGAGCAAGCTTGGTTTGGTGGGCCGTGCAGGGATCGAACCTGCGGCCCGCTGATTAAGAGTCAGCTGCTCTACCAGCTGAGCTAACGGCCCACCGCGAAACTCGCCGGTCGTTGGGAATGGTTGCCCTGTCGCCAAAAGCGACCACTAGGCCGTGGTCGACTCAACGGGGTATGGCGCGCCTGACAGGATTTGAACCTGTGGCCCCTAGCTCCGGAGGCTAGTGCTCTATCCACTGAGCTACAGGCGCACCCGCCGACGAAGTAGAGCCGAACTTATCACAGCGCTTCACACCCTGTCCAGGTGGGCGCGGAGAACCTCCGGTACTCGCTCGGGGAGAAATCCATAAGGCAGCAGCATTTCCTCCCCCGCGATCTGCCGCTCTCGGCGGACACGGTCCAGTTCGTCGGCTTCCTGCCGCGCCAGGAGTTCCTCTTCCAGGCGCAACGAGCGGGACAGGCGGATGAGCGGGACGGACGTCTGCACCGCGCAGGCCCCGTGAACCCTTCCCCGTTCTTCCACGGGAATGCCCATCATCCGGCAGGTGACCGGCCGGAACGGATAGACGCCGCAACCGCCGTCCGGTTGAAGCGCAGGACAGGGGATCTCGGCGAATTCGGTGGCCAGCTGATCGATCTCCGCATCGGGCCAGTCGTCGAGCCAAGGACGTTCGGCGAGGCGGGGATACCGGGATTCAATCGTGGCGACGTATCGGCGGGCGAGGTCTTGAATCGTATCCCGGCGCACAGGCTCCATTAGCCCCAGCCCCCGCTGTAATTCCACAATGTCCAACACGGTGACGGGGAACGGGCCGAAGCAACACTGGTAACACCCTTTGCGGCAAGGAAGCTGGCCAAGGAGGGCGGCTCGCGCTCGATCGAACCACCGGTCGGCGAGGACCGGAAGGCGGCTCTGCGGCCTCTGTGACACAAGTATGACTGGAAGACCGATTGTGGTCAGACCATGTCGATCTCGGACGAGATCTCGTCCTGCAGTTCGACGATCAGCTCGCCTTTCGGCGAAAAGAATCCCTTCCCATCCATCTGGACGATCCCGTTGCAATGCTCTTGGAAAAACTCCAGGATCCAGCCGTTGAAATCGTACCCGTCTTCCGTCACATCGTCCTTCACCAATCGCGTGGTGGCGATGAACCGAGCCCGTCGCACATGCTCTCGCACGAGGTCGGCTTCAATGTCGTCGTAAACCGACAACCGTTCGAGAAATTGTTTCTGCTCCTGTTCAAACGCCTCTTTATAGGTCCCCCGGTCCCGCAGGCAAAAGAGTTGGATCGGTTTACGATCACGGTTGTATCCCAGGGAGATATGGACCCAGGCCCATTCTTCGAGCGCCGCGGGATCCATTTTGGGAATCAAGGGAACTTGGCCGCGCGATTTGAGAAAATCCAGCAGCAGTTTGAGCGGGGGGGCATTCTCACGACCGCAGAAGACCCTGCAATAAATGTATGATTCTCCCTTCGCCCCCTCTTCCGCTTGCGGGGAGGTCGGCAGAATCGGTAGTTCTTTGCCCATGAGGACCTCGTGCTCGTGAAATGGAATGATTTCGAGTTCTTGCAAACTGGCTGTAACTCTACTCTCACATCGGTTGCCAATCAAGAGTGCGTGAGTATGCTTTTTGCCATGCCAGATGCGCGTTTTTCCGGTTGACAGCCTCCAGGGCTTTGGCTACACTCTGAGCCGGTTTGCGCGCCCTTCACAGGCTGCGACAAAGTTCCTACACAATAGACCTGGAATACGGGCAGTTCCAGATCGCCGCCGCCACTTACTATTCACCATATGAGATATGAAGGAGGTACGTATGGCCAAATCGATGACGAAGTCCCAGATCGCCGATCACCTGGCGGGGAAGGTCGGGATCACCAAGAAGGCCGCCGTCCAGATGCTGGATGAGCTCGCTGCACTCGCATACAAGGAGGCGAAGAACACCTTCACCGTTCCCGGGATCGGCAAGCTGGTGTTATCGAATCGGAAGGCGCGCATGGGGCGTAACCCTCAGACCGGCGAGCCGATCAAGATTCCCGCCAAGCGCGTGGTCAAGTTCCGCGTCGCGAAAGTCGCTAAGGACGCCATCCTCGGGAAGAAGTGAGCGCAAGCGACCCGGTCGCACTGAACTCAGCGATTCCGCCTGTTCAGGCTTCATAGGTTTCCCACGTGCGAGGGCCGGTTCCCACGGGAATCGGCCCTTCTGCGTCCGTGATCGCCGTTTTCGCCAGCGTCGCCCCTGCACGCCGCCGTGTCCGGTCAGATGAGCGAAGGGCCTAACCCGCTTCCTCCTGTGCCGTCGTGGCCGACCAGCTTGATGGCGTCGCCGTCGTGCACCACCGTATCCATGCTCGCGATCCGTTTGTTGACGGTCACCAGCACTTTCTTTTCCTTCATCAATTGCAGGATGTCCCGCAGGTTCCGGCCCTGGCGTTGGATGAGTTGTCGCACCGTGATGGGGTCGGTGACTTCGCAAGCCAGATCACGCTCGCCGTCAGCAGCTTGGAGTTGTCCCATGAGCGTAATGGTCACCATCGGCTTTCTCTCCACGACATCATCTGCGCCAGGATAATACTGGGCACGGGTTGGGCCTGTCCAGACTCTCAGTCGGCTGCCGTTGACTCCGCCCGATTGCTTTGCTAAGGAACGCCGATCATGCCTTCGTTGGATATCCATCGACCCGGCATGGATGACCTGCAGTTCGTCCTGTTTGTGGTGGCGCTCTGCACTTCCGGACTTTCTTCGCTCGACGTCCCGGAAGAGATGCGCGTCGAGATTTTCGACCGCTGCTGGGCGTTGATTCACACCGATCCGCCGCCGACGGAACCAACGAAGCGGGTGATCGATCTCCGGTTCGGGACAGAAGTCACCCTGGAAGCTATGGTGGAGACGATCCGGAGCCGCTTGACGGAAGCAGGCATTACCATCCTGACAGGGGATCATCCGCCTAGCGAGCCCACGCTTCCCAGCACACCCGCCGCGCTGCCGCTGATCGAGCGCCTCTGGCAACTCTACCCGCCGACGGACCCGAGCGACTGCAGCGACGAACCGTAACGCTTTGAAAAGACTCAACAGCACAGACCGGAGAGCATGGCGATTCAGCTTGTCCTCGTTTCTTCTCCCAGGGCACCACAATGCTTTGAAGAAGGCAATGGGTCCCGGCAATGGGCTATGGAAAGAGCTGAGTGAGGGGCATGGTCATCTTGCAGGGTGGTCCCAAGGCCATGAGAACTCCTGAAGATCGGCGCGACGCTATTCCTTCGCTTCGCTTTTTCTCTCAACCGAACGGAGCAAGAGCGGGCCCCTCATTAGGGGCCGTCAAACGGACCATCGATCGAGAATAGAGGAGGGAGCGGTGCGTGTGATATCGACCGAACTGGAAGGAGTGGTGTTGATCGAGCCCGAGATCTTTCAAGATGCGCGCGGATTCTTCATGGAGACGTACCACGCAATGCGCTACGCCCAGGCGGGCATCGAAGGTCCATTCGTGCAGGACAACTTGTCATGGTCGGTGCGCGGAACCGTCCGTGGTCTGCACTACCAACTTAAGCAACCCCAAGGCAAGCTGGTGATGGTGCCGTATGGCTCGGTCTACGACGTGGTGCTCGATATCCGCAAGGGCTCTCCCACGTTCGGCAAATGGTACGGCGTCGAGCTGTCCGCCGAGAACTGCCTCCAGCTCTATATCCCACCGGGGTACGCGCACGGATTCTGTGTGACCAGCGACGGCGCGGCTTTCCTGTACAAGTGCACGCGATTCTATTCCCCGTCCGATGAACGCGGCATTCTGTGGAACGACCGAAACTTGGGGATCGCCTGGCCGGTGGCCGAGCCGCTGCTGTCGGCGAAAGATCGCGCGTACAAGCCGCTCGCGGACATGGCCGACGAATTGCCGGTCTACAGCCGTACTTCCTGAAACACGCCGACGGCTCCGGTCCTCTTGAACTTGTCGATGTCCGTATGATATTTAGGAACCATTCCTATCGAGGAATGATATGACGCTCAGCCTCGACGAGATACGGAGGCGGTTTCGGGAGCGCGGGGTGCGCATGACGCCTCAGCGAGCGGCGATCTACGGCGCCTTGGCCAGAACCGCCAACCATCCGACAGCCGAGGATCTGTATCGGGAGGTCAAAAAGATCCATCCGATGATCTCTCAGAATACGGTGTACTACACGCTCGGCGTGCTGCGCGAAGCCGGCCTCGTGCGGGAAGTCAATTACTGGCATGACCGATCCCGGTTCGACGCCAACATCGATCTGCACCATCACCTGATCTGTCTGGGATGCCGAAAGATCGAAGATCTGATGGATGCGACGCTTGATCGACTGCCAATGCGGGTCGGCGGTCGGCTGGACTTCGAGGTGACTGGGCATCGGGTTGAGTTTCACGGCTACTGTGCGGCGTGTCGGCGCAGGAAAAGGCCGGGCGCTGCGGCGCGCCGCATGGGGCCTCATCCATCACAACACCTATCTGTTCAGAGGAGGAGGAAACGATGAGCAAGAGTCTCAAAGGTACCAAGAGCCATGAAAACCTGAAGCACGCTTTCGCCGGCGAATCCCAGGCGAACCGGCGCTATCTCTATTTCGCACGGCGCGCGGATATTGAAGGCTATCCGGACATCGGCGGCCTGTTCCGTGATACATCGGAAGCGGAGACGGGCCACGCGTTCGGCCATCTGGATTTCCTGAAAGAGGTCGGCGATCCGGTAACCGATGTGCCGATCGGCAATACAGAAGCCAACTTGAAGTCGGCCATTGAAGGTGAGACCTACGAATACACTCAGATGTATCCGGGCATGGCCAAGACCGCCCGCGAGGAAGGTTTCCCCGAGCTGGCCGAATGGTTTGAAACCCTGGCGAAGGCGGAACGGTCCCACGCCAACCGCTTCACGAAGGGATTGGAAAGCTTGAAGCAGGGATAATCAGTCGAAAGCCATCGGCATTCAGCCGTCAGCTCCGGAGTTGACGGCTGACCGCCGGTGGCTAGACCTTCATGACGCATGAAAGGCCTGCGCCTGATCAATCCGATCGAGCGGTCGCAGTTGGGTAAAGAAACCCAGCGCGTGTACGAGATCTGCGACGGCTGCCGCCGGTGCTTCAATCTCTGTCCATCCTTCAACACGCTGTTCGACCGGATCGATGCGCAGGAAAGCGATGTGTCCAAGCTTGCGCCGGCCGATTTCGAACAGGTCGCCCACGAGTGCTACTACTGCAAGCTTTGCTTCAATCACTGCCCTTATACCCCGCCCCATCAATACGAGATTGATTTCCCCCGGTTGATGCTCGCGTGGAAGAAGCAACTTGCGGCGGAGAAGGGGGTGCGGTGGCGGGACCGTCTCCTGACGAAAACCGACTTGATCGGCGCCGCCGGCAGCCTGGCGGCGCCGATCGCCAACTGGATGATGGAGCGCCGGTGGGTGCGCGCGGTGCTCGATCGGCTGCTGGGGTTGCACAGGGACCGGCAGATGCTGCCCTTTGCGCGGGAGACGTTTGTGCGTTGGTGGAGACGGACACGGCGAGCGGCCTCTTCAGGCTCGGCCGAACGCAAGGTCGTGCTGTTCGCGAGTTGTCTCGTGAACTACCAGGCGACGGACGTCGGCAAGGCGACGGTCCAAGTGCTGGAAAAAAATAAAATCCGCGTGGTTGTGCCGGAGCTGCGATGTTGCGGCATGCCGGCGTTCGACATCGGTGACACTGGGGCGATCGTGAAGACTGCCAAGGCCATGATCCGTGGCCTCAGGCCCTGGCTGGACGACGGCTATGATGTCGTCGTGCCGGTGCCGAGTTGCAGTTTAATGTTCAAGCGAGAGTATCCGTATCTGTTGCCGGGTGATGACACGGCACAACTGGCGCAACGGACCTTCGACGTGTGCGAGTACCTGATGAGGCTGAAGCGGGAAGGTGAGTTGGCGATGGATTTCCCGCGCAAGCCGGGCCGTGTGGCCTATCAGGTCCCTTGTCATCTGCGTGATCAGAATATCGGCTTGAAGTCCAAGGACTTGATGGAGTGCGCCGGCGCGCAGGTCGAGGTGATCGAACGCTGCTCCGGCCATGACGGGACCTGGGCGGCCAAGACGGAGTTCTTCGACTTGTCGATGTCGATTGCCGGCAAGGCGGTGCGCGACATCAGAAAGGCACCGGCCGATCTCATCGCTTCTGATTGCCCCCTTGCCGGTCTTCAACTGGATCAGGCCGGCGCCTCCGCTCACGCCGGAGGAACGCGCACGCTTCATCCTATTCAAATCATCCGCGATGCCTATGGGTTGCCGTCATCAGGGTGCGAGCGTGATCCGGATGCGTGACGGTGGACAACTCACACAAGCAGGTGATCGGATGAAAGGCCTGACACTCGACGATGTGCTTTCCTACGCCGACTATGAACGGCAACGGGATGCGTTTCGTGCGCGCATCATCGCGCTGAAGCGGCGCCGACGCATCTCGGTCGGCGATCTCGTCACGTTGGTCTTTGAAAATCGCGACACGATCCAGTTTCAAATCCAGGAAATGCTCCGGGTGGAACACATCCTCGACCCTCAGAAGATCCAGGCCGAGCTGGACGTGTACAACGCACTGCTGCCGGCAAACGGAGAATTAAGCGCAACGCTGTTCATTGAAGTGACGGAACAGGAGCAGATTCGGCCCGTCCTGGACCTTTTCCAAGGCATCGATCGCGGAGAAACCGTCGCGATCGCGGCCGGACCCTATGTCGTCTACGGGGAGTTCGAGGGGGGACGCAGCAAGGAGGACAAAATCAGCGCCGTGCATTTCGTGCGGTTCCGGACGACGGCGGAGTTTGTGAAGGCCGTGGCCGATGAGCGGAGTCCGGTCACGCTCACGGTCCACCACGGCCGGTACCGGGCGCAAGCGGTTGTGCCGCCCGAGATGCGGCAGGAATGGTTGAAGGATCTCGGTCTCAATGCGGAAACGCTGTGGAGCGAGACCGGCGGATGAGTCCGTTGACTTCGCGCGGGAGTGCCCTATACTCTGTAGGTATCGATGACCGGGGATGCCGTGATCGTGTAGACGGCGTCGCACCTGAATGATGAATGGAGGAAACGATGATCACCATTACCGAGAAAGCAGAGCAGAAAATTCTCGAACTCATGAAGGAAGAGCAGGACACGGTCGGGCTGCGCATTTACGTGCGTGGCGGCGGGTGCCACGGCTATCAGTACGGCATGGCCTTCGAGTCCAAACTCTCCGATGATGACACGGTTATTGAGAAAGGCGGTGTGAAAGTGATCCTGGACTCGCAGAGCGCTCCACTGCTGAACGGCGCAGAAGTCGATTACGTGGATAGCCTCCAAGGATCCGGTTTTTCGATCAAGAATCCGCAGGCGAAGACAACCTGCGGGTGCGGCAGCTCCTTCAGCGCATGACCCCCTGCGGACGCGAGAGTCGATTTTGTCGATTTTTATGGAAGGGTCGGGATCACTACCGTAGCGGTGAATGAAGATTCCGGCCCTTTTCCGTTTCTCTTGTTGATGAGAAAGAACACGCGATGCCTTCCGTCCTGTTGACCAAGCGCATCGAATTCGCCGCCGCCCACCGCTACCACAAGCCGAACTGGGACGCCGCTCGCAACCGGGCGGTCTTCGGTGCTTGCCATAACGAGCCGGGGCACGGACACAACTATCTGCTGGAAGTGACCGTTGCGGGCGAAGTCGATCCGCGCACAGGCATGGTGGTGAATCTCTTCGACGTCAAACACGAATTGCAGGAGGTGCTCGAAGAGTTCGACCACAAGCATCTCAACATCGATACGCCCTATTTCACCGATATAATCCCGACCACCGAGAACGTTGCGCGTGTCTTGTGGCGACGGCTGGAGACTCGTCCGCAAATCGGCGTCCTCCACACCGTTCGGCTATACGAGGATGAAGATCTGTACGCCGAAGTGACAGCGGCAGCCGGGTTGGAGGTGGCCAACGTGACGAGACGGTATGAGTTTACCGCTGTCTATGAGGGGAGGCCTGCGCTGCCGGACACGAGCGGGACATGGAGTGGCCATACCTGGGACCTCTTCGTGACCGTGCACGGGCCGATCGACCGGGACACCGGCATGGTGACGGACATCGGCGTGCTGGATCGGTTGGTGCATGAGCAGGTGATTCGCCCGTTCGACGGCCGAAACTTGCGGCAGGTCTTGGGCAGTCAGCCGATCACCGGCGAGAACCTGGTGTGCACCATCTGGGACCGCCTCGTCAAAATCATCTCCACCGGCACCCTGCATCGTATTCGCCTCGTCCAAACCAGAGATCTGGCGTTTGAGTACGGCGGCTGAGGGTCTAATAGGCTCGACGCCTTCGCCCTGAGGTCTACTTCAGCAGGTGATCCGAAATCAGCGCGGCAAGTTCGTCGGCTTCCAACTTGCCTTCGCGCGTGAGGAGGAGTTTGCCCTTGGAGAACAAGTGGGTGGTCGGGTAGGTTTCAAACGAATGGAGCTTCTTAATCTCGCGGCAGCGGCCGGGGATGTGCATCTTGGCTTTGCCGATCCGGACGTCTGTGAAACGCGAGGCGACTTGCTCCAAAATCGGGTCGTATTCGTTACAGGGCTCGCAGGAAGCGATGCCGTAGACCACCACCGCGGCGGGCGAATCGATGAACTCTTTGTAATTCTCGTCGCTGACGTCTTCGACGACCATGGCGGTGTTGAAGACCGAGCGGGCCGGCCGAACCGTCACCCGCTCAGTCCTTGACGCTCCGTCTTGTGCGGATTAGTTCAGCCTCTTCAGCGCTTCGAGAATTTCCTTGTCATCGCGCGCCGTCTTGATCTCCTGCACCTTGACGTAGGCGACCTTGCCGTTCTTGTCCACGATCACGGTCGCGCGCTTTGCACAGTTCAGCGGCTCGAAGTACAGACCGTATTTCTTGCAGACCTCTCGGTGCATATCGGCGAGCAGACGGTGCTTGAGGCCCAACGCATCGGCCCAGGCCTTGTGCGAAAAGAAGCTGTCCGTGCTGATACCGAAGACTTCCGCGTTGACGCTTTGGAAACTGGGGAAATCGTCGGTCAGACACTTGTTTTCATTGGTGCAGACTGGGCTCCAATCGAGGGGATAAAAACAGAGCACGACGTTTTTCTTGCCCCGATAGTCGCTCAGCCTCACGTCTTTCTGATCCTGATCTTTCAAGGTGAAGTCCGGCGCTGTATCTCCGACTTTGATTTCAGGTGCCACATCAGTAGTCATACCGACCTCCTCTTCAGGTTTAAAAGGCCCGATGCCCCATCTTCGAGCTTGGTAACACGGGGCTGAAAAGTTTGTCAACGGGCCAAAAGCCCTAGCCGGAGAGGGAAGACTGTGCGCAAACGGGAAAGTCCGTCGAGAAACCGAGGGGTTAGAAGGTTCGCTCAAAGAAGCGGTTGTATTTCACGGAGAATCAGCAGCGTCCCGCCGGGCGAAGCGGTGCGATGTCGGACCACTCGAACGGCGCAGGAGAGAAACGGGCACTCGATGACCTCGCCGACCTTGGGGCTGCGGCCGCGCCGGATCAGTTCGTTGGCGAGCTCCCTCAGCAATTCCGTCACCGGCGCGTCGGGAAGACCGAGGGGCTGGAGCAGTTCGATTTCGTCCAGACCAAATTTGCTGAGTCCGAGCGTGTGGAACCAGTCGAACTCGGGGCGCATACCCTCCGCCTGCACAACGCGGACATGATGGTCGCAGTGGAAGGAGGTCAGATCGAGATCCTTCCAATCGGAAGGATTCAAATACGCCTGAGCGGCGACGTCGTAGGCCGTGCCGTCGGTCAGCAAGGTGAATTCCCGAGCCAGGCGAGCGGCCAACAAAATTGTGTCGGCTGCGTTGGCCGGCGTCAGGCTGCCGGTCGTCACCAAGCCGATGCGCGAATGGTTCCAGACCAGTCGTTCCTTCCATTCGTTAGATTCTTCGGCCGAAAGCGTGATCCGGATGTGAACATGCCATGGGCCGTGAGTGACGCGGAAGGTTTCGCCTTCGCGAGCGATCTGCGGTTTGGACGGTTCACGCGTGAACTGGAGTGGGCCTCCGTATTCCCTGTCGTATCGGCGTTGGAGGACATCGGTCGGCGGGGCTGGGAATGTGTAGCCGATTGCGTACAGCGGCCGGGCGGCGGAGGGCTTGGGGAACTTGCGCCGGATCTTCAACTCTTCCGATCCTTGCGGGCCTTTCGTCGATCTTCGGGATTGAGGAGTTGCTTGCGGATGCGGAGACTCGTCGGTGTCACCTCGACCAGTTCGTCCGGTCCGATGTATTCGAGCGCAAACTCCAGCGTCATCTGCCTGGGCGGTGTGAGGGTCAAGGCCTCGTCTGCACCCGCAGCCCGTATGTTCGTCAGGTGCTTGGTCTTGCACACGTTCACGTCGAGGTCCTCATCGCGGCTGTTCTGGCCCACGACCATGCCTTGATAGACCTCGACGCCGGGTCCGATGAACAGAGTCCCGCGCTCCTG
Source organism: Nitrospiraceae bacterium (assembly GCA_035573855.1). GTDB lineage: Bacteria > Nitrospirota > Nitrospiria > Nitrospirales > Nitrospiraceae > DATLZU01. The sequence continues at coordinate 15,277 of DATLZU010000020.1, forward strand.
CGCCATGAACAGCGCGTAGGCCGTGCTGACTCCGTCCTCGAAAGCGACCAGTGATCCGTGCGGGGGCGTCAGCGGTGCACGGTCGCCCATCGGTTCGTAACCCTTGAAGACATGGTGCAGGATCACGGTGCCACGGGTCCTGGCCAGAAGGATGTGTTTAAGGCCGATGATCCCGCGCGTCGGAATGTCATAATCGAGATGCGCCTCGCTCGCGGCGCCTTCGGAATGAACCAGCTTCATGTGGCGCAGTTGGCCGCGTCGCCGACCGATCTCTTCGATCACTGCCCCCTGGTATTCCGAGGGCACTTGCACGGTCAATTCTTCGTACGGCTCGAAGATCTGCCCGTCCTCATGGTGCAGGATCACCTCCGGTTGAGAGACCTGCAGTTCGTACCCTTCGCGGCGGATCTGCTCGATCAGGACGGCCAGATGCAACTCGCCCCGGCCGGCCACCAAGAACCGGTCCGGGCTTTGAGTTTCCTGCACACGTAGGGACACGTTGGTTTCCAGTTCCTTGAACAGCCGTTCCCGCAGATGGCGTGAGGTGAGGAACTTGCCCTCCCGTCCGGCGAAGGGGCTGTTGTTTACCGAGAAGGTCATCTGAACCGTCGGCTCGTCGATGGACACGGGCGGCAGCGCGATCGGGTGGTCGGCGTCGGCGATAGTGTCGCCGATGCCGATGTCGGGCAGGCCGGCGACTGCGACAATTTCCCCCGCCTCGGCGCGCTCCACGTCCAGACGCTCGAGACCGGAGAAGACCGAGAGATCCGAGACCTTGCCGGGCACATGGGTTCCGTCGCGTGTGATCCGGACGACGGTCTGGCGCCAGGCGATGGACCCGGACTGGATTTTCCCGATTCCCAGCTTGCCCTTGTAGGTGTCGTAAGCCAGGGCGAGGACCAAGATCTGCAACGGCGCGTCGGGGTTGATCGCGGGAGCGGGGAGCTGCTCCAAGATCGTATCGAGCAGAGGCGTGATGTCCGTGCCCGGCTTGTCGATGTCCAGCGTCGCGATGCCTTTGATCGCGGCGGTGTAGACGATCGGGAAGTCGAGCTGTTCGTTGGTCGCGCCCAGGTGGGCGAAGAGATCGAAGGTACGGTTGAGCACGTCGTCCACGACGGCATCCGGCCGGTCGATCTTATTGATGACCACGATCGCTTTATACCCCAGCGAGAGAGCCTTACGGAGCACGAAGGTGGTCTGCGGCATCGGTCCTTCCTTCGCATCCACCAAAAGCAGCACGCCGTCCACCATGCGCAGCGTCCGCTCCACTTCGCCGCCGAAGTCCGCGTGCCCCGGTGTGTCCACGAGATTGATCTTAACGCCCTTGTAGACGATGCTCGCGTTCTTGGCGCGGATCGTGATGCCGCGCTCGCGCTCCTGATCCATCGAATCGAGAATCCGCTCACCCATCTCGTCGATCTTGCGATGCGCGTGCGTCTGGCGGAGCAAGGCATCGACCAGAGTGGTTTTGCCGTGGTCCACGTGGGCGATGATGGCGACGTTACGGATGTCGGTCCGACGTCCATGGGGAGCGCGTCGAACGCCTGGCTGGAGATTGGGAATTGCGTGTTGGGTCATGAATCGATCGGCTCCTCTTTTCAAAAAAAAGACGCCCTGGTGAAGGCGTCGCTGCACTATATCCGAAAGCTGCCCGCCGAACAAGGCCGCTTTTCTCGATTCTGCGGGTAGATCCAACGCTCGGCACTCAGAACTCCAAGAACTTCCCGTGCTTGAGTTTTGAGCATACGCATTGTATGGTTGAGTATTATTCACATCCCCCCGTGTTCATCCTCTCTGGAGACTCGTTTGCGTGCCTGACAGCGAGCGGTTTATTGAGGTTCGGGAACGGCCCCGGCGATGGGCGTGGTGGCAGATCGTCTTGGCGGCGGGGACGCTCCTGGTGTTTTTGGCCGGAGGTTCCGCCGCCGGCGTGCTGTGGTATTTCTCGCAGGATCTGCCGCCGCTCGATCCGCTTCAGAATTACCAACCCAGCCTGGTCACCCGTGTCTATTCGGATGATCGCCAGATCATCGGGCAATTCTTTATCGAGCGCCGCTTGCTGACGCCGCTCCAGGAGATTCCCAAACCGCTGATCCAGGCCGTCATCGCCGTGGAGGACACGCGCTTTTTCGAGCACCCGGGCCTTGACGTCGTCGGGATCTTGCGCGCGGCCTGGACCAATCTCCGGCGAGGCGGCCGTGTCGAAGGCGCTAGCACCATTACGCAGCAACTTGCGCGGTCCCTGTTTCTCTCGCCGGAACGGACGTTCGAGCGCAAGCTCAAGGAATTGATCCTCGCGTATAAGATGGAGTTGGTGCTGACCAAGGAGCAGATCCTGGAGATGTACTTGAACCAAATTTACTTTGGACAGGGTGCGTATGGTGTCGCAGCCGCGGCACAGACGTATTTCGGGAAGGAGCTGCCGAAGTTGACGCTGGCGGAAGCGGCGTTTCTTGCTGGCATGCCCAAATCGCCGAGCGCCTATTCCCCGTTCAAAGCGCCGGAACGGGCGAAGAAGCGGCAGGAGCACGTGCTGGCCCGCATGGAAGAAGCGGGGTTCATCACGCCCGAAGAACGGGAACAAGCGGCGGCTGAACCGCTGGCGTTCCGGCGGCCCGGCGCGGAGCAGATCGCGCCCTATTTCATCGAGCATGTCAGGCAGCTTCTGGTCGCCAAGTACGGGGAGGCGATGGTGTACAAGGGCGGGCTGGAAGTTTTCACGACCTTGAACGTCGAGATGCAGAAAGCCGCCGAAGCCGCCGTCCGCAACGGTCTCCGCGATCTGGACAAGCGGCAGGGCTGGCGCGGACCGCTCCGAAGCGTTGATCCGGCGGCGTTGACTGCGAACCCGCCGGCGGCGTCCCAGATGTGGAAAGAAGGAGACATCATGGAAGGGGTGGTCACCAAGGTCGGCAAAGACCACGTGTGGGTCCACCTCGGAACGGGGGTCGGGCGGCTCTCGTTTGACGACATGGCGTGGGCGAAACGGCGACTGAAGGGCCGGGATCCGACCAAGGACTTTGTGTGGGTGCACAATCCGAAGCAACTGGTAAAGCCTGGAGACGTGATCGAAGTCGCCGTCAAGAAGGTCGATCGCGACTTTGTGCATCTGCGGTTGGAGCAAACCCCGATCGTCGAAGGCGGGCTTGTGGCGATCGACCCCAAAACCGGCGCCATCCGCGCGATGGTCGGCGGATTCGACTTCAATCGGAGCGAGTACAACCGCGCGGTCATGGCCCATCGCCAACCTGGTTCGGCGTTTAAGCCGATCATTTACGCGACGGCTCTTAGCCAAGGGATGAGCCCGGCGACCTTGGTGCTCGACGCGCCGGTGGTCTACGAGCAGGAAGACGAAGAGAAAATCTGGAAGCCGGAGAATTACGAGCGGCGCTTCTTCGGCATGATCAGCTTGCGGGAGGCGCTCATCCATTCGCGCAACCTGGCGACGGTCCGCCTGTTGGAGAAAGTCGGCGTACGGAACGTCATCGAATTCGCCCGGTCGGTCGGCATCGTCAGCCCCTTGACCCCAGACCTGTCGCTCGCCTTGGGCTCCAGCAGCGTTAGCCTGGTGGAACTGGTATCGGCCTACGGCGTGTTCGTCAACCAAGGAATGCGGGTCGAGCCGTATGCCATCGCCAGCGTGAAAGACAATGCCGGTCGCACCCTGGAGGAGACCGTGCCTGAACCACGGCAGGCGATTCCCAAGGAGACCGCTTATCTCATCACGAACATGATGGAAGATGTCGTGCAACGGGGGACCGGTCAGCTTGCGAAGTCCATCGGCCGGCCGGTGGCGGGCAAAACCGGCACGACCAACGATTACACGGATGCGTGGTTCATCGGCGCCACGCCGAATCTGGCGGCGGGGACCTGGGTGGGCTTCGACGACCGGCGACCACTTGGCGAAACCGAATCCGGCGCCCACGCCGCCTTGCCGATCTGGATCAATTTCATGAAGGAAGCGCTCAAACAACTGCCGGTCGTGCCGTTCACCATTCCCGATGACGTGGTCTTCGTGAAAGTGGATCCCTCGACCGGCCTGCTGACGTCCGACCAAGGGGAGCAGGGCACCGTGGAGTTGTTCGCGAAAGGAACGGAACCGACGCAGGTGGCGCCACAGCGTCTCGATCCGACCGAGTTCTATAAGTTGGATCAAATTCCGGAGGGCCAACCAGGGACTGAAGAAGGCGGTGGTCCGGAGAAAGCCAACTGAGGGGGGGGAGCGACTCGGACCGGTTTCGGGAAAGGCTAGGATTTGGCGTCTTGGTATTCCTCGTGCCAGGCCATCTGGATCGCTTCCAGAATTTGCTCATTCGACTTCTTGGGATCGTCCTTGAATTCCGGCAAGGCGACGATCCAAGCGTGCAGGTCCGTGAAGCGAACCGTCAGCGGGTCAGTATCCGGGTGGGTTTCCAACAAACGAATCGCGATTTCCTCCGCATCCTGCCATTTCAGATCCATAGCGAACTCCTACTCAAGCTGTCAGTTCATAGCCTCCGGCAATCGACTTTCTCGCTTTCGCTGAGCCAAGCTGACTGCTGAACGCTGATCGCTCTTCTTATGGCAACTCCGACAGCTTCTTGTTTTCGAGCGCCTCTTTCAGCGCCGTGTCCATCAACACCTCTGCGAGGTGATGCGTGGCCTTCTCGACCTCGGCGATCCGGGCGCGGATGGCTTTGTGGTCGTCCGTCGCCTTGGCGGCCTCCAAGGCAGTCGTCGCCGTTCCGATCGCGGCGATTTCCTCGGCACTGATCAGATGCCCGCCTTGCTTGAGGGCCTTTTGGGTTGCCTTGAGAATGGCCTCGGCCTCCGTCCTGGCCTCGATCACCTGGCGCGCTTTCAGGTCTTCGGCCGCGAACTTGAACGATTCACCGATCATCCGCTCGACTTCTTCGTCGGTGAGTCCGTAGGACGGTTTCACCTGGATTGACTGGGTTTCGCCGGTCCGTACGTCGCGCGCCGAGACGTTGAGAATCCCGTTCGCGTCGATCAGGAACGTGACCTCGATGCGCGGGATGCCAGCGGGCAGCGGCGGCACTTTCAACTGAAAGCGTGCCAGACTGCGGTTGTCTTTGGCCAGTTCCCGTTCCCCTTGCAGGATGTGGATGTCGACGGACGTCTGACCGTCCACATAGGTGGTGAACATTTCCTTGGCGCTGGCCGGGATCGTGGTGTTGCGGCGGATCAGCGTGCTCATCACCCCGCCCATCGTCTCGATCCCCAGCGACAGCGGCGTGACGTCCAGCAGCAACATATCCTGGGTGCCGCCGCTCAGGATGTCCGCCTGAACGGCAGCGCCCAGCGCAACCACCTCGTCGGGATTCAACTCGCTGTGTGGCATCTTGCCGAACAACGCTTGAACCCGCTGCCGCACCAACGGCATGCGGGTCGCACCCCCGACCAGTACCACTTCATCGATGTCCGCTGGCGTGAGCCCCGCGTCCTTTAGCGCCTGCCGACAAGGCGCCAGTGTCCGCTCGACAAGATCGATGGTCAGCGATTCCAGTTGGTCGCGGGTCAGATCCAACACGAATGGCTCTCTGCCGTCCGGCAGATCGATCACCAGAGAGGTCTTGTACTCGTCGGATAACCGAATCTTGGCCCGTTCCGCCTCCAGCCGTACCGCTTGGATTGTGTCGGGGTAGGCATCCAGGTCCAGTCGGCGCTGCTCCTGCACCTGCTTCAGGAGCAGATCGGCGATACGGCGGTCGAAGTCGTCGCCGCCCAGATGAGTGTCGCCGTTCGTCGCCAGCACTTCGAAGATACCGTTCTTCAGTTTGAGGATCGAAATATCGAACGTGCCGCCGCCCAGATCGTACACGGCGATGAGTCCCTGAGTTCGTTTTTGAAGACCGTACGCAAGCGAGGCGGCTGTGGGCTCGTTGATGATCCGCAGGACTTCCAGCCCGGCGATCATGCCGGCGTCTTTTGTTGCCTGTCGCTGGCTGTCGTTGAAGTAGGCCGGCACGGTAATTACGGCCTTGGTGATGCTTTCGCCCAGGTAAGTTTCCGCCCGCTGCTTCAGTTCTTTCAGGATCATGGCGGAGATTTGTGGTGGGGAGTAACTTTTCTCGCCGATCTGGATGCGGATCACGCCGCCTTGTTCATGGAGTTTGTAGGGAAAGTAGGCGAGTTCTTCCCGGACATCGGCCAGCCCTTTCCCCATGAAGCGCTTTATCGAGTAGATCGTCCGCTCGGGATTGCGGATCAGGTGTTCCTTGGCCGGGTCGCCGACGATGAGCCCGTTGTCGGTGAGGGCTACGACTGAGGGCACCAGGGTGCGGCCGTTCTGACCGGGGATGACCTTGGGCTGGCCGGCGTCCATATAGGCGACCAGCGAGTTGGTCGTGCCGAGATCGATGCCAACGATGCGTGCCATAGCGCAGTCTATCCGATGGTCAAGATGAGGTCGTCGACGATATTGCTGATGTAGGTACGATTCGACAGGATCTCCCGCATTTCTTGGAGGATTGCTTCCCGTTCCTTGTGGAGGTGATCGGTGGCTTCTCCGCGGTCCAGCAGCGCATCCCACGCGGTAAACAGCTCGAACAGCCGGGCTTCCATTTCGGTCCGGCGGCGCTCCAGCGTTAGCCGGTCCGCTTCCAGCTTGGCTCGTAGGGGCTGTAGTTCGTCGGGCGGTCGCTCGGAGGATGCGGATCGGAACTCTTCCAGATCTTCCTGAAGCGCCAGAATCTCTTCGAACAGATCGGCCGGCGGAGAGGTGCGGATCTCTTTCGCGGAGCCTGCTTCCAAGCGCAGCAGATACTCGGCCCGCAGGAACGGGTCCTTCAGCGTCCGGTAGGCGGTGTTCAACAACGCGGAATTGTTAAGGCTGATCGCCCGCTCGGTTTCGGTCTTATTCTGGTAGAAATCCGGATGAAACATGCGGCTCAGTTCGTAAAACTTGGTTTCAAGCCGAGCTGGGTCGATATTCAGGCGACGCGGAAGGCCCAAACAGGTAAAGTAGTCCATCTCCTTGGAGACGGGTTGCACCTTTACACACCGTTCACAAAAATACTCTCCGCTGATCTCCGATTGACAGTGCCAGCACATGCTGCGCGCCATCTGGAGCTCGGTGCGCGGGGTGGAAGTCTTCTGACTTGGCAGCATAAGATCCCTTCGACAAAACCTGTTAAAAACCCTGGCCAGAAACGCGAATAGCTAACAGCACGTAGCAGAGGTCGCACCCTCAGGGGCCGGTTCTTTCAACCCTGGGAGTGGCTACTTGCTATTAGCTATCCGGTTATCCGCTTCCTATCAGGCCGAGAATGATTCCCCGCACCCACAGGTTTTCTGCGCATTGGGATTCACAAACTTGAACTGGCCGCCCATGAGGTCTTTCTGGAAATCCAGTTGCGTGCCCTGCAAATAAATGGCGCTCTTCGCGTCCACGATCACCTTGACGCCGTCAACCTCGTACACCGTGTCATACTGACCGATCTTGTCGTCAAAGTTGATCGTGTAGCTCAGTCCCGAGCACCCCCCGCCTTTGACGCCCAGCCTCAAACCGCCCTCTGTTACGCCCTGGACGTTCATCAGCCGCTTCACTTCCTTCAATGCTGATTCGCTCAGCGTGACCACCGGGGTCCGGGCCGTTGTGTTGGTTGTCTCCATGTCGTACTCCTTCGTCGCTGGATCCCCACACAGGGACGTCCTTATGCGGACGTCTTGCTCGTTCCTTCTGTTTTTTTCTTGTAGTCCGCCAGCGCGGCTTTGATCGCGTCCTCCGCCAAGACCGAGCAATGGATTTTCACCGGCGGCAGATTGAGTTCCTGCACAATGTCCGTGTTCTTGATCTTGGCTGCTTCTTCGAGCGTCTTGCCCTTGAGCCATTCGGTTGCCAGGCTCGAGCTGGCGATGGCCGATCCACAGCCGAACGTCTTGAACTTCGCGTCCACAATGGTGTCGTTCTGCACTTTGATCTGCAATTTCATCACGTCCCCGCACTCCGGGGCACCGACGATGCCGGTTCCCACGTCCGGGTCAGTCTTGGGAAAACTCCCCATGTTGCGCGGGTTGTTAAAGTGATCGACGACCTTTTCGCTGTACGCCATCGTACCCTCCTTCGGATCTCGTCATCCGTGCAGCCTCTTTCGTTCAGTGCGCTTCACGGCTTACCATTTCACGCTTATCAGCTTATCAGTGGACGGCCCACTGGACGGATTTCAAGTCGACACCCTCCTTGGCCATTTCGTACAAAGGAGACATTTCGCGGAGTTTATTCACGACCTCGATAACCCGCTTGATCGTGTACTCAATCTCCTCTTCGGTGTTGAACCGACCTAAGCCGAACCGGATCGAAGAATGCGCCAGGTCGGCCCCGACCCCCAGAGCCCGCAACACATAGGACGGCTCCAGGGTAGCCGAAGTGCAGGCCGATCCGGACGACAGGGCGATTTCCTTCATCCCCATCAACAGCGACTCTCCCTCGACGTATGCGAAGGAGAGGTTCAAATTATGCGGCAATCTCTGGGTGGGATGGCCGTTGAGATAGACGTCCTCCAGCGCATTCACAATCCCCGAGTACAACCGATCGCGCAGGGTCGCGAGGCGCGAAGCTTCGGCCGCCATCTCCTGTTCGCACAGTTCGCAGGCCTTGCCGAATCCCACGATCAAAGGGACGGGTAAGGTGCCCGACCGCATCCCGCGCTCGTGCCCACCGCCATCCATCTGGGCCGCAATCCGAACGCGGGGGGCCTTTTTCCGGACGTACAGGGCTCCGACGCCTTTCGGTCCATAGATCTTATGCGCGCTGAACGACATCAGATCGATTCCCATCTCCTGCACGTCCACGGGAATCTTGCCCACGCCCTGCGTGGCGTCGCAGTGGAACAGCACGCCCTTTTCTTTCGCGATCTTGCCGATCTCCTTGATTGGATTGATCGTCCCGATCTCGTTGTTGGCCAACATGATCGAGATAAGGATGGTTTTGTCGGTAATGGCGTTGCGCACGTCGTCCGGATTGACGAGACCCTGCTTGTCCACCGGCAGATAGGTGACCTTGACGCCGCGTTTCGCTTCAAGGGCTTTGGCAGTGTCCAGCACCGCGCGATGTTCTGTGGACGACGTAATAATGTGGTCGCCCTTCTCGTGGTACATCTCGACCACACCCTTCAGGGCTAAGTTGTCGGACTCGGTGGCACCGCTGGTAAAGACGATTTCTTTCGGGTCGGCATGGATCAGTTTCGCGATCTGTTTGCGGGCATTTTCCACCGCCTCCTCCGCCTCCCAGCCGAAGGAGTGATTGCGGCTAGCGGCATTGCCGAATTTTTCGGTGAAGTACGGAAGCATGGCGTCCAACACCCGCCGGTCCACTGGGGTGGTCGCATGATTATCCAAATAGATCGGAAACTTCATCGTTCGACTCCTTGTGCGGTAGTGATCGATTGAACAGTGATCAACGGCGTGCCGCCCATCATATCCTGCAGCGTCATGCTGTTGAGGAGTTGGTAGATGCTGTCCTGGACCTTGAGAAGGGGGGTCCTGATTGTGCAATGCTCGCGCTGCATACAGGGTTCACCCTCCTTTTCGTGATAACAATCGGTAATGCCAAGCGGCCCTTCGATGCTTTCCAAGACTTGGGCGATGGTGATATCGCGCGCGCTCTTTGCCAATAAATATCCGCCCTTCGGTCCGTTATGGCTTTCGATTAGCCCGCTTTTAGCCAAGGTCTGGAGCACCTTGGCCAGCAGTTCGAGAGGAATGTTGTACTCCTCAGCAATTTCCTTTGTGTTGACGATCCTGGCACGGGTCACATCGCCGAATTGCACGGCGGCAATGTACTGCAACGCCATCAGCCCGTAGTCCGCTTTTTTTGAAAACTTCAACATGGCTATTGCCGATTGAATCGATCGGAGACTATAATGATCTCCGACTTCTTCAGTCGGACTTAACCTAACACGCTGCAGAACGTACTGTCAATAGCCAATAGCCTAATAAGGCCACAAGAAGAAGATCTGCGCCCCGCTTTTAGCAGCCCTTGAACTAAGGGAGGAGGAAATCAACACACATGGGAGGCATCAACCCCTATATTGAAAAGGCCGAAGTCGAGCTACCAACCAAACCGTACACGGTCACGTTCATCATGCCGAACAAGACTGAGACCAAAGTCGAGGTCCAGCCGGATAAAATCCCTTATGGATCAACCGGGCTTCCCGGCAGCATTTTGGATATCGCCATGGGCAATGGAATCGATCTCGAACACGTCTGCGGCGGTGTCTGCGCTTGCTCTACTTGTCACGTCATTGTGCGGAAGGGATTGGAGTCCTGCAACGAAGGGACGGATGATGAATTCGATCAGCTTGAGGAGGCGCCCGTGACGACGTTGCAATCGCGCTTGGGCTGCCAATGCGTTCCCAACGGCACGATGGACGTGGTGGTTGAGATACCCGCGGTGAACAAAAATCTGGTTAAAGAAGGACACTGAAACTGGAAAAGGGCTAAAGCACTCTCGTCGACTGGCATTGCTCAATCGTCGTCATGGTTGTTCATTCCAACCTTTCGTTTGCCGAATGACGTATGACGATAAACGGCTCTTTTTTTAATCGTATGTCTCTACTCGCACCTCCCGCCGGTCAAAGCCCAGTTCGGTAAAAAAGGTCCGCAACGGCCGAACAAAGGCTTTGATCCCGCAAATCATCGGGACCGTCTGCTGTCCGTCGGCCAAGATCGGCTTCAGCCGTTCAATCATGGCCTCGATTTCTGCCTCGGGCGGACTGTTGTGAGGAAGGACGACCGGCAAGTAACGGAAGTGTGCCTGCCGGGACGCGAGGGCGGCAAACTCGTCGTGATACACCATGTCCTCCCGATCTGGAGCGCTGTAGAGCAATGTGACTCTGTGATGCAACGGGTGCGAAGAGAGAAAGAAATGGGTGAGCATGCAGCGGAACGGGACGATGCCCGAATAGCGCGCGATGAACAGCAACTCTTTCGTCGATGGATCCGGGAGGACGAAGTTACCGTAAGGTCCCGAAAGTGGGATCCGGTCGCCGGTTTTGAGAGTTGCGAGATAGTGGGAGCCGAGCCCGCCGGGTACAAGATCATAGACCAGCGTGAGACGGCCGGATGGCTGCTCCGGCTCGGCCATCGTATAGGCGCGGTTCAAGGGGGGGTGTGTACCGACCGGCAACTTCAAAGAGACCCATTGTCCCGGCTTGAATGAAATGCGGCGTTCCAGCGGCTCGAGCACCAATTCCCGCACACGCGAAGTGAGTGGGCGGGCACTCACGACTTGAGCCAGTTGTATCGGTTCCCCCATGCTATCCGGGTGGTCGAACTGTACTCGCAAGTGGGGAGCGTGGTATAGATACGCGGCCGATGACACGCCTTTGCTTATACACATCGTAGTGCTAATGTCCGGACATTTTCAATGAGTCAGCGATGCTGAGAAACGTTCGAGTTCGATTCGCGCCCAGCCCGACCGGCTATCTGCACATCGGCGGGGTCCGTACCGCCCTGTTTAACTGGCTGTTCGCGCGCCAGAACAAAGGAACCTTCATCCTGCGTATTGAAGACACGGACCAAAGCCGGTCGACGGAGGAATCCATCCAGGCCATCATCGAGGGCCTCCGATGGGTCGGTCTGGACTGGGACGAGGGGCCCTATCGACAGACCGAGCGCATGGATCTCTACCGACAGCATGCCATGAAGCTCTTTGAGCAAGGCCGAGCGTATTGGTGCGTCTGCCGAGCCGAGGAGTTGGAAGCTCGGCGTAAGGAAGCCGAAGCGAAAGGGTTTTCGCCGAAGTACGACGGCCGCTGCCGCGACCGCGGCATCACGACGCCGACCGGGGACGCGGCGTTGAGGTTCAGAGCTCCGCAGGAAGGACAGACTGTCATCGACGATCTGATCAAGGGGCGCGTGGTCTTCGACAACAGCGTGCTGGACGACCTAATCATTCTTCGGTCCAACGGCTACCCGACGTATAACTTTTCGGTGGTTGTGGACGATGCGTTGATGAACATCACCTACGTCGTGCGCGGAGATGACCACCTCACCAACACACCCAGACAAATTCCCATATTTCAAGCGTTGGGCTATCCAGTGCCGCGGTTCGGCCATCTCCCGATGATCCTAGGATCGGATAAGACCAGACTATCCAAGCGCCACGGAGCGACCTCGATCATGGCGTACAAAGAAATGGGCTATCTGCCCGAAGCCATGGTGAACTATCTGGCGCGGCTTGGCTGGTCGCACGGCGATCAGGAGATCTTCACGCGGGAGGAACTCATCGAAAAGTTTTCCTTCGATCACGTACAGAAGTCTTCGGCGGTGTTCAATCCAGACAAACTACTTTGGCTGAACGCCTATTACATTCAGCACGGAGTGCCGATGCGGATCGCGCAGGCGCTTGTCCCCTATCTGGAGCAAGCCGGCTTGAAAGAAGAGATCGCAGCCGTTTCAGCCGAGTGGCTGGAAAAACTGGTCGTCGCGGTGCGGGAGCGGACCAAGACCCTCGTGGAAATGGTGACCTGGGTGACGCCATATTTTGGTCGGGATGTGGCCATCGACGAAGAGGCCGCCAGGAAGTTCCTGACGCCGGCCATCGTCCCTGCGCTCACGAAGCTCAAGGTCAGAATCGAAGGCGCCGCGGAGTTTTCCAAGGCCTGCCTGGAGGAGGTCTTCAAGGGCGTGCTTGAGGAAGAGGGCCTGAAGATGGGCCAATTGGCCCAACCGGTGAGGGTTGCGCTCACGGGTCGTACCGCCAGCCCAGGCCTGTTCGATGTGATGGAGCTGCTGGGCCGGGAACGGACCCTTTACCGTCTGCAAAGGGGGATTGAGCGTGCTCAATCCACCCCGTCTTGACTCACCGCCGTCGCTTATATTAGGTTGAGCCCACGGTTGGGGGATCGTCTAGTGGTAGGACGTCAGACTCTGGATCTGACTACCTAGGTTCGAATCCTAGTCCCCCAGCCAGTCTTTTTATCCTCCCTCTGCAGGGACCCTCACTGCCTGCCAGCCGGTCACCACGCCGCCTTCGAAGTACACCCGGAATTCCGCCGTCGTGCAGGGATTCTTGCCGCCCGGTGGATAGAGCCAGACCTCTACCGGTCTGCCGTTATGCTGGATGGTCTTTTTGCAGACCGGTTCGCCGAGGGTCAGGAAGACCTGGTCGCGGTCCATCCCATTGATCAAAAAACCGCGGTCGATGGCGCGCTGAATGTTCTCAGGATACGTGGGATACCGTTCGATCATCAGCCGCTCGCGTGTCGCGTCGCATGCTGAAATGAGAAGGATCGAGCAAAGCACAGCGAGCCAGAAGGTCGTCCGCACGGGGACCTCAAAGCTGTCGAGCGTGACCGGTCTTCTGCGTTTGCACGATCTTGGCCCAGGTGTCCTTGAGCGTGACGGTGCGGTTGAAGATGAGTCGGTTCGCGGTGGAGTCCGGATCAACGCAGAAGTAACCCAGCCGTTCGAATTGGTATCGCGCGCCGGGCGCGGCGCCTTGCAGGCTGGGTTCGACTCGGCACGCGGTGAGCCGTTCCAGAGAGTTCGGATTCAGGTTCGCCGTGTAATCCTGACCGTCCGGAACATCGTCCGGATCAGGCTTCGAGAAAAGATAACCGTACAGCCGCACCTCCGCTTCGATCGCGTGGGCTGCTGAGACCCAGTGAATCGTCGCTTTGACCTTGCGTTGTTCCTGAGACGAACCACTCTTGGTCTCAGGATCGTACGTGCAGTGCAGTTCGATTGCTTGCCCCGTCCGTTCGTCTTTCACCACGCCCGTGCATTTGATGATATAGGCGTAGCGAAGGCGGACTTCGCGTCCGGGCGCGAGGCGAAAGAACTGCTTCGGCGGGTCTTCCCGGAAATCGTCCTGCTCGATATAGAGCACCCGCGAGAATGGCACCAGCCTCGTCCCAGCCGCAGGGTCTTCAGGATTATTGACCGCGTTCACTGTTTCAACCTGGTCTTCTGGGTAGTTGTCGATGACCACCCGCAGGGGTCGCAACACGGCCATCACACGCGGGGCGCGTTTGTTCAAGTCCTCGCGAACAAAGTGTTCCAGTAATCCCACCTCCAGCGTAGCGTCCCGTTTCGACACGCCGATGTGTTCGCAGAACGCGCGGATCGCCTCGGGAGTGTAACCGCGCCGCCGCAGTCCTTTGAGCGTGGGGAGGCGAGGATCGTCCCAGCCGTTCACGAATTTCCGTTCGACCAAGTCCAGCAGCTTGCGCTTGCTCATGACCGTGTGCGTGAGATTGAGACGCGCAAACTCGATCTGGCGCGGGCGATGTTGGGTCTCACATTGTGCCACGACCCAGTCATACAGTGGCCGATGGTCTTCGAACTCGAGTGTGCAAATGGAATGTGTAATGCCCTCGATCGCATCCGACAGCGGATGAGCATAGTCGTACGTTGGGTAGATGCACCAGGCGTCGCCGGTCCGGTAGTGTCTGGCGCGGCGGATGCGATAGAGTACCGGATCGCGCAAATTGATGTTGGGCGACGCCATATCGATCTTGGCCCGGAGCACATGAGCGCCATCGGGAAATTCTCCCGCGCGCATCCGTCGGAAAAGATCGAGGTTTTCCTCGACGGACCGATTCCGGTAGGGGCTGTCCTTACCGGGCTCTGTCAGGGTGCCGCGGAACTGCCGAATTTCGTCCGCGCTGAGGCTGTCCACATAGGCCTTCCCTTTCTGGATCAAGCGGACGGCGTACTCGTAGAACTGCTCGAAGTAATCCGAGGCGAAGAACATCTTGTCCCGCCAGTCGAACCCCAGCCAGCGCACGTCTTCCTGAATGGCCTGGACATACTCGAGACTCTCCGTCGTCGGGTTCGTGTCGTCGAACCGTAAGTGACAGACACCACCCGGGTTCTCGTTGGCAATGCCAAAGTTCAGGCAGATGGACTTGGCATGGCCGATGTGGAGATAACCGTTCGGCTCCGGCGGGAAACGCGTCACCACGCGTCCGCCGTGTTTTCCGGTCTTGAGATCCAGCGAGACAATGGTGCGCACGAAATCCAATGGCGCTGAAGCATTCGGCATATTCGGGTCATCAGGGCGCATGTCCTTCTTACTTATACTTTGTATATAGCGCCGACCGCGCGGGGATAACCCCTTCGCGCACAGTCACTTGTACCACAAGAGAGGGCAGGAGGAAAAATGCCTGTTGGCGCCGTAGGGCTTTGGAACTCTCAGACGGTTTGAGGCAGGGGCATTTGAACAACGTTGAAGTCTTTCTGGGCGATGAGATGATTTTCCATGAGCAATCGGAACTCATAGCGGCCGGGTGCCGGAAAAACGAGCGAAGGCATATTGATGCCG
This sequence comes from Nitrospiraceae bacterium, assembly GCA_035573855.1. Taxonomy (GTDB): domain Bacteria; phylum Nitrospirota; class Nitrospiria; order Nitrospirales; family Nitrospiraceae; genus DATLZU01. The sequence continues at coordinate 30,551 of DATLZU010000020.1, forward strand.
AAGTCTGAAATTTGGAGGCGATCCGCGATGTACACATTCGGAAGCGCGGCGCGGCAGACAAGCTGCTCGGTATTGAGGTGCATGAGCTCGATGTCGAAGTGATAAGTGCCCTCCGCATCGGTAAGGCAGAAGTAGAGACCCATCTGGTGATGTTGGAACGGAAAGGCCACTGCCTGGAGATGAGTAAAAATACCGATCAGGCTCTTTTTCTTTGTCAGGCTGTCCTCGATCACGGTGTCGCACACCAGAAACGCCTGCACGCTGGGCTTCACGATCTCCCTCATACATGCTATTCTACGGCCCGCGTTCTCAAAGTCAAACGAGGCGTCTTTTCCCGCAGGGGATGAAGAGCGCCGCCTTGCGCGCGGTGCATCCGGTTCCTTGTGCGGAGATCGCTCTGCGACTGGCACGGCGATGATGGATCGGAAAGCTCCACGGTTCAAGACCCGAATCCGCATCTTTTTTCCGGTGGAGAAATCGAAGGGGAAGGCACCGTCCTTGACTTGTCCAGGGGTGGCTGTCGGGTGGAATGTGAAACCGAACTGTCAATCGGCGACGAAGTCGAGGCGTGGGTGTAGCTGGCCGACCATGAGTGGCCGCTCAAGATAAGCGGGCGATTGTCCGGTGGAGAAAGGCCGCCGAATTTGGGCTGGAGTTCCTGCAGATCCAGCCGGCGCACAAAGAGCGCTTACGCCTGGTGCTCAGGTGCTCAACGGCAAGAACCTCGGCCCGAGGACTTAAGGCTTTGAAGAGTCTTCACTCTCCCGCCAGTCAACGCTTGGTTGTTGTATCATCGACCGATCAACCGTCCTCCAGCTCCAAGACCTATCCGATCGACGCAGCCCCACCGCGAGCTTCAAACACATCGCTAAACAACGTTAGGCCGGGGACGACGCGACAGTAATGAGAAGTGATCTCAACAAGGTGCCCTTTGTGGGTGTAAAACTTCCCGTTCGGGATCTGGATCTTCCCGCTATGCGCTACTGTAATTTCCAGCACAACGTCGCCGCTGCTTCGGTCGGACACTTTCAGCCACAGCGGCTCGTTAAACAAGGACAGCGAGGCCGAACCGATGGTGAGCGCGAATCGGTTCGCCGTATTAAACGCCCACGCGTTGCGTCGCAGATGGGCGATATGGTTCCCTGCGCTGTCATAAAAATCCATGGTCAACAGCAGTTGACCTTCCTCTGGATGGAACTCCACGACCATTTGCTCCTTGCCCTGCAGCTTGATGACTCCGTTTGTGTTGCGGAAGACGTTCGAGCCGATATTAAGCTCGATCGAGGGCTTGGACTTGCTGGGTTCAACGGCCTGAGTTGGTCGCGCGGGGCTCGCTCCGCTGGGATCGAGTTTCTCGGCCACAAAACCTCCAGATTGTTTTCGATGTCCGCCCTCGATAACCTGTGGCGTGTATAAAATTGGTTTGTTCAGGCGCGCGCAGCGGACCAGGCACGACAAAGGCTAGGCCGTTCTCAAAGTGAAGTCAAGCCCGTGATCAAGGGCTGCGACCGGGCTTGACAAGGCGTTCGTATTTCGAGGCTTCGGGGAGAGGATTGCACGTCACGGAGAAGCAGGAGGACTTTCATTCCCCAGGCTATCGGTCGCGGTCACACAGATCGACGCCATAACCTCGTGTTGCTTCAGCGGAATCGGAATGATCTGCGAAATTTGGCCGCCGCCGTGAGGGCTCGTGGCGGGGATTTCTTTTGCAGTGACAGACCCGTCACCCGTGTCGACATAGATGGTCGTTTTGGCTAACGATGTGAGAGGACGACCGTCCTGAGCGGTGGTCGGTTCGGTATAGAAGACGGACACAGTCGGCTTAGCCGCCGTGACGTGAATCTTAGAAGAACTGCCGCAGCGAAGCGATTCCTTGGCGGGAGAAATGCTCGAACAGCCAAACAGGATGAGGCACAATGTCCACAAGAGAACTCCCGAGCCAGCTGCGGGATTAAACATCGGTTTCATCGATCAGCTTCTTGGCAGTGGCGATTGGGAATGGAGCCATACGTCGGTCCGGCCTTCCAGTGCTGAAGCCTATCGGGAGCGATCATCTATATATAGACAATTATATAGACAATACCGCCGGCGTAGGGATCTTGCTTCTAACGGGGGCCTGATCAACGGCCGAACGCCGTACAGCGGTTTGCATTCGGCTTTCATCGTATGGTACTGTGCCTTCCCGTCGCGCTAGTAACAGGCAAGCGCCTATTCACACCTCGTTCGTCATTCAACTCAGTCGATTCATGGCTTCGCTGGTCCCATCGTCTAGCCTGGCCTAGGACGGAGCCCTCTCAAGGCTCAGACACGGGTTCGAATCCCGTTGGGACCACCAAACCGCACTTCGTGCGTGCCGCCCGCTCTTTATCGCCTTTGCGCGTTTGACGCGGGCGGATAAAACCTTCCAGTGGCTCTTGTTCCAATCGTCAGTTCGCCGCTTGGCGGCTCGTGGCCGCGTCTGGAGCCGTCGCTCGCCTCCCTACCGACGAGGAGCTTCCTTTCCCCCAATGCAGAATAGCGCCTCGTCGTTTGGCAGGTCACCCTTGCGGTGCGAGCTTATCTTGATCTCCTGCGCAAGGCTGTTTGGAATGACCGCCATGCCTCTCTGGCTTCCGTCGTTTTCTTTGAGGCGTCCGTTCCTGAGGTGTTCGGCCAGACGGTGTCGATTCTGAACGATGGTCACGATTCGGTGTCCAAAGCCGTCGAATCGACCATGGCTCAAACGTTGCGGTCCAAAGGATATACCGTCAAGGCACATTCTACGGATGGTTTTGTCCTGCTGCTTCATGTGCGCAGAGTCCAGACGAAAGCAGGAGCGAACGCCGGACTTGCGAGCAGTCTGGCGATTGTTTCGATGGAATGAACGCAACTCGCTGACCGTATCCTGTCCAAACCATGTCAGGACGAACATGCTGCTGCGCAACGACTCGAGAGTGACCTGGAGACTCGCCTGCCCAGATCGACAGCACAATCGCCTTTGCTCCCACAGTGGAGGGGTTGGCGGATCTGCTCGGCAGATTCTCCCATAAAACAGTGCAAGCCGCTTCCCATAAAGCGGATGTCTTGGCGCAGGAAGCTCAGAAGAGGCATGGGCGATCGGGCCGGCCCTCGGCGGGCCTTCCATGACGGGCCGTTCTAACTCGCTAGCAGGTACGACTATGTATTGTCGCGTGCGTCCGCGTCACTTAGTGGATTACCTCGTTTCCTGTTCGGAGGATGGATCACTGGAGGCTGAAGGACGTGTGTTTGATGTGTCAGTGCCGGGCTGCTGGTGCCCCAGTCGCAAGGACTTGGTTCCGGCGCAGTATGTGCAAGCCCGTCTCCGCTTGCCGATCCCTGAAAAAGCGATCGCCGTACGCCTCGCGGCTGTGATCTGGACCCACGAAGCGCGCTTCGGTTTGGAAATTCTGATGATGGATGCCGAGGACAAGGCGCGCTTGATGCGGTATCTGGAAGCGCGGCGCTACCTGCCTCGATACATTCGCGTCCGTCTCCAGAAATTGGTCGTTGCGACGGGAACGGACGAATTCACGCCACCCCCTGCCTTGACACCGTCCATAGGGATGGACCCGCGCAATTGGGGTCCGCGCCCCTTTTTGATCGATCCGCATTTTTCTCGAAGATTGATCCGATTTCCTCCGGGCACGCTGCCCGGCACTCCTCGCTCTCGTTCCGAACGAACACACGGAGCAGGGGGCGTCATGGACTTCACTTTTAGGCACCACGCGGTATAATCCAAACAGAGACCGTCTGGGGGCGTTTCCCATGAGCGATCAGGGTTCTTCCAACAAACCGCTGTCTGCGCAGAGGGCTCGCCGCGGGGCCCTCAGGTTCGCGCGGTTTGCCGCGTCCTTCGTTGTGGCGGTCGTGGTCATCAATTCGCCCGCGCTGGCCCGGTCGTTTCAGGAGGAAGTCCAACACCGAAAGCAAATCATTCCAATCTTGGGCACCACGTTCGACCGGGACAGAAAACCGATCGGGGTAGTCGCCCAACTCCAGGTTTCCGTAGCGAGCCGAAAGGACCGCAACGGGATGGAGGTCACCTTTGAGTCCAATCCGGGACGATTTTCGATCCGAGCACAGGTGGCCGTGGTGACCGCGATCAATCGAGCGGCCCGACTGGCCGGTCTGAATACGGATTCCTGGAGTGTGTCGTTGACCGTGCCGTATGAAGGAGTCACCATCTATGGCGAAAGTCTATCCGCCATGGTGGGCCTGACGGTCGTGGCCTTGGCGAAGGGCGATTTCATTAAGCCAGCCCGCGTGTTGACCGGTACCGTCACCCGGGACGGGCATATTGGCGCGGTCGGTGGCATTTCGCTCAAATTGGCGGCCGCGCGGGATCAGAATCTGCGCCGAGTCCTAGTGCCGGAGGAGTACGATATCGCAGATGGTGACTGGGAGACCCCTTTCCTGTTGCAGGTATCTCCCGTGGGAACCGTCACGACCGCTTATGAGGCGCTGACGGACCGGCCGCTCGAAGCTGCAGGGCCTTCGGATCCTCCGCTCGCTGAAGACTAGCCACGCCCTGTCCGGATCCGGCTCTTCGCGTCGAGTCCTGTGCTGTGGCGACGCCGCCTGGTTGTTTGGCTGTCGGCATGGGGTCGCGTCCGATTCGGCGCGCACGTGTCCGCGGAGTCATCGATGATCTTCCTCTACTGGCGAAGCTAACGGGGAGAATCGTCTCTCCGCTAAGGTCTCGTGAATTGACGCCTATACGATCGGTTGTGTATAAGGGAGTCGCTTTTGTGTCGCGCTCGTTCGGCTTGAGTAGGAGTGCGCAGCATGCCCGCACGCGAATTCCACGACGGCGCAAAGGACGGGTTAGAGGCGCTTGAGCCTCTTGATCCAGACAAGATCACATCTTTTTCGGACCTCCTTGTCGCGATGCGCAAGACCGCTTTCGGAGGCCGGCGCTTAGGCGAAGCCTTCGAGGTGCTGGTAGCGATGATCGAGGATCCGGACTGTTCGGTCGTCTTGACGCTGTCGGGCGCCATGACGATCGCCAAAATGGGCAAGATCATTAGCAGCATGATCGATTACGGGATGGTTCAGGTCGTCGTCTCAACCGGCGCACTGATCGCGCATGGGCTCAGCGAGTCTGTGGGGAAGGTACACTATCGGCACAGTCCGTCGATGAGCGACGAGGAGTTGTTCCGCAAGGGCTATAACCGGGTGTACGATACTTTGGAGATGGAAGCCAACCTCAATTACGTAGAACATGTGGTGTCGCAAACGCTCAAGCGGATCAACGCCGATCAGCCGTTGTCTTCGGAAATCTTGACGCGGGAATTGGGGCGGACATTGGCGGAGGAGTATGAAGGCAGCGGCATTTTGAAGAGCGCGTATCTCAAAAAAGTCCCCGTGTACATCCCGGCTTTCACCGATTCCGAAATGGGACTGGATGTGGGCACCTGGGCGATGGGCAAGTCCGTGGACTTAGCCCGGGCTCAGGCTCAGGGACAAGCGGGGGGAGATCTTGCGGTGTTACGGGCGCTTCATCGGTTCTGCCCGGCATTCAATCCTTATCTGGATTTGAACAGCTACACGGACCATGTCCTCTCGGCCAAGCGGTTGGGTATTTTCACGATCGGAGGCGGAGTGCCGCGGAACTGGGCGCAGCAAGTCGGGCCATATATCGAGATCGGGAACTTGCGGCTGGGGTTGAACGTCAAACCGCCTCGCTTCCAGTACGGGGTGCGGATCTGCCCCGAACCCGATTACTGGGGAGGGCTGAGCGGGTGCACCTATCAGGAGGGGATCTCCTGGGGGAAGTTCGTACCTCCCAGCGAAGGCGGCCGTTTTGCCGAGGTATTGAGTGACGCGACGGTAGTCTGGCCTCTCCTGATGATGGGATTGCTGGAACGGTTCGGGCACAAAGGGAAGCCCGCATGACCGCGCGATTCTCGCAAGGATCGAGTGAACCGACCGTGTCGACAGGCAGACGAGCGGCGGCGCCCTTCCAGACGGCGCTGCTGGCTTGCGTGGCGCTGCTGCTTTCATCGGGCGGCACCCTGCGGGGTGCCGCGGACGCGGCGGATCTTCGGGTCCGCGGGAATTCGGATGCGCCGGTGACTTTGATTGAATACTCGGATTTCACCTGCGGGTATTGTCTGAAATTCTTCCGCGAGACCTGGCCCCGCATCCAGGCCAAGTATGTGGAGACCGGCAAGGTCCGATTCGTCTATCGGGACTATCCCCGCGCCGATCAGGGGCCGGGGGTGGATGCGGCGATCGCTGCGCGTTGTGCCGGCGATCAGGGCCGCTACTGGGCTATGCATGATCGTCTGTTCGCGGACGGCGGGCGGCTCGACGCGACGACGTTCGACCGGCACGCCAAGGCTCTGGGGTTGGATACTGCGAGCTTCTCGGCCTGCATGCGCGACGGTCGGCACGTGGATTCGATTTTCCACGATCGGCAGGAGGGAGCCCGCTGGGGATTCCGCGGGACGCCCGGATTCGTCCTGATGCCGACCGGGCGCGGCGGGGACACGGCCGTCATGATTCCAGGGGCGTTTCCCTATCAGGTATTTGAAGAAGAGATCGAGCGGCTGCTGGCGCGGGTCCGGCCGCGAGGCAAAGGTGGTGCGTAACGGCACTGCGCTGTTCAGCCGTATTCGTCCACTTAATTATTATTACAATGTCCATGGTCGGTTAGGAACTGCGTATGTCATCCGCACAAGCGTTTTGGTCTGTACCCTGCGAAGACGGCGAACCGGACCTGTGGGTCTGTATGTCGTGCCTGAACGAAGTCTTCCGCCGCAAAGTCCCCAAGCCGGACTGTCCCACCTGCCATGGGGTGTCCACCTATGAGGCGTTCACGCTCGAGGCTATTCGGGATTGGGGGACGGAAGAACTGATCGCCAAGGCCGTCGCGGCTCAGGCTGAGGACAACGCGTCGCAGGCGACGCCCAGCGGTCTGTCCGCCGTCGAGTCCGCGGACTAATCCTTCCGTCATCAGACTCATGGGGAATTTGCTCGGTGGAAGCGGCGCGCCCATTTCTCCTCGGCGGTCACTGGCAACGGTCGGCTTTGACCGCCAAGGTCGTCAATCCCTTCACCGGTGAGACGATCGCCGAAATCTGTCGGGCCGGACAGACGGAAGCCGCAGCGGCGGTCCAGGCGGCTGAGGCGGCGACGGTCCCTATGCGCGAGCTGCCCGCCCACGTCCGCGCCGATGCGTTGCTTCGGATCGCCGCCGCGTTGCGCGCCCGACAAGAAGAGGTGGCCCGGACCATTACCGCTGAGGCGGGAAAGCCGATCACTGATTCCCGCCGCGAAGTCGCGCGCGCTATTCAGACGTTCAGTGTCGCTGCTGAGGAGGCTAAGCGGATTCCCGGCGAGATTGTCCCGATGGATTGGACGCCGGGAACCGAGTTCTACCTCGGGATCCTGCGCCGGTTCCCGATCGGCCCGATTCTGGGCATCACTCCGTTCAACTTCCCGCTCAATCTCGTCGCGCACAAGGTCGCTCCGGCTTTGGCGGCGGGCAATCCCATCGTGATCAAGCCGGCGCCGCAGACGCCGTTGACGGCGTTGCTGTTGGGTGAAATTGTGCTGGAATCCGGTCTGCCCGCCGGCGCCTTGAGCATCGTGCCGTGCGACAACGCGGTGGCAGAGCGCCTGGTTGTCGATGACCGGTTTAAGATGTTGAGTTTTACCGGTAGCGCTGCCGTGGGGTGGATGCTCAAAGGCAAGGCCGGAAAGAAGCGGGTGACGCTGGAACTGGGCGGCAACGCGGCGGTGATCGTGGAGCCGGATGCTGACCTGGATGTTGCGGCGCAGCGGTGCGCGGCGGGTGGCTATGCCTACGCGGGCCAGACCTGCATTTCGGTCCAGCGGATCTTCGTTCATCAGTCGGTGCTCCAGCCGTTCACCGAAAAGCTTCTGGCTCAGGTGGCTGCGTTGAAAGCTGGCGATCCGATCAAGGAGGACACGGTCATCGGCCCGTTGATTGATCAGGCTGCCGCCCGACGGGTGGAAGCCTGGATCGGCGAGGCGGTGGCGCAAGGCGGGAGACTGTTGCTCGGTGGCAAGCGGTCGGGTTCGGTGGTGGAGGCGACGGTCCTGAGCGAAGTCACGCCTACCATGAAAGTGTCCTGCCAAGAAGTATTCGGGCCCGTCGTGACCGTTTCGCCGTATCAACGCTTCGAAGACGCGTTGACGGCCGTGAACGATTCGCCCTACGGTTTGCAGGCCGGGGTGTTCACTCGAGATGTGGGCCGGATCTTTCATGCTTTTCGAAATCTGGAGGTGGGTACGGTCTTGGCGAACGAAATTCCGACGTTCCGGGCGGATCATATGCCTTACGGCGGAGTCAAGGACTCCGGCCTCGGGCGCGAAGGGGTACGGTATGCCATCGAAGAGATGACGGAACCCCGGCTGCTCGTCCTCAACCTTCGCCAGTGAACTGCGTCCCTCCTAAAAAATCCTTCCGCCATATTGCGGAACCGTCTTCAACTTGGTACAACACCGGCCTTGTGCGCCGGTTGTCCGAAACGGCGCGTGAGTGAAATCCGGTGGGCAGCGGACGCGGCTGACGCGTTCGCACGGATGAAGGGGGGAGCGCGACGATGGTTCCGACTCATATGTTCTTGACCAGAGGCGTCGGAGTGCACAAGGAAAAGTTGGCGTCCTTCGAACAGGCTCTTCGTAGCGCAGGCGTGGCGTACTGTAATCTTGTCAGCGTGTCTTCGATTCTTCCGCCCAATTGCAAGATCATCCCGCGCAAACGCGGGGAAAAGCTGCTCAACCCGGGCGAGATCACTTTCTGCGTGATGGCCCGTTCGGAGACCAACGAGCGGAATCGGTTGATCTCCGCTTCCATCGGTCTCGCGATTCCGACGGACCGCCGCACCTACGGGTATCTGTCGGAACACCATGCTTACGGCGAGACGGATGAGGAATCCGGTGAGTATACGGAAGATCTGGCGGCCCAGATGCTCGCCACGACGTTGGGGATCGAGTTCGACGCCAATCAGGCCTGGAAGGAGCGGGAGCAGGTCTTTAAAATGGGCGGCAAGATCGTTAGGACGTTAAACATCACCCAGTCCGCGATCGGGCGGCCCAACAGATGGACGACGGTGGTGGCTTTGGCCGTCTTCATTCCGCCGGAGAATCTGCCCAAGAAGGTCCGCCGCCGTCCATAAGCGTCAACGCGCATCGGCTGCGGCCGCCCAGCGTCCAGATCAGCGGCTATACCATGACCCTTCCTCACGGTTGGCTCGGCCAGGAGCGGAATTTTCTCGGCATCGGCGAACCCTGGTGCCATCCGGATCATGCCGGAGTCTACGTCCTTCCGGCACCCTACGAACACACCTCCAGCTACGTTCGTGGTTCCGACCGAGGGCCATCGGCGATCATTGATGCCTCTCATCAGGTCGAGTTGTATGACGAAACCCTGCATTGTGAACCCTACCGGGAATGGGGTGGAATTGCGACCGCCGCCCCGCTGGCGCTTGAGGGGAAAGTCGACCGGGAAGCTGTGGAGGCCATCGAAGCCTACGTCCGTCCCCACGTGCAACCGGGACGGTTCGTCCTAACCTTGACCGGAGAGCATACAGGCGCGCTCGGCGCAATCCGCGCCCATGCGCACCGTTATCCCGATCTCTGTGTGGTCCAGATCGACGCTCATGGGGATCTTCGCAAGGCCTACCAGGACAACCCGTACAGCCATGCGAGCGTCATGGCCCGCGTGGTCGACGAAGGGTTGCCGCTGGTGCAGGTCGGGATTCGGTCGATCTCGCCGGAAGAAATCGGCTTGATCAACCGGACTCCCTCCGTGACCACGTTTTTTGCGTCCCAGATTTTGGATCCCGCCGGTCCTTATGAAGGGCGCGCCGCGCGGTGGGTGCCGGACGTGGTGAAGGCCTGCAAGGGGCCGGTCTATCTGACGTTCGACTGCGACGGGCTGGATTCCTCGCTCCTGCCGGCGCTGGGCACGCCGGAGCCTGGCGGGCTCGGGTGGTACGACACATTGGCTTTGGTCACGGCGCTGGCTCAGGGGCCTGGCATCGTCGGCATGGACGTCAGCGAGCTTGCTCCGATCGAAGGGTTTGTGGCGCCGCAGTTCGCCGTCGCGCGCCTGCTCTACCGCATCCTCGGCCGCGTTCGCGCAGGACGCCGCGTGACGTAGCCCGGCTCTTTCCCCCCTTCTCCCCGCCGATCTTTGTTTCTTGGTACACTCGGGACCGCGAGTGTGTACCCATGACCCGGATCAATAAATTTTTCACCGAGCAGGGCATTTGCTCCCGCCGGGAGGCGGATCGGCTCATTGAAGAAGGTCGTGTCACGATTAACGGCCGGATCGCCCGGTTGGGTGACAAGGTGGGGCCCGGCGACGTCGTCACCAGGGACGGCCAGGTGATTCGCCAGAATGTCGCGGCGGTCTATATCAAGTATCACAAGCCGATCGGCGTCATCACGACCAGCGAACCCCATGTGAAACGCAACATCATCGCCGAAATCGGGCATCCCGCGCGCATCTTTCCGGTCGGGCGGCTGGACAAGGACTCCTCCGGCTTGATCCTCCTGACCAACGACGGCGACATTGTGAACGAGATTCTCAGGACCGAACACGGTCATGAGCGGGAGTACGTGGTCCAAGTCGACCGGGAGTTTGATGGGCGATTCCTGGAACGCATGGCCGGCGGAGTGGTGGTGCTCGGGAAGCGGACCAAGCCGTGCACTGTGGCGAGGCTTGGCCCGCGCTGCTTCCGCATTGTGCTGACGGAGGGACGCAATCGGCAGATCCGGCGCATGTGCCAAGCCCTCGGGTATCGAGTCGTCAGCCTGCAGCGCGTCCGAATCATGCACATCACGCTCGACGGCCTGCGACCGGGCCAATGGAAAAACCTCACCGAGCGAGAACGGTCGAAACTGTTTCGCGCACTGGGAAAGCCAGAGACGAGAGGCATGCGATCGTGAACGCTGAGGAACTCGGCAACGCGAAGAAGCCTCTTATCAGTCGCTTCGGGCTCCAGACGATTCTGGGATCGGCGGCCTCCCTCAACGGCAACGCGAAGAAGCCTCTTATCAGTCGCTTCGGGAGACCGAGCTAGGGCTTTCGGCGGAGACGGTGATCGGCGAAACGGCCGGTTCTTGCTCTTCGTGTCGAGCGGGCGGGAGGGTGGCCGGAAGCTGCGGTCCCGGCGACCGCGGGAGGAACAAGTTCAGCAACGCAATGAAAAAACTCCCGCCGACCAGCATCGCGCTGGTGGTACGGATGGTTCTGGTCCCCTCGTCGCGCATATCTTTGGCGACGTCCGCGACGGTTTCGATGAGTCGATCCAACGCCAGGCTGACTTGGATCATCTTGGGACCGGAATTGTCCGCAGCGTGGATTTCGGCTTTACGGCGGAGCTCGGCCGCTTCCTTGGCAGAGGGGGCGTTCCATTCCTGCGTCAGCAGTTGAATCGTCAAGCTGGCTGCGGAGAAATATTGGTCGAGACTGTCGCGGACCGCTTGGAGGTCACGCGGCTCGCTGCGGCCGCTGCGCGAGACCCGCAAGCTCGCGGCGGCGTAACGGTCGATAGCGTGTTGGATGCGGGCCCGTTGATACGGCAGGGACTCCGTAATGCGCTCGAATTCCTTCTTGTTGGGGGCTTCGAGGGCGCGAATGATCGTATTCCGGTACCGCATCACATCGGCGGAGATATGAGCCAGGTCGGCCGCGCCGAGTGTGTATTCGGTGTACATGACGCGCAGGTCTTGGTCGACCTGGCTCAATGCCTGGCCGCTGACCCAGCCAAGCCCCGCGATCAGCGCGCTGATTAAAAGTTGCGACCCGCTGGGCCATGTGATGCGAAACCGACCAAGCATGGTTCGCCTCCCTCTCCCGTAGGGCGGCCTCGCCGAGCCGGGAGCGCATGCGAGCCAGTCTAGCAAATTCGATCCTGGAAAGGAATCGCCGTGCGCCGCCCTTCGGCCCGTTGTCGGGCAGTATGATACGGCGTCCGCCCGTGCGGCCAATGCGAAGGCCGACGACGTGTTTCCGGCGCTGTTGCCGGAGAAGCCGATGATGTTCTCGCCGGGAGCCACCCCGCACTGATCACCACCGCGGCCGCAACGAACTGACCGAGCGTGACGCCCACGGCCTCAGTCCAGCACGATGCGGCGATCCACGTAGGGGGTGAGGTCGGGATCGTTAGAGACGAAGATAACCGACCAGGGTTCTTCCTTTGAGCACAACCGCCGCAGAATCGTTTCCCGGATGGCTGGTTGCATGTTGTGCAGCATCCCGTCGAAAATCAGAATTTGCGGCCTCGACAGGATCGCGCGGGCGACCAGGATACGGAGAATGTGGGTCGGGGCGAGGATCATGCCGGGAGCCCGAACGTGGGTCTTGAGCCCCAGCGGGAGGGCGTCCACTTCTTCTTCCAGCTCGGCGAACCGCAGGGCCCACCGCACATCGCTGTAGGGGATACCGGTGCGGCCCAGAACGATATTCTCTTCCAGTGTCCCTTCGAACAGCGAGAGTTGGGAATCGAGCACGAACCCGCGGCATTTGTTGATCGTCTCCAAATCAAGGTGGCGTAGATCGACGCCGTTGTAGCGGATCACGCCGGCGCTCGGGGGGTCGAGACCGGCGAGAACCCGCGCCAGCGTCGTCTTGGCGATAGTGCTGGTCGCGTAGATGCCGACCTTCTCTCCCGGCGTCACCTCGAGGTTGAAGCGTTGGAAGATCGGTGCCGCGTCCGCGTGATGGACGTAAGTCAAATCCTTGCAGGTCACCCGAATGCCGTGAATCGTCGGATCGGGCAGCGGCACGGACAACATCGCCGTACTGACGTCCTTGGGCAAGGAGAAAAGAAAGTCCAGCTCGTGCAGGGCAGTGAAGAAGTAGAAGATGTGGCCCATGCGTTTGACGACGGCGTCGAAGTTCAGCAGCAACGTGCCGACGACGACCTCGGCGGCGACCAACTGGCCTAACGTCAGTTGGCCGATCGAAAGCAGCCAGCCGGCTGTAGCAATGAGCCCGCTGTGTCCCAACGCCTGCCACCCGACGGAGCCGAGATACTGCCGCATCAGAACATGAAAGCGCGTGCGTCTTGCAGCGACATAGGCGTTGACCAGTTCATCGGTTTTCTTAATCAGCAACGGTTCGCTGACGGTCGATTTGAAATGCAGCAGGTTGTAGGCGATCTCCTGCATCCAATGCAGCGTGTCGTATTTGGCGTGGGACATCTGGATCGTCGCCCGCAGGCCTCCGTGGCTGAGCAGGAATATGATCACGCAGAAACCGGCGAGGAGCACGGCGTTGAACAGCAAGAAGTACGGATGGTAGAAGACCAGGATCGTCATGCCGATGGCGCCTCCGACGACGACATTGACGACGTCGATCAGGAGCACCGAAAGGGCGCGCTGCATCAGCACTGTCTCCAAAAAATAGTTCGCGTACCGCGGCTGGAAGCCCTGGGATTTGAGGCGAGGCAGGTGCTCGGTCATCGCCACAGCAACGCGCGCAAAAATTCGACGCTCCAAGATCTCGACGGCGAAAAACTGCAATGCACGGAAGGCGCCGACAAACAACAGCACCAGCACCATAATGGCGGCTAGTGTCACGATCGTGATCGGCTGTATCGCGAACGCGAAGGTGTTGACCAGCTCTTGGACGGTTAACGGGACGATGAGCGAAAAGAGCCCGATCGCCAGCGAATAGGATCCGAGCAGGCCGAGCACCCGGCGTTCCAGGCGTAGGAGCAGTCCGAGACGGCCGAGCATCGACTGGAGCGTGAGAGGATGGCTGTCGGAGCGGTTGGGATCCATGCCCTCGCTCGCTGGCAGGTACTCACCAGGCTGGAAGACCGATCACCAGCAGATGCCGGATCATCGCCCTTTCGCCCGGTTGGGCGGCCGAACAATTCCCTAACCGTATCAAAGCACGAAGGAAAATGCCACTGCCTTCGGCGATCATTCCCGCGCCCGGTAGGTCACCGGCACGGCCGACGGTTCGCTCTTGGCCCACGCGCCGATCGCCCATTGATAAAAGGCCAAGGCCTTCTGGTAATCCGCCTTAGCGCGGACGAGTTGATTTTCCGAGTCCACGGAGTTGCGCTCCCGCAAATTCACGAACAGCACGCTGGTGGCACCCAAGCTGAAACGGAAGCGTTCTCCCTCCTCGAGGGTCTTGGCGAGCCGCAACGACTCGGCGGCGACGGCGATGCGTTCCTTTGCCCGCTCGATGGCAGACAGCGCGTTATCCACATCCACCACGACCTGCTGTTCGCGGAACTTCTGGACAAGCACGAGGCGATCCGCCTTCGCTTGCGCTTCCAGTACCTCGCCGCGGCTTCGCCGTTGGAAAATGGGGATGCGGAATTCTGCGCCGAACCTGTAACCGAGGCCGAGAACGAATTTTTCCGGGGCGCGCGCCGGCTCGGCCGACAGGTCCAAACTGGGCAACAGATTGTTTTTGGCCAATTCCAGATCAATGTTGTTGAGTTTCGCCTCGATCCCCACTTCCCTGACTTCGGGGCGATCGGCCTTGGCCTGCAATTTATGGGCCTGTACCGTTTCGGGCGGCGGCACGGTAACCTGCGACGGCAAGTCCGGTGCGCGCTCGGCTGGGGGCGTCACGGGGGCGTGATTTTCCCAGAGAAACATGGACAAACGATATTGTTCCTGCTCGACGGCGCGCTGGGCGGCGATCCAAATTTCTCTGCGGCGCTGTACCTCCTGATTCGCCTCGACGACATCGAGTGGCGCGACGGCGCCGGCCTTGGCACGTCCCTCCACCTGCTTTGCCCGATCCTCCGCGACGCTCAGCGCGCGCTTCTGAATGTCGGCCAGTTTCACGGCGGCGACCCAGTCCCAGTATTGCGTGGCGGCGGCTAGGAACAGGTCCTGGCGGGTCTGCGAAATCTTGACATCCGCCATCGGGTCGGCCAACTGCGACCGCTGAAGTTCGGCTGCATCGGGATTGATCATCAGGCCGCGCAGCAATGGGATGAATCCGCCGAGAACGACCTGGTTCCTGCCGTTGTTGAACCCGAGGTCGGGGATTTTCGCGGCGGCCGTGCCGATGACATCCCGAACACCGGCTTGGGCCCGGACCCCGGATTGATGCCGGAATTCCATAACCGTGTCGTTGAAGCCGGCGGTTCTGGTGTCGGTCGTCCCGCTGGGAATGAACCGCTCGAGCTCCATATCATTGATGAGGATGGGCTCGAAAGCTCCCAGTGCTTTGAGCAACTTGCCTCTGGCGGTCATCTTCTCGGTGCCAGCGCCTTTAAGCAAGGGATGCGAACGGTCCACCCAGGCCAACACTTCGTCCAACGAGAGCGGAATGGGGGGCAACGGTTTTGACTTAGCCGCGTCGGCGGCGAACGCATGGCTTGCGGCAGAGCAGGCCGCCACGATGAAGCAAGCGATAACGGCAAACAGATGATTCATCGTGCACACTCCTTTCTGGTTCGGTCTTCACGCATCGGCGCGTCTGACCCGTATTGCGCTGACGGATCGCCAAGAGAAGCAAAGCGACGCGAACGTCGCGACGGCGAGAGTCCGGGACCGGCGCTTATTTGGCACCGCGGCCGGCCTTGGGCAGAAGCGTATCGATGAGCGTAGGCGGCCGTTCCTGATAATCGGGCGGGAAGAGGTTGAACCGGCGCCACAACTCATACCACAACGGTACCCGGTTGCAAATCACCCAGCCCATGACCTTGGTGCCGAGACGGACATGTTCCTGCGGGGGCCAGGCGCGATCTTCGGGATCCGGAACAACCCAAAAACGATAGTTCCCTTTTCCATCGTCCACCTGGTCGATCACTTTGATGACGCCCCCATAGGTGCCGGCCATCAGTTCCGGCCAAGCTGGAAGCGGAATGGCGGGGATACCGTAAAACAGGAGCCGCACCTTGCGACCGACATTGAGCAACGGAGCGTCCAGCCCGTCCGCCCACAGTTCGGCTGCCCGGTCTGCAAAGGGCGCAATCCGCACCAATTTGTCGCCCTGTTTGACTGTTTCGCCGGGTCCCACCTCCGCCATCCGGACGACCGTCCCATCAATTGGCGCAAGAATCCGGCTGGCGATCCTGCGTTGCGTGGCATTGGAGAGCCGAAGCGTGACATCGGCCAGTTCATTGGCCGCCTTGGCGGCGTCAGCGAAGGCGCCGTCACGGGCCGCCTCGGCATCGATGAGGCGTTGAAGCACTTCGGCGCTGACCTGGTCTCGGCCGAAGCTTAACGCTCTCATCGCCTGCTGGGCCGCTTTCAGCGACGCCTGCGCAGCCTGCAGCTCGGCTTTGCTCGCAATGGCCGCTTGGATCGTCAGTTCGAGCTCTCGCTGGGAGACCAGACCTTTTTCGACGAGCTGGCGATGGCGGTCCACGTTCAGCTCAGCCGTGTCGACGGCGATCTTGGCGGCGGTCACCTTCTGTTGAGCTTCCCGCACCTTGTTTTCAGCCTCCACCACGCGGGCCTCCGCCGATGGCACCGCCGCTTTGACCAGGTTTTGCATTTCCTTGATGCGCTTGTCCAACTGCTCGGCCCGTTCCAGTGAGGCCTTACGGGTTTGCTCCAGCGCAACCTTCCGCTGTTCCAGGAGGGCGAGGAGGTCCGGCGCCATAAAATTCGGGTCCCAGTCGTCCAGCTCGAGAATCAAATCCCCCTGTTTGACGCGCACTCCCTCAAAGACGTGCCATTTTTTGATACGCCCTGTGATCTGTGCCTCGATATCCTGCGGCCGTTCATACGGCGAATAGGCGGAGAGCTGGCCGGTGACCGTGATGGTCTGCGTCCAGGGAACGAAAGCGATGAGCAGGGCAAAGAGCAAGACTAGCTTGATGGCGAGTCGCGAGGAGAACTTCAGTCGTTCGGGAATCTGAACCGCCTCCCAGGATTGGAGTCTGGAAGAGGTGGCGAGATCGTCGACGGTGATTTCGTCCAAACCGGTGGGTTGATTGACCATCGACTGGACCTTGGATTTCAATCCCTCTCCCAGGCGCTGCATCGCGACCTCCGATGATCGGGATGGAAGGCAGGTGTATCATAAAAGAATCCGGTTCATGGGGTCAAACAGCGTCGGCATTCTTCACATTTTCACATCCACCTCGCGCGTACCTTGACCCTCTCTCTCGGAACGGCTAATGTGGCCATGGCTTAGTCGTTGCGGGCCGCGACATTCCGGTGAGACAGGGGGGAATGGTCGCGCACACATTCACGGCCTGGTTGAGAGCGGTGGAGGAAAGTCTATGGGGGGGTCGCGCGAACGCCTGTCGAGGAACGGCAAGGGACGCATCCGGCCGCTGGTCGGGGTGCTTGGAGGGAGCAAGAGCGACTTTCCGATCCTGGAAAAGGCCGTCGCGGTCCTCACCGACTTGGGTGTGCCGAACGAGCTGCTGGTCGTCTCGGCTCACCGCACGCCCGATCGCCTCTTCGCCTATGCCGAACAGGCGGCGAGCCGCGGCATCGAGGTGATCATTGCCGGCGCAGGAGGTGCCGCCCATCTGCCGGGGATGCTGGCGGCCAAAACTCACCTGCCGGTCATCGGCGTGCCGATTCCCACAGAACATTTGGGAGGTCTGGACTCGCTCCTCTCCATCGTGCAAATGCCGCGAGGGGTGCCGGTCGCGACTGTGGCCATTGGCGGGGCCGAAAATGCGGGCCTCCTGGCCGCGCAGATCCTCGCGGGGCGGTATCCGGCCATCCGCCAACGCCTGCAACGGTTCCGCGCCGAACAGACGCGCGCGGTCCTCGCGTCCCAGGGACCCTTATCGACTCCGTCGACGCGGACGGCGAAAACACGCAAGACGTGACCGTGGTGCCGATCGAATCCGGTTCTGTGTTGGGTGTTCTCGGCGGAGGGCAGCTGGGCGCTATGTTCGCCCAGGCCGCCCGTCGTCTCGGTTATCATGTCGCCGTCTGGGACCCAGATGCCGAGGCCCCTGCCCATCGGAACGCCGACCACATCTTCGTCACCCCGTTTACCGATCTTCTCACCCCGGCGCGGTTTTCCGATCTGGTCCGCGCGGCCACGTATGAGTGGGAAAACGTGCCGGCGACTCTGTGCGAGGTTTTGGAACGCAAGATCCCGGTTCGGCCGTGCAGTCGAATCTTGCGGTTGATCCAGGATCGGTTGACGCAAAAGGAATTTTTGGCCACCCGCGGACTTCCCGTGCCGGCGTTTCGCCCGATCTGGTCGCCCGACGAATTGCCGTTGGCGGCGGAAGAGGTGGGCTATCCCTGTCTCTGCAAGATGGCGACGTTCGGCTACGATGGGAAAGGCCAATGGCAGATCCAGAATCGGGACGAAATGGAGATGCTGCGCCAGAGGCTCCGGGAGACCGCGCGAGACGGCAGCCGATGGATTGTCGAACCGTTTCTGCGTTTCGAACGGGAACTATCGGTGCTGGTTGTGCGCGGAGCGGATGGAGGCCGCCGTCTCTATCCGGTCGTGGAGAACATCCACGAAGCCGGCATCCTGCGGACCACCCGCGTGCCGGCCTCGGTGGAACACGGGATTGCGGAGCGTGCCGCGGCGCTGGCCGAAAAGGTCGTTGAAGCCCTCGACGGAATCGGAGTGTTCTGTACAGAGCTCTTCCTCATGCCGGACGGCCGACTCCTGATCAACGAAGTGGCGCCGCGGCCGCACAATTCCGGCCATTACACGCTCGACGCGTGCACGGTATCGCAGTTCGAACAGCAGGTGCGCGCGCTGTGCGGTCTGCCGCTTGGAGAAGTCCGTCTGCTGAGCCCCGCCGTGATGGTCAATCTCATTGGCGACGATGTGCTACAGGTCGGCGCAGGAACGGGACAAGTGGAATTGTTCGGGACGGCAGGCGCGGCGCTGCATCTCTACGGAAAGCGAGTGGTCCGTCCCGGCCGCAAGATGGGCCATGTCACGTTTCTGGCTGAAAAGCCGGAGGAAGCGTGGAAAGCCGCCATGGCGTTTCGCCGCAAGCTTGCTAGCCGTCCCCTGCCATCGCCGTTTTGACCTTAGCGAGCAGACGACGCTGCCACCGGTTGCAGGATTGTTTGCAGGCACTGAGCGCGAAAGGCACTGAAACGATCCCACCGGACGAAGACGACGGCGTGCGGAAGACGCTCGCGTTCGCGACCTGAGCCAGCCTCGCGCTCGCGCTTGGTCGCGGCGTCTCCGGCAAGCGTTATTGGCGGGTTGGAAACTCGCGGGAGCCGTCTATCCGGATTTCTCCGCCGCTTACCAGTCTTCGTATCGCCAGGATCGATGCCGGCGCGGAGCAAACAACCGGACATTCCGACGTTTGAAAATTCCAATCAGGGCCATGCCCGCGAGAAACCCGCCGATGTGCGCGAAAAAAGCGACCCCGCCGCCCTGCCGTCCGAGGCTGAGCCAGCCGCTCAGCGCCTGCAGCACGAACCAAAAGCCGAGGACGAACCCCGCCGGCACATACATCATGCGCGAGAACAACCCCAGCGGAATGAGCACCAGCACCTGCGCGCGGGGAAACAAGAGCAGATAGGCGCCCAGCACACCGGAGATCGCCCCGCTCGCGCCGACCATTGGGATGGTGGAAGACGGATCGATCAGTGCGTGGCTCACGGCGGCGAGAACTCCGCAGGTCACGTAGAAGATCGCGAACCGGACGTGTCCCATGACGTCTTCGACGTTATTGCCGAAAATCCACAGATACAGCATGTTGCCGATCAGATGCATCCATCCTCCGTGCAGGAACATGCTGGTCAGCAGCGAGAGCGAAGGGGGGACGGCCGTCACCTCCTGCGGAAGCGACGCATGGCCGAACACCACAGCCGGAATGGCGCCGTACGCGTAAATAAAAGCCTCGCCCGGGCCGGCCGGCAGGGAGGCTTGGTAGAGGAACACCGCGACACAGGCGGCGATGAGCGACACCGTGACGATCGGTGTGATTTCGGTGGGATTGTCGTCGTGCAGCGGGATCATGGTCGCGTGTTAGAGACGAAAGCTCAAGGCGAGGGGGTGATCCAGGGCGGTCATGGGCTCAGGTTATCCCGTCCGTGGAGCGTGGTCCCTCATTTCCGGGCTTTCGCCTCTCTCCCGCGGCACGTTCGAGCGGAGCGAGCGGCGACGGGGCGTCCGGCGGCAAAGGGACCGAAAACCCGGCGGCGTGGGTATGGCCGCCTCCTCCGAACTCGGCCGCGATGCTGCCGACATCGGTGCCGTCTTCGCGGGAGCGCAGGCTGTAGTAACGGCGGCCGTTCTTGTCGTGCCAGATGATGCAAAACGGATAGTCAGGCGAAAGCCGTTCGCCGATCTGACTGGTCAAGACCGGGCTCTGTACGGCGGGGACGACTTCGCCCTGGAACGAGACCAGGGTCGCGTGCGCCGCGAGCTTGCCGACCAGCTCATTTTCGTACCGGAGAATCGCGCGCCCCTCCTGTTCGAGTTCTTTTTGTCGAAAGGAATTCCAGAGGTTGAAATCGAAAGGATAGGATGCGAGCGCGGCGTTGATTTCCCGACTGCCCGGCAGTACCCACTGCCACAGGTCCTTGTCCTGGATGTATTGCAACAGCCACGGGGCCGGCTCGTCGTGGGCCCACTCCCATGCCAGCATCGCGCCCGACTTCTTGAGGTCAAAGTACGCATAGGGCAGCCCGGCCAGCGCGTTCTGGGCGGTGACGTGATGGTCGAGCACCAGCAAACAGGATGCTTCGCGGGCCATGTGTTCGAGAATCGGTCTCGAATAGCTGAAATCCACGATGACAATCCGCTGGCCAGCCAAGTTGGCGGGCGGCGGGTCGCCGTGCTTAACGGCGACGAATTGCGCCGAGGGAAAGCGCTTCCAAATGGCCCAGGCCGCGCCGAATCCGTCCGCGCATTCCGCATGATAGAGCACGAGGCTGGGCGGTTGGTCCGATTTATAGCGAGGCAGGCCCGACATTTCGCGTCACAGAATACCATGTCCGGCGACGGAGGCCAAAGAGTCTTTTGACGGAATCGGGAGGAAATGCGGGGCTCAAACGGGTGGGAGCGTCGGCCCCGGCAGCGCATTCAGATGGTCGATGAGTTGGCGAAGCCGGCCGGCGCTCCTTCGGTTGAAGAGAAACACCAGGCGAGGGAGGTCCTTCACGGCCGGCTCGTCAAGTTCCTCCGGGAGAGGACCCCGCTGTTCGAATACGCCTTCGCTCAGCAAGTCTTTGAAACGGTCGTTCACGTCGGCCACTTGCGCATCGGAGAGCGGATGTTTCAGGCGCATGGCCAACTGTCGACCCACGAACCGGATGGAATGGTAACGGCGATAGAAAGTCAGGATTTCCGCCACCGCTTGCTGCTCGCTGTCGAAGATTTTGAACAGGCTCAGATCCTCCTGGTTAATAAGGCCGCGTCCCAACAACTGGTCGGCGATGAAGTCGTACCAATGATTCCAGTAGTCGCACCCGGGTGCCTGAAGGCAGACGATCGGCTGAGGGTCGCTTTTGCCGGTCTGCGTCAAGGTCAGGATTTCGAATCCCTCATCGTGCGTGCCGAAGCCGCCGGGGAACAACGCAATCGCGTTGGCTTCTTTCTGAAAGGTAAGTTTCCGTGTAAAGAAATACTTGAAGGTGATGAGCTTCGGATCGTCGGCGATCACGGCGTTGGGACCCTGCTCAAACGGCAACAGGATGTTGACTCCGAAACTGTTCTCCCGGCCGGCTCCTTCTTGGCAGGCCCGCATGATGCCGTCCGCCCCTCCGGTGATCACCATGAACCCGTGTTGCACGATCAGGCGGGCGAACCGGTACGCCAGTTGGTAGTTGGGATCGTCCGGTTGGGTGCGGGCCGAGCCGAAGATGCTGATCTTCGGACGGCCGCGATAGGCCTGGAACACGCCGAAGGC
This sequence comes from Nitrospiraceae bacterium, assembly GCA_035573855.1. GTDB lineage: Bacteria > Nitrospirota > Nitrospiria > Nitrospirales > Nitrospiraceae > DATLZU01. The sequence continues at coordinate 52,327 of DATLZU010000020.1, forward strand.
GTGGCGAAGTTCTTTCATCGCCCGGTTGACGATCTTGAGGTCGAGCAAGTCCAGGCGGGATTCGCGCAGCCGCAAGACGCCAACCAGGATTTCTTTCATCAAAACGCTGGACAGGTCATCATCCGGTCCGTCCAGCAGGCTGTGCACCTGGGCCAGGATCTCTTCTTTAGTTGGAGTCGGGCGGCTGCGGGTTTGTGCCATGGGATCTGTTCCTTGGGGGACCCGTTGGAGAAGATGACGAGACCGACGCAGCGGTCGAATTCTACCAGGCAATCGTCGGCTGGTCAAAAGGCCGATGTGGGGAGAACCGCGGCCCTACGAGGATTTCTTGTAAAGATTCTGGATAGCCCATGCGCTGATACGCGATTGGTCTTCGTCGGACAGGTCGGTAAACTGAATTTCCACCCCGGGCGTCCGACGGTGGTGTTCGCCCTCGGATCGGTGAGGGGGGTGATAGCTCGTGACGATCACGCCGTGCACGTGGATGGAAACCGTTGAGCCCGGCAGGGTGAACGAAAGCGTCACGTGGGTCCCGGGCAACAGCAGATTCGGCGTTTCGACGAACGCGCCCGTGTGGCTCAACTGGATGATCGTGACCTTCTGGTCGACGCCCCGCTCGCGACCGTCAGAGATGCGAACGGACGCTGGAATTTGCGCGTGGCGTCGCTGAGGCGGGGAGACAAGGTCGCGGGCCGTCAAAATTCCCACCGGTTGATTCCGGTGGGTGACGATCAGCAGCGGGACCCCGGTCGAAACCATGAGCGTCGTGGCCTCTTCGATAGGGCGGTCGAATTCAATTGAGTGGACCGGCCTGGACATGATCGCGCGGGCCTCGATGTTGTGGGGTTCCAGCCCCTGCGCGACGACCTTCTTGACGATATCGCTGTGGGTCACGATGCCGATCAGGGTCTCGGTGTCTTTGACCAGAAGACACGGCACCTGTTCCCGTTGCATGACCAGCGCGGCTTCGCTGACCAGCACGTCGCCCGGAATTTGAATGACGCCGGGTGTCATCATCTGGGCCACCATTGCAGATGGAGAGTCGAACGCGATGTTGCGATCCTTGTTCCCGGTGCCTCTCATCGCGACCTCAATCGATCGGGCGATTGACGCGGTGTTCGAGGTCCCGGGATCACGATGCACAGGAAGTATAGCAGACGGAAACTCCGCGGAATGCCGCCTGTTCCCTTGCCAAGCAGACCCTCGGCCGATTAGACTGGCCCGGCGGCTTCGCGCTCCCGGTTCTGTCGAGTATAGGGGCAATGGCGGCGGTTGACCAGGAATTCTTGAAACGCATCGACGCGATCCCGATGCATGGGTTCGGGTTGTCGGCGGATGTGTATTGTCCCGAGGTTGGCGAACTGCTCGGAGCTTTGGGCGACGACGCATCGAACGTGGACTATGTGGAGCTCTTCAAAGCGAATGATGCGGCGCTTGCCGCGGTCAGACGCCGGCTGCCGTCGATCGCTCTGGCCTATCACGGGGAAGGATTGTGGATCACGCAGCCGGATTGGTGCGAACAGTATCCCTACAGGTTGGAATTGGAGACGGCGGCGGCGCATCTGCGGGTGCTGCGCAGCCATTGGATGACTCACGAATGCGCGAGCAAGCAGATGGCCGGCTATGCCTTCGGCAGGTATCTGCCGCCGCTGTTCACCGAGACCAGCGCGGCAGTGGTTGCCGAGCATATCACGCTGGTGCAGCACCACCTCGACCGGCGCTGCGAGATGGCGAACGGCATGGGACCGCTTTTTCTGCTGGAGATGCCTCCGCTCACCTATTTCGGATTCGGGACCGTTCCGATTGCGCGGTTCTTTCGACTAATCGCCGATCGCACAGCCTGCGGCCTGGTGCTCGACCTCGGCCATCTCTGGACGGTCTACCGGTATTCGAACGAGGGAAGGCGTTCCAGCATGGAGCGCTTCGCAGAGAACTTCCTGGATGTGTTCCCGATCGAGCGTGTGGTGGAGATTCATGTGGCCGGTCTGTCGGCGGAGGGAGATGGGGAAGAAGCGGCCGACAACACAACCCCTCCGCGTCTCCTTGACGACCATGCGGCGCCGATCCCGGACATGCTGTTCGACTTGCTCGCGCAGGTGCTGGCCCGTCCGGACTTGGTCCATCTCAGAGGGATCGCCTTGGAAGTCGACAATAAACCGATTCCACAGATCGTCCGGGAATATCGACGGTTCCGCAGAGCGTTCACCAGCGCCTTTGATCGGCGGGGCACGCCGCCTTCGGAGAAGGTGCACGCGGCGAAGTTCGATCGTAAAGGTCCGGGGGCGTCGTGCAGCCGCACCGACAAGATGCGGCTTCAACGCGACTATGCGCGATATGCCGAGCTTGTGTCCGGAGTCTCGCATCCACTGGCGACGGAATCACTGGAGCTGATTGGAGATCGTGATGGCGTGGACCGCTATCGTCGCCGCTATCTGCCGAATGAGCTTCTTCATTGGGGGGGAGACCTGCGCGACATGTTTCCGGAAACGTGCCGATTGTTGGAGGGGCGTAGCGTCGAGCTCGAGGAGTTCGTAAGCCATTGGTTTCGCATGCCTCGTCCGACGACGGCCCCGTATGATTTCTTTCTACTGAAGATCGAGCGGTTTGTCGAATTTGTCCGCAACCGGCTTCCCTCCGCGGTTCCGGCAGCGGAGCGCGAGGCTGCGATGCTGCGGACCGCCTACCAAGTGGCCAATGAGCCGGCGGTGGGAGTCGAGGTGACGGCATGAGCTTCTGGGATTCGCTTTCCCGGCCGATCATCGGGCTGGCTCCCATGGACGGCGTCACAGATGCGGCGTTTAGGAAGCTGGTGGCGGAACAGGGGCGTCCCGATGTTCTGTTCACGGAGTTCACGCATGTCAATCACATCTGCCGTGGCCCCGATTTCTTGGTGGAGACGCTGCGGTACAGCGAAGTCGAACGACCGATCGTCGCGCAACTGTACGGCAAGGATCCCGAACTGTTTTATATTGCCGCGCATGCGGTGTGCGAGCTCGGATTCGACGGGCTTGACATCAACATGGGCTGTCCTTCGCGCAACGTCGCCTCCTCGGGTTGCGGCGCAGGCTTGATCCGAACGCCGGCCCTCGCCCGCGCCATTATCCGCGCCGCGCGGCAAGGCATCCTGGATTGGTCGGCGGGACAGACGCCTGAGCAGGCGGGCCTCAAACCGGCGCGCGCGGATTTCCTGAGAGCGATGAATATCGCTAGGAACGGACACCCGACGGTGCCGCGCCGGGTCATTCCACTCTCGGTCAAGACGCGTCTGGGGTATGACTGCGTCATAGTTGAAGACTGGATTGCTCACTTGGTGGAGGAGCGGCCGGCGGTCATTTCCGTTCACGGTCGGACGCTGCGGCAGATGTACCAGGGCGAAGCGGACTGGAACGCCATCGCGCGGGCCGCGCGGATCGTGTCCGGAAGCGGAACCTTGCTGCTGGGAAACGGTGATGTCATGTCCATGCGGCAGGTTGTCCGGCGCGTGCTCGAGAGCGGGGTGCACGGCGTTCTCGTCGGAAGAGGAGCTTTGGGTGCGCCCTGGGTGTTCCGCACCAAGGACCTCGCGAAGCGCGAGGTCTGGTCGGGGCAGGACGGAGCTGACCGGCTCTCTGGCCCGCTTGATGTCGCGGTGAGCATGGGCGAGCGGTTCCGGGTGATGATGGCCCATGCCCGCCAGTTCTATGCGTTGTGCGGGCCCGAACGGTTTCCACGCATGCGCAAGCACTTGGGATGGTATTGCAAAGGCTTTCCCACCGCCGCCGCGATGCGGGCGAAAATGTTCCAGGCGTCCAGCCCCGCCGATGTCGAGCGGATCATCGCGGAGTTCGCCCCACTGGCTGGTGTCGGCCGCGATGAACGGTCCAATTCTTCAGCACACGCGCGATCCTCTTCTGTCCTTTCGGTCATCTGATTCATGCCGCTGATCCTCGCGTCAACCTCTCCCCGCAGGATCGAACTTCTGGGCCTTCTCCAAGTCCCATTCAGGGTCGAGAGACCGTCGTATCAGGAGCAGGTGCGCCCCGGCGTGCCCGCCGCAACTCTGGCGGCGGAATTCGCTCGGGGCAAGGCGGACTCTTGCGCCGCGCGCTTTCCCGACTCGCTGGTTCTCGGCAGCGACACGCTGATCGATCTGGACGGTGCGGTGCTGGGCAAGCCGGTCGATCTGCCGGGGGCCCGCGCCATGCTCCGGCGCCTCTCCGGCCGAGAACACGTGATCCATACCGCGGTTGCCTGCAGGCGGCTCCTCGACGGCGTTGACGATGTGGTTGAAACGAGCGTGCGGGTCTGGATGAAGAATTTCGGACCCGAAGAGATCGAACGCTATCTCGACACCGGCGAAAGTTTGGGAAAGGCCGGCGCCTATTCCATTCAGGGCCTAGGAGGCCAATTGATCGCCAAGATCTCTGGCGATTATACGGCCGCGGTGGGGTTGCCGATACGGCTGGTGGCCGATCGTCTCCAAGCCTATGGGATCGAGGTGCCGGTGGATGTGGAGGCCTTGTACCGGACGAAACCGTATCCCAATTGGTCGCGCTTCGCGAGCTAGATTGCAAAACGCTTTGGCCATTCCTTACAATGCCACCCACACGAGGCACGTTTCGCGCAAGGAGGGGTTCATGTGTGCGGGGGTCGAATCTGGAAAATGGAGGGGGGGAGGAGTGTCGGCGGCGCTGGCGGCCGTGACGTTAGTTGGATGGGCTCTGGGGGCTGCTCCGGCCGCCGCGATCGATGTGAAGCTGACGATGGAGGAAGCCAAGAAGGCTCTCGAAGCGGGTCGGGTGCCGATGGAAAAGGCGAATACTCCGGAAGAGGTCAAAAAGGTTTTGCAGCAAGCGTCCTTGGCGACTCGCGTCGGCGCCGATCCAGAGAAGGACCCGTGCGGTGCCAGCGCCATTCTGCGAACCAAGCGGTATCGGTTGGAAGCGTTCGGGCGGCAGGAAGCCACCGAATCCAAGAAGCAGAAGAAAGACGTTCGAATGCCAGAAGAGTTCATCCAGAAAGTCATCGACATGCCGAACATGGAGATCGAGGTGCAACTCTGCGGAGACGATGAGTATTTCGCAGAGGGGGTTCAGGTGGTGTTTCAGCAGAACGGCAAGACCATCAAGCCTATCGATGTGAGTCCGGCCGAACGCGGCCGCAAGAACGATGGCCAGGGGCCAGCCTACCGTTCCCGTTTCACCGCCCGATTCGCCTATGAGAGCTTCGACCCGAACGCCAAAACCAAAGTGATCATATTCTATCCGGACGGGAAGATGGTCGATTTCGACGCGGATTTCTCGAAGGTGAAATAATAAAGTGAACGGCGACCTGCGGATAACTCAGAGCGGGTAGCAGATCTTCGAGGGGAAGACTTCGCTGGGTGCCATCGGTTGTTCGCTCATTGCTCTTGCAAGCGGAGCGTATACAGGTAGTGATAGAAACCCCGCCGTTCCATCAATGAGGCGTGGGTCCCCTCTTCTATAATCCTGCCCTTATTTAGCACCAGAATCCGGTCGGCCTGCTGGATGGTAGTGAGCCGGTGCGCGACCACAAAGGTCGTCCGGCCGGCCATCAACCGTTCGAGCGCATCCTGAACGAGTCGCTCGGATTCACTGTCCAGCGAAGAGGTCGCTTCGTCGAGAAGGAGAATTCTCGGATTTTTGAGAATCGCCCGGGCGATCGCCACCCGTTGTCGCTGGCCGCCTGAAAGATTCACGCCCTTTTCGCCGACGACGGTCCGGTACCCGTCGGGCAACGTGCTGATGAATTCATGGGCATGGGCCGCTCGGCTGGCGGCGAGGACTTCCTCTTCGGTCGCATCCTCGCGACCGTACCGGATGTTGTCGAGAATCGTCCCTCCGAACAGGATGGTTTCCTGGGGCACCAAGGCGATCTGCCGATAAAGACTGTCCAGCTTCACTTGGCGGAGATCATATCCATCGATCGTAATCCGCCCCTCGAGGGGATCGTAGAAGCGATGGAGCAGATTGATGACCGTGGTTTTGCCCGCGCCGGTCGGTCCCACCAGCGCGATCCGCTCTCCCGGCTTGGCCTCGAACGAGACGTCCGTTAGTACCGGCGCGCGCGTGTCGTATGCGAAGGAAATCCGCTCGGCCCGCACGTGGCCGGCGATCAGCGGCAAGTCCACGGCGTCGGGCTGGTCGCCAATGTCGGGTTCGGTGTCGAGGATCTCAAAGATTCGCTGCAAGGAGCCCTGGGCTTCTTTGACTTGCGCGAACACGCGAGCGGCCGAACTGAAGGGCCCGATCAGGATACCGGCGAACAGCACGAAGGCGAACAGGTCTCCTGGCGTCACCATCCCTTCGATCACCTGGAGACCGCCATACCACAGCACCGCCGCTGCAACCGAGAAGGTCAGTAGGCTGATGGTGGGGATAAAGACGGCGAGCACTGCCGCCCGGCGGAGCGAGATGGCCAGGGAGGCCTGGATCTGCGAGGCGAACCGTCGCTCCTCGTGGGCCGTTCGGACGAAAGACTTGACGATGCGGATACCGGAGAGCACTTCCTCCACGAGCGTGCTGATCGAGGCGGTCTGGTCCTGAATTGACGTGGAGAGCGCTTTGAGCCGCCGGCCGAAGAGGCGGGCGACGAGCACCAAAATTGGCAGGAGAAGCAGAATCAACAAGCAGAGGCGCCAATTCATCACGAACAGAAAGACGGTGCCGCCGACAAACGTGACCAACTGCTTGGCTGAATCGATGGGTGTCTCGGTCATGACGGTCTGGACAAGGTTGATGTCGTTCATAAGCCGAGAGAGTAGCTCCCCGGTCCGGCGTTTCACGAAGAAGCTGACTGACAATCTTTGGAGGTGGGCAAACAGATGCATGCGAAAATCCGCCACGACCCGCTGCGAGACCCAGGCTGTCAGATAGCTGTGCCCCATGGAGAAGAGCCCTTGCAGCGCGATAAGCCCGATGAACAATCGGATCGCGTCGGTCATGCGTTGCGGGTCCCGGTGCACGGTGATGATGTCCCAGAGGCTGCCGGCCAGTCTCAACAAGGCGAGGTTGAAAGCCGCGACCGCCATGGTCATGATCGTGGCGGCCGCCATACGCGGCAGGTAGGGTTTGAGAAAGGGATACAAGCGGGCGTAGTGCGACATGAATCGGGCTCTTAAGCACGGATGGTTGCCAAGGGAAGCGCCATGAAAGTGGGCGACGGGGAGTGAGGCCGAGAAGACGGGAAGCCGAGGAGAAGAAATCTACAACTGGGCGATCGACTCAATGAGGTTCTTGTTGATCGCGACGAAGTCGGATCGATCTTTGTCGTTGATGAGCACATCCGTCAAGTTGATGAAGAGCCGTTGTTCTTCGTTGATCGCGTCAGAGACGCGGTTGCGCATCGGGGGGATGAGAAAATCCCCGACGTATGTGCAGTTGACCGTTCGAACGCGGATGCGGACTTTTTTGCCCTCGGGCACGGTGGCCTCCGTCCCTCAAACGAGGTGTCCTCAGCTCTTCCGGCGCAGGAACTTCTGGCGCCGGCGCAGCTTCTTATACTTGTGCTTGCGCATCTTCTTCCGGCGTTTCTTCAGCACGCTTGACATACGCGATCTCCTCGCAGTCGGAGTCTAGAGTCTTCCCGCGCAAAATGCAAGCACTATGCGGTGCTTTACGCAAAGCCTCTAACCCGACGCGGCAGTCTCGTACCATAGCGTTTGCGACGCTGTCAAGCAATCGACCAACAGAACCGCGTCCGCTGCGCCGTGCCTGTCGCTTGACCCGCTTCGACGCGGATTTCTATACTGCGGCATGGTCACGCCAGAACGTCGCATAGTAAGACTCATCGCGCTTTTGTTTCCTCTCGCCATGTTTCTGTCCGCCTGTTCGTCGAAAGGGCCTCAGTATCCAGAAGATCATGAGCGGTTTCGGCGAATCGACGCGGCGGTCGAATCGCTGCGCAAAGCCTACGTCAATAGAGATGCTTCGGCGTTAGAGGCGTTGATGTTGCCGCTGGACGCGCTGGAGCGGCTGCACCGCGACGTCCGACGCGACTTCGACAGCTTCCAGGAGATCGCCCTGGACTGGACGATCGAGCGCATCGTGATCGACGGAGACAATATCGACGTCTTCGTGCATTGGCAAGGACAGTGGAAGCGGGAGCCTGGCGAACCCGGTATCCGCCAACGCGGACACGGCCGTCTTCAGTGGGTCGGAGTTCAGTCGATTCTTCTCAAGGGACTGGAGGGCGATTTACCCTTCGGGATGACGGTCCGCCAAGCGGGTTCCGAACAAACGGATGTCGATTCGGGGAAGGGGCAGCGATGAGGTCGGTGACTCGAAATAACACGGCGGAGGCAGATTTTTTGGTCGTCGGGAGCGGGGTCGCGGGCTTGCGCGCCGCGATCGAGCTGTCTTCGCACGGCCGCGTCTTGATCCTGACGAAAGGTCACCCGCTTGAAAGCAGTTCGATCTATGCGCAAGGCGGCGTCGCGGTGGCGTTGAGCGAGGAAGATGATGTGGCCATCCATCTAAACGACACGCTGAAGGCGGGCCATGGGCTGTGCCGGGAAGAGGCCGTGCGGGTGCTGGTGGAAGAAGGGCCGGAACGCGTTCACGAACTCATTGCCTGGGGAGCCGAATTCGATAAGGTCGACGGAAAGTTCGCCTTTGCCCGGGAGGCAGCGCACAGCCGCAGCCGCATCCTCCGAGCGCGCGGGGACGCGACCGGCAACGAGATGGTTCGGGTGTTACTGGCTCAGGCAAGTCGGCACAAGCAGATCTGGCAACTCGAGCGCCATTTCACGGTGGACTTGGTCGTCGTAGATGGACGGTGCTGTGGCGCGCTGGTGCTGGATGAGCTGTCGGGGCAGCGGATCGTGATCCCTGCCAAGGCGGTGGTGCTGGCGACCGGAGGGGCAGGACAGATCTATGCGCGGACCACGAATCCGCCCAATGCCACCGGGGACGGGATGGCGATGGCTTTGCGGGCCGGGGCGGTACTGGAGGATATGGAGTTCGTGCAGTTCCATCCTACGTCGCTCTATCTGCCGTCCAGTCCGCCGTTCCTCCTTTCCGAGGCAATGCGTGGGGAGGGCGGCCGACTCCGCAACAGCAAGGGTGAACTTTTCATGCACAAGTACCATCCGGCGGGAGACCTGGCGCCGCGCGATATCGTCGCCCGTGCGATTTGGTCCGAGATGGCGGCAACCCGTTCCCGCCACGTCTACCTGGACGTCACGCACCTGGACGCGGCGTTCATCAAACGGCGGTTTCCAACCATCTACGCCACCTGCCTGCGCTACGACATCGATATCACGGAGGAGTGGATTCCGGTCTCGCCCAGCGCCCATTACATGATGGGAGGGGTGCGGACCGACCTGTCGGGCGCGACAAGCCTGCCCGGCCTGTTCGCGGCTGGAGAAGTCGCCTGCAGCGGAGTTCACGGCGCCAATCGTCTGGCCAGCAACTCGCTGTTGGAAGGGCTGGTGTTCGGGACTCGGGCAGCGAGGGCGGCGACAGCGTTCGCTTCGCGCCTGCCAGGCGTTCCGGCGGTTCCGTCCGCGAAAGAACTGGAAGGCGGCGGATTGTGCGAGCTGGAGGATGCCGAGAAACTGCGGAGTTCGTTGCGTCGACTGATGTGGGGAAAAGTCGGATTGGTCAGGACGCAGGACTCCCTCGCCAGCGCGACGGCGCAACTGTCGCGCTGGGCACACTTGGTGTCACGGTCCTTCAGAACGAGGACGGCGTTGGAAGTGAAGAATATGATTCAGGTCGCACAGTGCATCGCCGAATCGGCGCTATGGCGAGAGAACAGTGTCGGTGCGCATTACCGGGCGGACTTCCCCGAAAAAACGCGACCGGATTGGCGCCAACATAGCCAAGTGACGCAGGTCAACGAGCGTGTCATGGCCGTGGAAACGACGAAAACGCGAGGTCAGGTGGTTGAGTGGCGTGGGCGCGTGCGGTAACGGTCTTGAGTCCGGAACCGGCATTGGCGAACAGGAACTGCCGGTAATAACGGAGGACTTTGGAGACATACCGGCGCGTTTCATCGATCGGCGGTAGCGCCCGGTACCGGTCCACCAGGGTTTCACCTGCATTGTAGGCCGCGAGGGCGAGGGGAAGGTTGCCATGGAAGCGGTCGAGCAGGTAGCGCAGGTGCCTGGCTCCTCCACTGATGTTTTCGTCGGGATCATAAATGTCTTGCACATCCCATTGCATGGCTGTTTGCGGCATCAACTGCATGAGTCCCACAGCTCCCGCTCGCGAGACCGCCATGGGGTCGAAATCCGACTCTGCTTTGATCACCGCCCGCAGCAGCGCCGGGTGAAGGCGGTGCCGCCGGGAGTGCCGTGCGATCACGTGTTCCAACTCTTTTTCGGACAAGGAGTTGCGAAGGCTCGTCGACTCCAGGTCGATTCTCCGATAGCGGGGATCAGACGGCACATTGGTCAGGGAGACGGTGCCGTTCGCGTCAATAAACTGGTAGATTTCGGCCCGAGCGAGGACAGGGAAGGGCAGGATCGTCGTCAGAGCAAAGAACACCACGCCGATCGTAGGCCGGAGGCTGACGTCACTCGGTTGCAGGGTGATCGTTGCTCGGCTTGACAATGGAAACATGGTGTTCACCATAGCATCACACTCAGGACCTGTCAAAAATTAGCAAGTCCTGTGCCGACATCGAATTCCGCTGCCGTCAAGCCCGCACGAACGGTCACGGTGAGTCTTCCCCAAAACGGCGGCGCTGGTCGACAAAAATCGCGTGCAACTGTTGGGTCGTCGGACCTGGTCGTCCTGATCCAACCGTGGATCCGTTCACCCGCGTGACGGGCATCAGTTCCATGCTGGTATTGGTGAGGAAACACTCTTCCGCTTCCAGCAAAGCCGGGACGTTGTAGCGGCCTTCTTCCGTCGGGATCCCGTGCTCGCGAGCCAATAGGAGGACCAGATCCCGGGTGATCCCATCCAGAATGCCGCACTCGACCGCCGGCGTGCAGAGTCGGCCATGGCGAACGAAAAAGAGGTTGCTGGTCGTGCACTCGGTCAAGTGTTCCTGCCAATTCAACATGACGCTGTCGAAAGCTCCCGCTCGAATCGCTTCCTGCTTCGCCAGGATGTTGTTCAGGAAGTTCAGCGATTTGATGTGCGGGGATAAGGCCGCAGGCAGGTTGCGCCGGGTGCGCGCGATGATCACATGGACGCCGTCGCGATAGAAATGCGCCGGATAGGCGGCGAGAGCTTTCGCCACAATGACCACTGTTGGATGCTGACAGAGCGAAGGGTCCAGCCCGATCTCGCCTTCGCCGCGGGTGACTGTGATGCGGAGATAGGCATCAGTTTCTTCGTTACCGACGGCGTTGCGTGCCATGGCCTCGTGCAACAAGCCAGGCCAGTCCTTCGAAGGAATAGGAATCTCGATTCCGATGGCCTCCGCCGAGCGACGCAATCGGGCCAGGTGGCGGTCCCGCATGAAGATTTGAGGACCGTACGATCGGAGGGTTTCATAGACTCCATCACCATAGAGAAAACCATGGTCGAAGACCGAAACCACGGCTTCCTCCGCTCGAACGAAACGATCGTTCAAAAAGATCCACATGGTCAGGCTTCCTGCAGGGCTTTGAAAAAGGCGAGGGCCTTGAACAACGTTTCGTCGTACTCCCGGGTGGGATCGGAGTCAGCCACGATGCCAGCTCCGACCTGCAAATACCCGCGTTCGCCAGTCAAGACCAACGTGCGGATCACGATGCTTAGGTCTAAGTCTCCGCTCCAGCTCAAATAGCCGAGCGAACCTGTATACGGTCCGCGCCGGACGGGTTCCAGGCTTTCGATGATTTCCATACACCGGAGTTTAGGCACGCCGGTGATGGTGCCGCCGGGGAACACCGCCTTGATCAGATCGCCCGCGTCCACGGTGGGACGCAATGTGCCGACGATGTTGGACACAAGATGGCTCACATGGGAGTATTGCTCGACAAGCATAAACTCGTCGACGTGCACGGAACCGAATTCGCAGACACGACCCAGATCATTGCGCTCGAGGTCGACCAGCATCAGGTGTTCGGCACGCTCCTTGGGGCTGGTGAGGAGTTCGTCGATGAGTCGCCGATCCTCGGTGCGGTCCCGGCCCCGCGGTCTTGTGCCGGCAATCGGACGGGTTTCCACACGGCGGCCTTGTCGTCTGACGAGTCGTTCGGGCGAGCAGCTCACGAGGCAAACATCGTCAAAGATCAAGAGCGCCGAAAACGGAGCGGGATTCACGCGGCGGAGCCGATCGTAGAGGTTCAAAGCCAACGGCTGCCAGGCCGCGGAACGGCTGGGGCCGGGCCTCACGGTAGCGTCTTTCCAGGTGAGCGTGAATCGATGAGAAAGGTTGGCCTGATAAATGTCTCCCGCGGCGATGTATTCTTGGCATCGCCGCACGCGGCCCATGTAGGCCTGGCGGGTTTGGTCCGGATGCATCTCCAGCGCGCTCCAGGGTTCCGCATCGTCCGCATGGACAGACCGGCTTGTCAGTCTTGCCTCCAGCTCCGCCAAGCGATCGCACCCTTCCCGATAGAGCTTCTCTCTGGGTTCGCTCAGCATCCGCGCTAAGGGTGGACAGAAGATCAAGTGGAGCGTCCGGGTTCCGTGATCCAAGGCGGCGAGTAGATCGACAAAAGCAAAACAGAGATCGGGCAGGTCGAGATCATCCTTGACCAACGAAGGGAGCGTCTCGAAGGAGCGGGCGAGGTCGTAGCTCAAGAACCCAATGGCCCCTCCGAAAAAAGGCGGGACCCCGTCGGGTCTGGAGATTTTGCCATCTAGCAAGACGCGTTGAAAGCAATCAAAGGGCGTTTGCGCCAAGACCACTCTCCGGTCCGGCGTGTTCACGACACAGGCCCCGTTTTTGCCCGTAAGCGTCATATACGGGTCGCTGCCCATGAATGAGTAACGCGCGGTCGAGTCATTACCCTTGCCGCTTTCCAGGAGGAACGACGGTCGGTTGGGTCTGGCGATGCGGCGGTAAAGCTCGAAGGGGTCGGCTGCCGGTTGGGGAAGGGAAAGCACCAGCGGCTGCGGAGGGCCGTTCAGAAAAGACGCGCGCGAAAGATGAACCATATCCTGAAACCGGTTATAGGACTGACCAGCGGAATCGCGGTATGGTTGTACCATAGGGCAAGGGAACCAAGCCAGTTGCGCAACCCCCCCGGCGCATCGACGGAATCCGCCGCTCCGGCGACCCGTACTATCGCGACGACCCTCGCCTTTACTTGACAACGCTCGTGTGTTTTTGCTTGAATGGCGCGCTCGCGACCGGCAGAGTGCTGACTTGCGGAGCAGTGCTCGCCTGAAGGTGCACACATGCCTCCCTCCAGCGATCCGTTTTACACGGGTCTGGGACAGGCCGTTCGGATCGGAACCGAGTTACTGGCGGCCTTGATCGTGGGAGGGGGGCTCGGCTGGCTTGCCGATACCTATCTGTTTGCCTCCAGTCCATGGGGAACGGCGATCGGACTAGGGTTTGGTGCTGCTGCTGGAGTGCTGAATGCTTACCGAGCAGCCCAGCGGTGGCCGCAATCGTAACATCAATAACGAATAACGCAACAGCGGCAGGAAGGGACGAGTCTTGGACAATCCGCTTCACCCGTTCGAGCTGCACGAGTGGATTCCCATCTCGCTGTTCGGGTTCGATATTTCCATCAACAAAGCCGTGGTGATGATGTGGATGGTTGCTGGATTGGTCGCCGGCCTCTTTCTGGCCGCGGGTTCATCGCGGAAATTGGTTCCCTCCAAACTTCAGGCGGTGGCCGAACTGTTTGTGGAATTCATCCGCAACATGATCTTGGACACGATGGGAAGGGACGGGATGCGATTTTTCCCGTTTATCGCCACCCTGTTCTTGTTCATTCTGTTCTGTAATTTGCTCGGACTGATCCCCGGTTCCTATACCGTGACCAGTCAGATTGCCGTCACCGCGGCTTTTGCCTTTTTCGTGTTCGTCATGAGCATTGTAGTAGGAATTGTGCTCCATGGCGCAAGGTTTCTACGCATCCTCATCCCTGCGGGCACACCCAAGCTATTGCTCCCGCTCATGGTTCCCATCGAGTTGATCAGTCAACTGGCTAGACCGGTCTCCCTATCCGTCCGGTTGTTTGCGAATATGACAGCCGGGCATACGATCTTGTCTGTCTTGTTCGGTCTGGCTATCGCTGGCGGCCTGTTGATCGGCTGGCTGCCGTTCGCGTTTACGATCGCAATGAATGCCTTGGAAGTCGGCATCGCACTGATTCAAGCCTACATTTTCACGATTCTGACCTGCGTCTATCTGGGTGATGCGATTCATTTGCACGGGGAGGAAGGGCATGGACATTAAGGTGTAAGGGGGGGACAAGACAGCACCGTTTTGTGTCCCTAAGATAGCCCATCGCCTATCGCCTGTGGCCGTTTAACGGGTGGGATCATGCCGCAATTCGAGACTCACTTTTTCTCCTCGTTGATCTTCTGGGAAATCGTTTCATTCGCAGTGCTGCTCTGGGTGCTCTACAAGTTCGCCTTTCCGCCGATTTTGGAGGCGCTGGAAACCCGGGAGCGCAAGATTCGAGAAAGTCTGGAACAAGCCGAGCGGCATCGGATGGAGGCCGAACGGAAGTTGCGCGAATACGAAGCCAAGCTGAACGCCGCTTCCCAGGAGGCGGAAGCCATCTTAGCTCAGGCGAAGGAGCGTGCCCAACGGCTGTTGGAAGAGAACGAGCAGCGGTTGACGGCCGAGGCGGAGCGGATCAAAACCGAAGCTGCCCGCGAGATCGAACACGAACGCCGCAAGGCCATCGAGGAGATCCGTAACCAGGCGACCGAACTGGCCCTAATGATTGCGGAAAAGGTGGTGGAGAGAAGCCTCACGGATGCCGACCACCGGCGATTGGCCGACGAAGCGCTCGCAGCCTTGGCGAAGACCGCCACAGAGCTGAGTTTCGAGCGATGACTACCGACTCGACTGCCCTGCGAACACCCAGCACTCAGCGATTTGTGCTTCCCTGCCGATAGCCCTCCAAGTCCAGCGTGACAAAACGGAATCCCAATTTCTTCAAGCGCGCGACAAGGCGGTTGCGCCGTCCATCCGTCAGCATCCGGGAGAACTCCTCGACCGCAAGCTCGATCCTCGCGATGTCCCCGTGATCCCTTACCCGGACATGCGAGAACCCCTCTTCCATCAGTGCCGCTTCGGCCCGTTCGATCCGTGACAAGGTCTCCTTCGTGATCGGAATTCCTCTGGGAATGCGGGAGGAAAGGCAGGCTGCAGCCGGTTTGTCCCAGTTGGAAAGACCCAGCTCTCTGGCAAGCGCGCGAATATCGGCCTTAGTCAGACCGGCCTCGACGAGGGGACTCCGCACACCCCATTCGCGTGCTGCCGAGATGCCAGGCCGGTCGTCACCGAGATCGTCGAGGTGAGTCCCATCCACGATCTGAGCCAGCCGTAAATCATTGCGCATCCGGCTGAGCAAGGAATAGAGATCAGTCTTGCAATGATAACAACGGCGGTCGTCATTGCGGACGAAGTCGGGGATCCGCAGTTGGTCTGTCTCGACGATCAGGTGCCGCGCGCCGATTTCCATCGCCACCCGACGGGCTATCGTCAGCTCGTGTTCTGGAAGCGTCGGAGAGACGGCGGTAACGGCCACGGCGAGGGAGCCGAGCCGGTCGTGGGCGACCTTCAGCACGACCGTGCTGTCGATGCCTCCGGAAAACGCCACAAGAACGGACCCCATCCCGTCCAGGATGGTTCGCATCGTCTCAAGCTTGCTCGATAGGGCGGGTTGCATCACCGTCCGGGTGCAGGTTTTCGGCCGGGGCTCGAGGCGACCGCGCGAGCGCCCTCCCCGCTACTGACGCACTTTTGCTTTCGCCTGGTCGCCCACGACAACCAGGACGTAGCGCTGAGGATCGAGGTACTGCTGTGCGACGCGCAGGACGTCATCTTTGGTGACCTTCTCGATCCATTTCGCATAATGCGTGAAATAATCGAGACCGAGACCATAAAATTCCACTTGAGCCAACACCTGGGCGAGCTTGGCGGTGGAGTCGAGCCGCAACGGAAAGCTCCCGATAAGGAAAGCCTTGGCATCCGCCAATTCCTGATCTGACACCGGGGATTCGCGGAGGGTCTTGATCTCATTTAAGACTCCAGCGATGGCCTCGTTCGTGGCCTCGCTTCGCGTCTGCAGGTTCACCATGAATGCGCCGGGCATCAGGCGGGCGTCGAAGTGGCTCATGATCCCGTAAGCCAATCCCTGTTTGTCGCGGATCGAATCCATCAAGCGGGAAGCGAATCCACCGGCCCCCAAAATGTGGTTCATCACGGTCACCGCGTAGTAGTCGGGATTGGTCCGGCTGATGCCCGTATGGCCCAGGATAATGGTCGATTGCGTGAGAGCCTTCTCGATCAGGTGGACCGTTTTACGCTCGATGGGGGCCGGTTTGCGCGTTGTCCGCGGCGGCGGCGAGCCGCGCTTCCACGAGCCGAAATGAGTTTGGACGAGGGAGGCTGCCTGGTCGTGCGTCAAATCGCCCACGATCGCCAGGATGGTTTGGTTCGGTAGATATTCCTTCGCGAAGAACGTCTGAACGTCGGCCAGTGTGATCCTGCTCACCGTTTCCTCGGTACCGTGCACCGGCCACCGATACGGATGGTCGTGGAAGACCAACTGGTGAAACGCCTTCAGCGCCACTTGGCCCGGATCGTCGTTGTCGCTCACGATCTCGCCCAGGATCTGGGTCCGGACCCGCTCAAATTCCTGTTTCGGGAAGGCCGGACGGATCAGGATATCGGCCAACAGCGAAAAGCCCAGATCGACGTCCTTTTTCAACACACGAACCGACGCCGTGGTGAAGTCCTCGGAGGCTTTGGCTTCCAGCGAGCCGCCGACGAAGTCGATTTGTTCCGCGATCTGCTTGCTGCTGCGCGTCGCGGTCCCTTCGTCCAGCAGGCTGGCGACGAGATTGGCCAACCCCGCTTTTTCCGGGGGGTCCTGCACCGAACCCACCTTGACGAGCGCGTGGATTTCCACGATGGGCAAATAGTGCTGCTCCAGAAACAACACTGTGAGCCCGTTCTGAGTCACGAAACGAACAGGATTGAGTTCGGCCGCGACCGCTTGTGGAGACCAGGCGGCCGAAACGGTCAGCGCGAGCATGAGCAGGACGAGGAGACGTGCGGCCGGGCCGCAAGGCCCGGCGCTCGCTCGGAAATCGCCGGGACTGTCTGGTCTAAGGCGCATCGCTGGTCCTTTATCGCGTGAGTTGCCGCGCCGATGCCGACGCGGGTTGCTGATTCCGCGGAGGAAGAGGAATCAGCGTGCCGACGGTCCTCGCGTCTTCAGTCAGATATTGCCGCGCAACGCGTTGGACGTCCTTCGCGGTGACGGCTCGGATGCGGTTGACGAACTGTCCGACCTTCTGCCAACCGGCACCGATCGTCTCCGCCTCGCCGAGCAACATCGCATGACGGAAGTTGGAGTCCTGCTGAAAAATGTATGCGGCTTCGATCTGGTTCTTGGCGCGTTTGAGTTCCTGCTCCGTTGGCGGCTCGGCCTGCAACCGTTTGATCTCCCGGTTCAGTGCCTCTTCCACGGCCTCCACCTTTTGTCCCGGTTTCACCAGGGCATACACATAGAACAGGCCGGGGTCAGCCTGCATGAGGCCATACTCGGCGCCGACCGCCAGGGCCAGTTTCTGTTCGTAGATCAGGCTTCGGTAAAGCCGCGAACTCTTGCCATGCTGCAAAATCGACTCGAGGATGTCGAGCGCGTACGAATCCTCGCTCGTGTAGTTGGGCACACGGTATCCCATGATTACAAACGGCGCCTGCGCCTCGCGCTTGAGGACGAAGCGCCGCTCTCCCCGCTGCTCCGGTTCCATGACGGTGACCGGCGGCGGGTTCGGACCTCGCGGAATCGGCTCGAACAACCGTTTGATCGTCGGCAACAATGCCTCGGCTTTAATGTCTCCGACAACCACCAGAGTCGCGTTGTTCGGTGAGTAGTAGGTGTCATAGTGGCGTTGGAGGTCTTCCAGCGTCATGGCGTCGAGATCGGAGAACCAACCGATGATCGGCCAGTGGTAGGGATGGCTCATGAAAGCCTGGGCGAAGAGCACTTCGACGAGGGAACTTTGGGGATCGTCCTCGATCCGCAGGCGACGCTCTTCCTTGACAACCTCCCGTTCAGGTTGAAACTCCTTCGCGTCAAGCGACAAGCCTTGCATCCGATCCGCTTCCAGCTCCAGGGCCAGCTCGACCCGATCGGCCGCCAAGTTTTCGAAGTACGAAGTGAAATCCTGACTGGTGAAGGCATTGCTGATCCCGCCGTTCTTTCGGATCAATCGATCGAAAGCGCCTTTGGGGTACTTGGCCGTTCCTTTGAACATCATGTGTTCCAGCATGTGCGACAGCCCGGCCCGTCCCATCACTTCGTTGCGCGAGCCGACTTTGTACCAGACCTGCACGGTCGCCACCGGCGCCTTCGGCACCTCCACCAGCAGCACCTTCATGCCGTTTGATAACACGTGCTCGCGTGGCTCGGGCAAGGCCGCGCCCGCGGCGTGTCCGGTCAGCAAGCCTACCGCCAGGGCTACAGTGCACAGCGATGTGTGTCGTGCGATGGGTTTCACCGAGATCATGCTCCAACGCGCATCGGGCGGCGCATGCTAACAACGGGGTTGAACGGGTGTCAAGGCGAGGCCCTGCAAGGCGGCAGCCGATCGGCCGAGTTGGCCGCATGCGCCCAACACGTCTCTTCCTTTACTTTTGCGCACGAACACTTCAAGCCCGGCGCGCTTAAGGACGGATTGAAAAATCAGGATGGCCTCTTCGCTCGGCCGTCTGAACTCGCTCCCTGGAAATTCATTGAAGGGGATCAAATTGACCTTGCACCGGATTCCACGGACCAAGGCTGCCAGTCGCTTCGCATCCTCTCGGCTGTCGTTGACGCCAGCGAGCAGGACGTATTCAAAGGTCAGTCGGCGGCGCACAGGCAGAGGGTAGTCGCGGCAGGCCGCGATCAATTCGCGCAGGGAGCAGATCCGGTTCGCAGTTGGCATGAGCCGATTGCGCTGTTCGTCTGTCGTCGCGTTCAGCGAGATGGCCAGGTTGACGCCTAACGAAGCCGCGTCTTTCAAGCGTGACGCCAGTCCGGCGGTCGATACGGTGATGCGCCGGGACGAAAAGCCTGCGCCCCAGGTTCGGTTGGTCAAGCGGCTGATCGCGTCGGAGACCGCCTCGAAGTTAGCGAGCGGCTCCCCCATACCCATGAAGACCAGATTGGTCAGTGTCTCGTGGGTGCCCAGATGGTCTTGCACGGTCAACACCTGATCGACGATTTCGTGCGCCTTCAGGTTCCGATGTAATCCCATTGTCCCGGTCAAGCAGAAGCCACAGTCCAGGGTGCAGCCGATCTGGGTGGAGACGCACAAGGTGAGGCGTCCTTCATCGGGAATCAGCACGCTCTCCAAAAGACGATCGTCTTGCAGCCGGAATAGGAATTTCTTCGTTCCGTCGTCGGAGACCAGCACGCTGACACGCTCGATTCGCCGGATATCGGCGCAACTGCTCAGGATGGTCCGCTCCTGTTTCGACAGGTCAGTCATGGATTGGATGTCCCGAATACGGTTCTGGTAGAGCCACCGAAGGATCTGGCGAGCCCGATATGGAGGCCATCCGAAGCTCCGAACGAATTCCTCCATCGCCCGGCTGCTGAAAGCCAGCAGATTGGAGACAGCCGACGGCGCCGATAGATGATACGACATTGGCATCAGTGACGCTCCGCTGAACGGAGCCTAACACACAGAAAATTGGCGCGACAAGGACGGCCGGCGAAGATCCGTCCCGTCCGGTGGAAGCGAAACGTCGTCGTCCTGCTTGGTTACAGCAATGCTTTGCGGTGATACTTTGTTATAATGTGTCGCTGGAACGCCATGCTCTCCTCGCTTTTCCGCACACGCCGTTGGTTCATGCGTCCGGGGCTGCTTCGTCGCACCGTCTTATGGCTCTCTCTGGCCTGCCTGCCGGCGCTTGACGGGTCCTCTTTTGCCTTGGAGATACGGGCGTATGAATCGTCTTCCCCGTTCCCGTGCGAAACCGCCGAAGATTGTTTTCGATCCGCGGTCGCCGTCAACGAAAAAGCCGACGTGTTTATCAGTCGAGACCAACAGCTCTCGGCCAAGATCGATCGGCTGCGCGCGGTTATGGAGCGACATCCCGCTTCCTTGTGGGCGAAGCGAGCCGGCCTACTGATTGGGGTGCTGTTGAGCGAGCACGAGCCTGCCGCGGCGCTGCGATTTCTTCGGGCGGCCCAACGGGACTTTCCTGTTCTGGATGATTATGTGCGGTTCTGGCTGGGAGAAGCGTTGTTGCGAGCGGGCGATGCGTGGCCTGCGGCGGTGCTGCTTGACTCCATCGTTTCGGCCGTGCCGGACACGTTGCTCGCCGGCCGCGCGGCCTTTCGCGCCGGGGAGGCATGGTATCGGGCCGGGTCCTGTGAAGAAGCAACCGCTCGGTTTCTCAACGGCCTTGCGCTGAACGACAAAGATCCCGACGCGCCGTCGGCGCTGCTGCGTTTGGCCGATTGCGCCGTTCGAGACGGGCGATTCGCAGAGGGCCGGGCGTACTTGCGGCAAGTATGGAGCCGGTATCCTCAAATGCCCGAGGCCCGCGAGGCGCAATCGCGACTGGGCTCCGGGATCGGCGGTGAGCCCTGGTCGCCCCAGGCCGATGACGTGTATGCTCGCGCCCTGGCGTTTCTAGGGCTTTCGCTGCATGCCGAAGCGATCGAGGAACTGCGCGCCTTCCTGGCGATGGCCCCGCAACACCCTCGACGGCACGAGGCTCGGCTCAAACTCGCAATCGCCTACGTACGACTCAAGCAGTATGACCAGGCGAAAACCGTGTTCCGGGAGTTGGGGGCGGAGCGGGTTCCCGAATCGAACGAGGCGATCGTCTGGTTGGCCAGGATTTATCTGCGGGAAGGAGAGGGAGAAAAATTGCTCGACTTGGCTCAGTCGCTGGCCAAGTCGTCGCTGTCCGCCGAACAGAAAGCGACCGTGCAGTTCTTTACGGGGATCTGGTTGGAGGATCAGGCTCGGTACGCCGAGGCGATCGAACGGTATCGTCAAGCGGCGAAGACCAGCGAGTCGATGTCGCAACGTCTCGATGCTCTCTGGCGGATCGGGTGGGTGCAATATCGGATCGGCCGGTTCCGCGACGCCAGTGACACGTTTCACACGGTGGCCGCCGCAAAAGATAGGGATTGGGAACCACAGGCCCTGTATTGGGCGGCGAGGGCGTTGGAACACGAGGAACGCTCCAAGGATCAGGCGAAGGAGCTGTATCAGCAGGTATGCCAGCGGTATGTGTTCACTTATTACTGCCAGTTGGCACGGAAACGGGCCGAGGTTCCTGCTTTCCAACCGGCATTGATGGATTCTCCATCCGATGGCCTCGGTCTGCTGCCTTCCGGCAAGCGCGTGGAAATCGAGCGGGAAGCCGGGTACCGCCGGGCGGTCGAGTTGAAAATTCTAGGCTTGGATCAGGACGCTGCGAGGGAATTGGCCGCTCTGACCGAACGATTTGGACGGGATCAGGAAGTGGTGCTGGCTCTCTCCACGCTGTTGAGCGAAGCGGGCGCTCATCATCACGCGTTACGGCTTGCTCGACTGCATTTTCGGGAGAAATTGGAACGAGGCGGCGGTGGCGTTTCTTCCGTGCTTTGGAATCTCGCCTATCCCATCGCGTTTCTGCCCATTATTCAAGCGCAAGCCGCGAAGGGGGTCGATCCGCATCTCGTGGCCGCTATCATTCGAGAGGAAAGCCAATACGACCGGCAAGCGGTCTCGCGTGTGGGCGCGATCGGGCTCATGCAAGTGATGCCGACCACCGCCAACCAGGTGGCTCGGCGTCTGGGGGTTCCCGGTTTGAAACGGGAAGATCTCTTTGATCAGGAGACCAATATTCGGATCGGCGTCCGATACCTCGAGCAACTCATGGAGCAGTTTTCGGGGAATCCGATCTACGTCATCGCCGCCTACAATGCCGGGCCTGCGGCTGTTAACGCCTGGATCGCGATGAATCGAGGCCGGGATGCGGACGAATTTGTCGAATCGATTCCTTACCAGGAAACCCGGCAATACGTGAAACGAGTCCTTCGCAGTTACCACGAATACCTCCGCCTCAACAGCGGCGCGTTCTGAGCCGTTGTTGCTTTCTTGACAAGCGCTGATGAAGTTTTTATAGTGCCCGCGATTTGCGGTTCCGCAACGAGAAGTCCGCCTATGTCGCTGGAGAGATTGGATGCGCTCGAGACTCGCATTCGCGATCTGGTCAAGTTAGTTCAGGAACTAAAACGGAAGAATGCCGCGCTCGAGGAGGAACTGCGAACGACACGGGAACGGCTGGCCATCCAAGACGATCTGAATCGCCGGTGGGAACGCGAGCGGAACGATATCCGGACGAGAATCGAGAAGGTTTTGGACGAGATGGACGCGCTCGAGTGCCTGGAGGATTCAAGGGAGGTGGCGCTTGACTAAGACCATCGAAGTGGAAATCTACGGTCAGCGATACAGTATTCGCGGGGACGCCGACGAGCAGTATGTGCGCCGACTGGCCGGTTTCGTTGACGAACATATGCGGGCCCTGGCGAAAGGGATGAAGACGGCGACGCTCGCCAGGCTGGCGATCCTTGCCGCCATCAATATCGCCCATCAACTGTTCCAATCCGAACAGTTGCGGCAACAGGGAGAAGCAGCCGTCGAACGGCGCATGCTTTCACTCATGGAGTCCATCGAAGAAGAGATGCCGTCGCTCCTCTCGCAGGAAGTTCCGTCTTGAATTCCACGCAGTCCTTTGCTATCGTCTTTCTCGGAAAATTCGGTGCGTCGGCCGTAAAGACATGAGGGATGTGGCGGCCGGTAAGAAACGAGAGACCGGGACTGGAAAGTCGGGAATCGGGACGACGAACACGACGATCGCGAACATGATGCTGTGCTGTGCGGTAATCCTGGAGATGCTTGGAAAAGGGTTCATGCGGATGGCACCGCTTTCCCTTCGGTTATGGACGGTATCAGGCTTGCGTTTTTTCTTGCCTGAACCACAGCCCGTGGGTGAGCGGGTTCCCGTCACGGTGCCCGATCGGTCTACCGCGATGTGGAACGGGGTGAGACGTGCCCGAAGGGGCGGCGCTTCATTTTGTGCCAGGGGACGTCCCGGGGATCACCGCAAGTCGACCGTCCTTCTCCTCCCATAAAGCCTGTCCGATCCTGTCCGGCCTTTCACAGGTCGGTCTCGTTTCTTCTGTCGGTTGTCCGTCCGATCCTGCTCATCTGCGGCCGCTCTGGTTGATGAGCGTTGCGGAGCCGTCATCCTTCTCCGATTTCGAGGATCCATGGCTGAGCACGTCCATGCGTCAGCGAGAAGGGGGTGAACGTCATTTCTCTCACCGTACTGGCATACGTGGCGACGGTGCTGTTAAGCGCACTCGCGGGAGCCGGATTGTATGAACTGGTCCGGCGGAAGTCGTTGATGGCCAAGCAGGCCGAGAGCGAGGAACAGGCTCGGCAGATTGTGCTGGGCGCGCAACGTGAGGCGGAAAACCTGATCAAGGAAGCCAAGCTCGAGGCCAAGGACTTGGTGTTCCAAGCCAAAACGGAGTTCGAGCGGGAACAGAAGGCCAGGTCGGCTGAGATTCTTACTCTGGAGAAGCGCCTGGTCCAGCGGGAGGAGACCCTCGACCGGAAGCTCGGTATGCTGGAGAAACGCGAGCAGGAAGTGCAGAAGCGTGAGCAGGAGTTGCTCAGGCGCGAGGAAGGCCTGGTTCAGAAAGAACTGGCGTGTGCGCAGGCTGCCAAGGAACATCGAGAAGCGCTGGAACGGGTTGCGGGGATGACGGCGGAAGAGGCTAAACGGCAATTGTTGCAGGATCTCGAGAGCCAGGTTCGCCTGGAAGCCGCTGGCATCGCGAAACGAACGATCGAGGAAGCGAAAGAGAACGCAGAACGGGAAGCCAGAGAGATCATCGCCCGATCGATTCAGCGGGTGACCAGGGACTACGTCTCGGAGGCAACGATCTCCGTAGTGCCGATTCCGAACGACGCCATGAAAGGCCGCATCATCGGCCGTGAAGGCCGGAACATCCGCGCGATCGAGGCGGCCACCGGCATCGATCTTATCATCGACGAAACGCCGGAAGCAGTCATCATTTCCGGATTTGATCCGCTGCGCCGCGAGATCGCCAAGGTGTCGTTGGAGCGGTTGATGCAAGACGGACGCATCCATCCCACCAGGATTGAAGAGATCGTGGAGAAAGTGAAGACCGACATCGACAAGCTGATGATCGAAGAAGCCGAACGGATCATTTTCGAACTCGGCCTGTCGGGTTTTCATCCGGAGTTGGTCAGGATCCTGGGCCGATTGAAGTACCGAACGAGCTACGGACAGAACAACCTCTATCATGCACGGGAAGCGGCCTACATTTGCGGGATCATGGCCGCTGAGCTGGGTCTCGACGTGAAGCTGGCGAAGCGAGGCGCGCTCCTACACGACATCGGCAAGGCGGTGAGTCACGAGGAGGAAGGGCCCCACGCCATGCTGGGCGCCGACATTGCCAAGCGTTACGGTGAAGACCCCAAGGTGGTCAATGCGATCGCGGCGCATCACGAACAAGTGGAGGCGATCTGTCCGGAAACCGTGCTGGTCGCATCCGCCGAAGCCCTGTCGGCCGCTAGGCCAGGTGCCAGACGGGAGGCGCTCGAGTCGTATGTGAAACGATTGGAAAGGCTGGAAGCGCTGGCGGTCGGGATGAAAGGCGTGCAGAAGGCGTACGCGATTCAGGCGGGGCGAGAGATCCGGGTGATCGTGAAACAGGAAGATCTCACGGATGCGGAAGCCTTTCAGTTGTCCCGCGATCTGGCCAAGAAGATCGAGCAGGAGCTGACCTATCCCGGTCAGATCAAAGTAACCGTGATCAGGGAAAGCCGATTCGTGGAATACGCGAAGTAAACGCGAAAGGCCATGAAAGTCCTCTTCATCGGCGACATCATGGGGGAACCCGGGCGGCGGGCCATTTCGCGGACGTTGCCCCGCGTCATGAGCGAGCATGATGTGGATGTGGTGATCGGTAACGGGGAAAACGTCGCCGGCGGCTTCGGGATCACGCCGGACCTCGCCCATGAGCTGTTCGATATGGGGCTCTCGGTCATCACGACCGGCAACCACGCCTGGGACAAGAAGGAAATTGTGGAGTTCTTTCCCCATGAGCCCCGGCTTCTGCGTCCGGCCAATTATCCCGACGGCGTGCCAGGTTGGGGCAGTATCGTGGTCGATACGCCGAAGGGAGAACGGCTCGCGGTTCTCCATCTGATGGGGCGCGCCTACATGCCCGCACTGGATTGTCCCTTTCAAGTTGCCCGCCGAGAAGTCGGCAGGTTGAAGCGTGAGACTCCGGCCATACTCGTCGATATGCATGCGGAGGCTACCTCGGAGAAGATGGCGATGGGACACTTCCTGGACGGCGAGGTGACGGCGGTGGTGGGTACCCACACGCACGTTCAAACGGCAGATGAGCAGATCTTGCCCAAAGGGACGGCCTATATCACGGACATCGGGATGACCGGCCCGATCCATTCCGTGATCGGCATCAAGAAAGAACTCGCGATCGAAAAATTTCTCACAGGAATGCCTCGCCGGTTCGAGGTCGCCTCAGGACCTGCCCTGTTGTGCGCGGTCCTGATCGAGCTTGACGCTCGGCTCGGCAAGGCTGTTTCCATCCGTCGCGTCAGAATCGCCGAGTAGCGCCTGCGCAGATCCAGCGCCACCGGACCGGCCTCTATGTATCCGGGTGAACCTCCCAGACGGGTTCTCACGGTTTCCGAACTGACGATCCTTGTCAGAGACACTCTCGAGGTTCGTTTTTCTGATCTGTGGGTCGAGGGTGAAGTCTCCAATCTCCGCGCACCGGGATCCGGCCATCTCTACTTTACTTTGAAAGATCACAGCAGCCAGATCCGGGCCGTCCTGTTTCGCTCCGCCTCGTTGCGCCTGCGTTTTGCGCTGAGAGATGGCATGCAGGTGATCGCCAGGGGCCGCCTCACAGTCTACGAGCCGCGTGGAGAGTATCAGCTCGTGATCGAATCTCTCGAGCCCAAAGGGCTCGGAGCGCTGCAATTGGCCTTTGAACAGTTGAAGGAGCGCCTTGCGTGGGAAGGGTTGTTCAGTCCGGACAGAAAACGGCCTCTGCCGGCTTTCCCGGGAAGAGTGGGCGTCGTGACCTCGCTGGACGGGGCTGCTGTGCGCGACATCGTGTCCGTGTTGCGCAGGCGCTGTCCGATTCTGAGCGTGCTGATCGTTCCTGTGCCAGTCCAAGGAGAAGGGGCGGCAGCGCGGATTGCGGAAGCGATTCGCATGCTCAGCCTGTCCGGTCTGGTCGATGTCATGATTGTGGGACGGGGCGGCGGCTCGCTCGAAGATCTCTGGTCTTTTAACGAGGAAGTGGTCGTGCGGGCGATTGCAGAGTCCAAGGTGCCGGTAGTGTCCGCTGTGGGACATGAGATCGATTACACGTTGGCCGACTTTGCGGCCGACTACCGGGCGGCAACCCCTTCTGCGGCGGCCGAAGCCATCGCACCAGTCCTTGACGAGGTCGTCGAGCGGTTGCACGAATTGATGGAACGCGCCCGCCGGGCTGTGCGGTTGCGTCTTGCCGCTGCGGCAAATCGTCTGCAAAGCTGCCGGAGCAGCTTTGCAATCGGGCGATTACGAGTGCAGCGCGAGAGTCAGCGCCTGGATGATATGAGAGTCCGTCTGATGATGGGGATGAGGAAGACCCTCGCTGGAATGCGTCAACGGGTGTCGGCCTTCCGCCACGCCTTGCTGGTGCAGAGTCCGCTTGCGCCTCTCAAGGAAGTGTGCGCGCTGGTGCCTCAACTGCTCAAGCGTCTGAAGCAGCAGATGGACACCGTACTCCGTACAAAGCGGCAAGCTCTTCGATCTCGCCTGATGTCGCTGGAGGGTCTCAGCCCGCTCGCGATTTTGAAGCGCGGGTATAGTATCGTACACACAGTCCCCGACGGACACCTTGTGCGACGGGCTGACGACGTGTCTATGGGCGACGAGGTCCAAATCACGTTGTCGGTCGGCCGGTTGTTGTGCGCTGTGCAGGAAACGTGGCCTGATTCTTCGACTTGACCTCTTCCAACGGGATTGTATAATACTGCTCATTCTCTTGGAGGAGCTTTGAGGAGAACCTCATGGCTGCAGTGAAGTTCGAACATGCCATGGCCAGACTCGAAGCCATCGTGTCCGAGCTGGAAAAAGGCGATCTGCCGCTCGATGAGTCGCTGAAGATCTTCGAAGAGGGAATTCGTCTTTCCAAAACCTGTCTGAAAATGTTGGATGAAGCCGAACGCAAGGTGGAAATCTTGATCCAGGAAAAGGACGGGAAAAAGCGGCTCCGCGCATTCACCTTGGAAGACGACGAGACCGAGGACTCCTCCTCAGCCTCCTAGTTCCTCGGCGCTGGCGAGGCGCCATTGCCCTCCGGATTCTCCGCCTGTTGTTTCATGGTCCAGAAGCTGCCTCCGGCCCGGGAACGTCTGGATCGCGTGCTTGTGACGCGAGGGTTCGTAGAAAGCCGGGAACTGGCCGGCCGCCTTATTTTGGCGGGGGCGGTCAGGGTGGACGGCGTTCCTGTCAACAAACAAGCCAAACTGGTTCCGATCGACGCGAAGATCGAGCTAACGCAGCGTCGGGGCCCTTTTGTGAGCCGAGGCGGAGACAAGCTCGTCGCGGCGCTGGACACATTTCAGATCGATCCTCGAGGACTCATTGCGTTGGATGTGGGATGCTCGACCGGAGGCTTCACCGACTGCCTCCTTCAGCGGGGAGCGAGACGGGTGTATGCTGTCGATGTCGGATATGGGCAGCTTGATTGGCGGCTTCGCCAAGACCCGCGAGTCGTCGTGTTGGAACGGCACAATATCCGCCACCTGCCGCTAGCCTTGGTGCCCGATCTCATCGACTTGGCGGTCATCGATGTCTCGTTCATCTCGCTCACTTTGGTGCTGCCGTGCGTCGTCCGCTTTCTGGCAAGTGAGGCGTCCGTCGTTGCCTTGGTCAAACCGCAGTTTGAAGTAGGGCGCGGACAGGTCGGCCGTGGGGGCGTCGTCAGGGACGACGGGCGGCGACGCGCGGCCGCGGAAAAAATCGTTGCGCTTGCCAGAGAGTTGGGCTTGACGCCGCTGGGAATTCTTGACTCCCCGGTCTTAGGGCAGAAGGGGAATCGCGAGATTTTGCTGGGGCTCAAGCGGCGGGTGAGCCCGGCGTTAGAGATCCCCGGTAGTTGACGGGTTAGCGCATTTGGTGCCGGGACTCGAGGCTCGGGAGCGGGGCTGGCGCTGTCGGAGCGGTGACCGCAGCCACGGTGGGCGCAAGACTCGAACACTCGACACGAAAGTCGGCGACAGACATCTTTCATGAGGGGAGCGGCATGAAAATCTTGGTGACTGGGGGGGCAGGATTTATCGGGTCGCACCTCGTGGATCGCCTCATTCAGGAGGGGCATGAGGTGACCGTCGTTGATAACCTTTCGACCGGCAAGCGCCGGAACCTCAACCGGCGAGCGCGCTTCTACAAGCTCGATATTCAAAGTTGGCGCCTGGAGCGGGTCTTTCGGAACGAACGCCCTGCTCTTGTCATGCACCTGGCGGCACAGATGGACGTACGACGTTCGGTGGAAGATCCAGTCTTCGACGCCCGGGTCAATATCTTGGGAACCTTGAACGTCTTGGAGCAATCGGTCAGGCACGGGGTCAGAAAAATCGTTTTCTCGTCGTCAGGTGGAGCGATCTACGGAGAACAGTATCTTTTCCCCGCGCCAGAGACTCATCCCACTCAGCCGTTGTCACCCTACGGCATCAGCAAGCTGAGCGGTGAGCATTACTTGGCCTACTACCAACGTATCAGCGGGATCCGCTATGTCAGCCTCCGGTACGCGAACGTCTACGGGCCGCGGCAGGATCCCGAAGGAGAGGCGGGGGTGGTCGCCATTTTTATTCAGAAGATGCTGAGCAGCGAACAACCTATTATCAATGGGAATGGACGCCAAACCCGAGATTTCGTCTACGTGGACGACGTGGTCGAGGCGAATTTGGCAGCCATGGCCCAGGAAGTGCAGGGGACTTATAATGTGGGTACCGGCGTCGAGACCTCGATCAACGATCTCTTTCGCATGCTCGTCGAACTCACTAAAGCTTCCTGCAAAGAGGTGCATGGGCCGGCAAAAAAGGGCGAACAAGCCAGAAGCGTGATCGACTCCGGCAGGATCAGGCAAGAGCTAGGTTGGGAACCGCGCGTCGAATTGCCCGAAGGCCTGAGAAGAACGGTCGACTACTTCCGCGAAAAGCTAGGGTGAAGAGGTGGACTATTGTGCAGCCGATCATCCCCTATCGATATCGGGGTACCGACGGATCGACCTGAACGGACCAGGCGTCGATTCCTCCGACTAAGTTTTTGACGTTCGTGAACCCCTGCTGAAGGAGAAAACTGGTGGCATCGGCGCTTCTCATCCCATGATGGCAATAGGCGATGATTTCCGCTTGCCGGTCCAGTCTGTCCAAAGCGTGCGGAAGCGTCCCTAGAGGAATCAAGATCGATCCCTCGATCTTTGCCAAAGAATGTTCCCACGGTTCACGGACATCGAGTAAAACGAGCTTATCGCCTTTGTCCAGGCGAGCCTTCAAGTCTCGAGGAGTAATCGTAAAACTCATCGTATCACCTCCGCGTTCCTCACTCGGGACTCATCTTAGGTGACGGCGGGAAAAAGAGTCAATCGAGAAGATTCCTGTTCTCAGTCCGTTGCTTCGAGAATCAAAACGAAAGGATGAATGCGCAAAACGGGCGGGTCCACGGGGAAGCGGGTGGCTCCCTGAAATCCCCTTAACCTGGGTCGGGAATCCCCAAAAATGCCGTTGATGGACATTTTTGTTGATACCTAACGAGCAATGTAGAGTTTTGCATGCACTTTTAGGCGGCGTCCTTATCCAACCTGACAACCATTTTGTCGCCTAACAGGTTGAATTCAAAAGATTTTGGTCCTCTTGGGCATTTTTGACAGGTACAAGACTTGCTTGTACACGGTATGGAATCCCGGCTTTCGGGAATCGATTAGGTTTAGAGGGAGCCGATGACCAATCAGGTGTCCGAGGTCGTTGTTCTGGTGACGGCATCGTCCACGGGGGAAGCGGTTAAGCTGGCCAACCTGATGGTGGAGGCAAGACTTGCCGCCTGCGCCACGGTTATCCCTCAAGTTCGATCCATCTATAGATGGGAAGGGAAGATTCATGACGAACAGGAGGCGATGATTGTTTTCAAGACCGCTTCCAGGTCCTTTCCAGCACTGGAGGAGGCTATTAAGCGCCACCATAGCTACAGCGTCCCCGAGATCATCGCGCTTCCGATCGTTCTCGGCTCTCAGCCATACCTGGAGTGGTTGAGAGGAGAACTTCTTAAGTAGTTGAAAAGATTAAGTATTAAGTCATAAAAAGAGGGTTGACCATCGATAAGAGGGTCAGGTAAACTCGCGGAGAGCCGTTAATAAAATAAAAAAGGAGTGTGGGGATCCAAGAAGGAGACACGGGCATGCGCCAGCATATGGAACAGAGCGACGCCTATACCGTCGTTATTTTTCGAGGATCGACAGCCAAGCCCCTACGTTTTAGTTTTCCCCGGAAGTTTGTTCGTAAGCTATTGATTCTCTTGGCTGTATTGGTTTTTGCCGATCTTTTGGTTATCTCACACTACGTGATCCGGACGGGAGAGGTTTGGGAACTTTCTGCCTTTCGAGCCGAGGCAATGAGTGCCCGAGAGCAAACCGCCGCTTTCTCGGCGGCAGTGGATGACCTCAAACGGCGGTTAACGACTATGAAAGAGGTCAATCAGCGACTCCGAGTCATGTTGGGGATTGAGTCGGTAAAGCCAGGAGACTTGCTCAACGGACGGGGCGGTGAAGATACTCCTCTTCCAGAAGGGAAAGACATCGGCTTTGAACAATCTTCCGTTCCGTCTCGCCGGAGTTTAGATGACTTCCAGGTGAGCGGTCGTGCCGAAAGGCTGCAAGTTCAGGAGAACGCGGCCGACACGCGCACACAGCTTGAACAGGAAGCTTTAGCGCAGCGTGTCAAAGAACAATTGGCATGGCTGGCCAAAGAAGCCACCCGGCAAGAGCAGGCTTTGCAAGAACTGACGGCGGCGGCTGAACAGCGTTCATCTCGATGGGCGGCAACCCCGTCTATCTGGCCGGTGAGAGGGTGGGTGACGTCGGGGTTCGGACCGAGGATCTCTCCTTTCACCGAAAAGCCAGCCTGGCATGATGGATTGGATATCGGTGCTGCACCGAACGCGCCGGTTCAGGCTCCGGCTCAAGGACGGGTCACGGCGATTGGATTCGACCCGAAGCTTGGAAACCTTGTCCGCATTGATCATGGCTATGGAATCGAGACGCTCTACGGCCACTTGGCCAAGCCGATGGTGAGAGAAGGCCAACGAGTCAAACGGGGAGATGTTGTGGGGTTGGTTGGTAGCAGCGGACTCGCGACCGGGCCCCATCTCCACTACATGGTTAAGGTGAACGGACAAGCAATCGACCCGATGCGATACATTTTGGAATAGATTTCATCCTCACCTTCCATCCTTTCTTCTTTTTCCCATCGGTCGACCCCCATGATTCATGGGGCTCGGTCTGGGTGCACTCGAGCGCGTTTCCGGTTCATTCGTTTTTCCTTATACGTGACCAAGGCCGGTGAAACGAACGCTCCGGTGACACTTCTGCTCGAGGCGCCGGGCGCTCATTGCAAGCTTGGCGGGAATCCTATGCTATCTCCGGCGACTTTGGATTTTGCCGGAATGATCAGTTCAAAAGAGAATCGGTATGAGCGACTTGGAGATCGCACGGTCCGTGAAACCTCGCCTGATAGAAGCTGTCGGTCAGGACGTCGATTTGACACGAGACGAACTGATTCCTTATGGGAAATTCAAGGCCAAAGTCGAGTTGTCGGTGCTTGATCGGCTCGCTCATCGGCCCCAAGGACGCTATGTCCTGATTACGGCCATCAACCCGACACCGATGGGAGAGGGAAAAACGACGACCGCAATCGGGCTTGCGATGGGGTTGTGGCGGCTCGGGCATCGGGCGATTGTGACCTTGCGCCAACCGTCCTTGGGCCCGGTGTTTGGGATCAAAGGGGGAGGAACCGGCGGGGGCAGAGCGCAGGTGATTCCCATGGAGGATATCAACCTCCACCTGACCGGGGATGCGCATGCCGTAGCCGCAAGCCACAACCTCCTATCGGCGTTTCTCGACAACCATGTGCACCACGGCAACGCCCTTGGTCTTGACCTGACTCAACTCCTCTGGCCGCGAGCAATAGGGATCAGTGACCGGGCTTTACGGAAGATTGTTCTCGGAAGCTCAGATGGGAAGGTCGGCCGAGAAGCTCAGTTTGTCATCACCGAGGCGTCAGAGGTGATGGCGGTGCTGGCGCTGGCGTCCGGCCGGCAGGATTTGCGGCGCCGCCTCGGCCGAATCCTGGTAGGGCTCACGAAAGAGGGACAGCCCGTGACGGCAGAAGATTTACGTTGTGCCGGGGCCATGGCTGTTCTTCTGAAAGACGCGCTGCTGCCCAATCTTGTACAGACCCTGGAAGGAACGCCCGCGCTGATCCATGCGGGCCCGTTCGGCAATATTGCGCATGGCAACTGCTCGATTCTTGCCGATGCAATCGCGCTACGCTGCGCCGACTATGTCGTGACGGAAGCTGGATTCGGCAGCGAACTGGGAGCCGAAAAATTTTTTGACATCAAATGCCGGATATCGGGTTTCCAGCCCCATGCGGCGGTTGTGGTTGTCACCCTCCGGGCGCTCAAGCTTCACGGCGGAGGCGGAGTGGTCAAACTCGGCGCCCCGCTTCCCACAGGCCTGACGGGCCCGAACAAGGAAGCCTTGACCCGCGGTCTGGAGAACCTGGAGCAGCACATCGCGAACGTCCGCGCCTTCGGCATTCCGGCCGTGGTGGCTGTCAACGCGTTTCGGGAAGACCGAGCGGACGAGCTGGAACTGGTCTGCAATCGAGCGTTGGAAGCGGGTGCGGTGCGTGCGGCGGTCTCGACTCATTGGGCAGACGGTGGAAAAGGCGCCGAGGAGTTGGCTAGAGCCGTCGTGGCTGCCTGTCAGCAACCATCCAACTTTGCGGTGTTGTACGAGGACGGCTGGCCGATCCACCTCAAGATCGAAACCATCGCCACTCGCATGTACGGAGCTGCCGGTGTCTCGTACAGCGAGCAAGCCGAGCGTCAGATCGAGCGGGCGGCGCAACTGGGTTTTGGAAGGGTTCCCGTCTGCATGGCCAAGACCCCTCTTTCTCTCTCGCATGACCCGACGCTGAAGGGGCGGCCTTCGAAATTCACACTCCCGATCGACGAGCTGCGCATTTTCGCCGGCGCCGGATTCTTGACGGCGATCTGCTCCGGCATTCAACTCATGCCGGGCCTCCCCAGACGGCCCGCAGGGGAGAGAATCGATCTTGATGCGGAAACCGGAGAGATCACGGGATTGGCTTGACGCTGATCAACGCTGTTTGAGGTATTTGAAGAATTCCGAGTCCGGGCTCATAACCACGGTAGACTTGCCGTTGAAGGTTTTCTTGTAGGCTTCCATCGAACGGGTGAACTCGAAGAACCGGGGATCTTGCCTATAAGCATCCGCGTAAATCTTGAAGGCCTTGGCGTCGCCTTCGCCGCGAAGCTCCTCGGCTTCTCGGTACGCTTCTGCCAGGATGATCTCGCGGTCCTTCTCCGCCTCGGACCGGATCTTCTGCGCTTCCTCCGCCCCTTCCGCGCGATATTGCTTGGCCTGGCGTTCACGCTCGGCCTGCATGCGGGCGAACACCGCTTTCTCGTTCTGTTCCGGCAGGTCAGCCCGCTTGATCCGGACGTCCTGGATTTCAATGCCGTAGGCCGACGCTTTTTCGTTGGAACGTTCCGTCACCACCTTCATGATTTCGGCGCGTGTCTTGGAGACGATCTCGGACAGGTCGTGGCGGCCCAACTCGACCCGCAGCTCGGAATAGATAATGTCGTGGAGACGCTGCAGCGCGCCCCGTTGGCTCTGAAACGCTTGGTACACCTTCAACGGATCGACGATGCGCCACTTGGCGAAGTTATCGATCAGAATCGTTTTCTTGTCCTGGGTGATCACGTCCTGGGCGGATGAATCATAATCCAGCAGACGCTTGTCGAAGTACGTGACTTCTTGGATGAACGGAACCTTGACGTACAGTCCAGGTGTCGTCACATTGCGAACCGGCTTACCAAGCTGGACGACAATCGCCGTTTGCGTGACGTCGACGATGAAGAACGGCGAAGCGCCGAGCAGGAACAGAAGAACGGCGACAGCGATCAACGCCACGAGAAGATTTTGCTTGGTCACGGCTTCTTCTCCTCGCCGGCGGATGTCCCCGAAGACTTTGGTACACGATCGAGCGGCAAATACGGAATCACCCGATCGCCTGCCTTCCCGTCGATGATGACCTTCTCCACGTTGGGCATGATCTCTTCGAGCGTCTCGATGTAGATTCGCTTGCTGATGATGTCCTTTGCCTGGTTGTATTCCTTCAACGTTTTCAGAAAGCGATTCGCTTCACCCTGGGCACGATTCACACGGGCCTGAGCGTAGCCTTTCGCCTGGTTGATCAGTTGCGCCGCCTCTCCTTTCGCCTTGGGGATGATATCGTTCCGGTATCCCTGCGCCTGGTTGATCAGCTTCTCCCGGTCTTCTTTGGCGCTCGCGACGTCCTTGAACGCCGCGACGACCGCCTCAGGCGGGTCGACGTCCTGCAACTGAACCGCGGCGATCTGGATGCCCGCCTGATACTGGTCGAGGATGCCCTGCAAAAGTGCCTGCGTGTCCTGCTGGATCTGCGCTTTTCCAGTGGTCAACGCCTCATCGATCTTGCTCTTTCCGATCACCTCTCGCATCGAGGCT
Organism: Nitrospiraceae bacterium; assembly: GCA_035573855.1. Taxonomy (GTDB): domain Bacteria; phylum Nitrospirota; class Nitrospiria; order Nitrospirales; family Nitrospiraceae; genus DATLZU01. Next base: position 87,326 of record DATLZU010000020.1, read on the forward strand.
TCCGCGGCCTTGCCGATTGTCTCCTCGATGTCGGCGACATTGAAGAGATACTCTCGCGCGTTCTTGATCTTGTACTGGACGATGAATTCGATCGCGAGAATGTTCTCGTCGCCTGTGAGCATCAAGGCTTCCTGGGGCAGCATTTGCTGACGGCCCTGACGGTCTGTGCGGAAACCGACTTCGATGCGGTGGAGCTTGGCGACCTTCGGTTGCAGGACCGTCTCGATGAAAGGGATCTTCAGATGAGGGCCAGGACCGACCACCCGGACCACATCGCCGAACCGTTTCACCACCCCTTCCTCGTCCGGTGCGATGATGAACGCCGCCTGCCATACAAGCACGATCAGCAGGATGATCAAGAAGACCGAGCGCAGGCCGCGCGACGGCATCACCTGCCGCAGATGTGCCTGCGCTTGGCGAAGTGCGTCTTCAAGCGGGTCGCTTCGCTTGGTCCAGGGGTCTTTCGGATCCCATACCATAAGTGCCCTCACCTTAGCAGACTGAGGGAGAAGGCGGCAACCGGATATCGGCCTCAGCCCAAGATGATGTTCCGGTTCTTGCTCTCCTGGTGGTCGATGGAAGAATGTCGGAGAGACGGCATCGCGCGGGGCTCGATGCCGGACATGGTGAACACACAGCCGGGGTCTCCGGCCTGCGTTAGGTGACGGCACCGCTGCATGACGAGCCAGCTCCGGCTGTGCACCCGTAGCAATGGTTGCCGGTCACGATTCGGCGGCGGTGCAGGAAGGCCGGCTCGAACTCACGGATATGCCGCGGCGCTCCGCGATGGACCGGCAGGTCCAGCATCTGATTGAAGTCGCAGTCGTAGAGTGTACCATCCCAGCCGACCGACAGGGTGTACCGGCACATGACGCCGGCCGCCGCGGCGGGGTTGAACGCATTCGCCAGCCGCTCCATGTACTCTTCGTAGTTGCCTCGCTCCAACAGGAATTCCAGGAAGCGGCTAATCGGCATGTTGGTGATGGTATAGAGGCGATTGAACGTGATTCCGTATCGGCCGGCCAATTCTCGGCGGAATTGCGCTTCGATCGTCTCCTGTTTTGGAGGGAGAAACGCGCCAACGGGGTTGTAGACCAGGTTCAGCAACAAACCCGTCCCCTCTTGTCCGTAGCCGACTCGGTTCAGCAGTTGCAGGGCTTGAATCGATTTCTCGAAGACCCCTTCGCCGCGCTGTGCGTCGGTCTGCGCTGCGCGGTAGTAGGGCAGGGATGCGATCACTTCCACGCGATGTTGGGCCAGAAAGTCAGCCAAATCAATCTGGGAGGGGAGCAGCAGGACGGACAGGTTGCAACGGTCCATCACATGGCGCCCTAATGCCTTGGCCTGTTCGACCAGCCATCGGAAGTTAGGGTTCAGTTCCGGAGCGCCTCCGGTGATGTCGACTGTCGGAATCTCGGTCATGGCGAGCGCCCGAATGCAGAGTTCTGCTGTGGCCCGGGTCATAATCTCTTGACGATCCGGCCCTGCGTCCACGTGGCAGTGCCGGCAAGTCTGGTTGCAGAGTTTACCGACGTTGATCTGGAGGACCGTGATGCCGGTGGCGCGGAGAGGGTGCAGGCCCGCTTCACTGAGCCTGGTCTCGAACGGCTGACAGGGGGAACCTTCCAGGATCTGGAGTTGCTCGTGAGTCGAAGCGAGGGGACTCTGGCGAGCTAACAGGGTCAATCCCATGGTCAACAACAACTGCCTGTCGGGCCGCACGCGGCTTCCGTACCGGAGACAGCGGAGGTCGCACGGTTGATGATGGCGAAGTGAAGCCGGTATGCGTCGGTCTGGAGAACGTGCAATGTCTTTGAACAGATTTCCAACGGGACGCCTCGCCGGAAGGTGTGGTGGTCGTCGTCCTCGACTTCGGCAAAGGGGCCGGTGAAGATCGCGAAATGCCCTTGCCAGACGCAGGGTTTCTGCTCGGGTAACACGGCCAACCAGCGGGAGTCCGACGGCTCAAGGACGACCGGCGTATCCGATAACAAAAACAGGTTACGAAACGGCGGTAGGCTGAATAACTGAGCCGTTGCCATCGTGATCTGTTGGGGAATGCCGCGCCTGTACAGGTTACTCAGTTCGTCGGTCACCCGGCTGAACGGGCCTACCAGCGTGGCAAACCGCGCCTCAGTAGGCTCGGCCGCGGCAGGCAGCTTGAAGCCAGTCAAGGTGATCGACAGGAAGTGAATGCCGTCGATCGACTGCCAGGGCACGGCCTTGAGTTGATGCACCCCGCGAAAGCCCGCCTCGACCATCCCGCCAATGTACTCAGCGACTTGGAGAGCGCCGGACAGGCAGTTCCCCCACTTCTCCGTGTCGTGGATCAGGTACTGAGGTACCACCTGGTCGGCGACGATGTCCGAGATTGTGAAGCGTCCGCCCGGTTTGAGAACCCGAAACATCTCGCGGAACACGCGACGCTTGTCTGGCGCCAGATTGATCACGCAGTTTGAAATGATGAGGTCGATACTGCCGTCGTCGACCGGCAGGGCCTCGGCCAGGCCCTTGCGGAATTCGACGTTGGAGGTCTCATAGCCCAAGTTGGCCGCGACAATTGGCGCATTGCGCCTCGCAATGGCCAACATAGTGTCGGTCATATCGATGCCGATCACCCGGCCGGTCGGACCGACCCGGCGCGAGGCTTCAAAGCAATCAATGCCTCCGCCCGATCCGATATCCAGCACGGTTTCTCCCGGCCGAACCGTGTCGAGGCCGGCCGGCGTTCCGCAACCATAGGAAATCCTCAGAACTTCCTCGGGAATAAAACGACGGAGCTCGTCAAAGTTGTATCCCGTCGGGCAGCACATGCGCTCGCCTGTCGCGGCGGCCCTGGCGTAACGTTCGCTCACGAGTTCTGAGATTTTCTCGACGGTCACGATTCCCTCTTATGGGAGAACGCCATAGAGATGGGTCTATGTATCAACACCCAGCGTTTCCGTCAATCCCATCGTGGAGGATGTTACCTGATTTCGACGCCAGACCTCTGTAAGCTGGTTCACAGCCGAGGCGAAAGAAGCCGGCCAGTGGACTCTCCGTCCCTCTGTCAACTACCGTCTCTACCCAGACCGCGGTGGATATGGTGCTTTCAGTTCCGTCCCTTGACTCGGTACCAGAGTACAAGGTGTAGCATTCGCCTCAGGAGGGAGGTGAGACTTATGTGTCCCTGGGTCGAAACGCTCGGCTTCTGCCCGTACGAAGCGGTAACCAAAGTCTGGCGGTGGGTGCAGAGCTTCTTTGGATGAGCAAGGGCCAGAGTAGAAAGAGTAGAAAAGGGCGGCCGGAGCATTGTTCACCGGCCGCCTTTTTCGAAAACCTTGATGCAGAGGTCATTCGAAGGCAATGACTCTGTAAGGCATTCTTCCCCTTGACTCGATACGACGGGACTGGGCGTACAGTTCACGAACCCCACGGTGGTGCCATGGAATCAGCATTGACGATTGGGCGACTGGCGAAGCAAGCAGGCGTCAACATCCAGACAGTCAGGTACTACGAACGGCTGAAGTTGTTGACACCGATGGCTCGCAAGTCGTCCGGGTACCGGCTCTATGACGATGAAGCGCACCGGAGGCTGCGCTTTATTAAGAACGCTCAAGCATTGGGCTTCACGCTTCACGAGATCGAGGAACTCCTCGATCTTCGGGTCGATTCAACGGGGCGATGCGGCGTCGTGCAGCGGAAGGCGGAAGCCAAGCTGAGACAAGTTGAGGCCAAAGTGCGTGACCTCCAGGCCCTTGCCCGAGCCCTTCAAGGGTTGATCCGGGCCTGCCGTGCTGGGCGGTCGACTGAGCAGTGCCCAATCCTGCAGAGCCTGGAGGAAGGCGAGGCGCGAACGGCGCTTGGGAGCAAGCGGAGGTCACGAACACGGCCCGTGGGAGGATCTGGAAGTGGACGGTTGGGGAGTCCGTTCTGCGGAAAATGAGTGAAACCGGGGAGGAAAGCGGCAATGGCCAAAACCTGTGGCGGCGAAACCAAGGCGATCCAGGGTCGGATCATGAAGACATCGGGCCATGCCGGATCGGCAACGAAACCGGTGGTGATCACCTCGATCGCCGGGCTGGTCGCGGCGTTCTTGGCTTCGTTGTGCTGTATCGGGCCGTTGGTGTTCGCCGCGCTCGGCGTCGGAATTGGCGTCACCGGTGCGTTGGCTGGTACTGCCGGGTTCCTGAAAGCACTGCTGCCCTATCGGCCCTGGTTGATCGGGATGACGATCCTCTTGCTGGGCTTCAGTTTCTATCTCGCCTACCGGAAGCCGAGGGCCGGTGAGCCGTCCGGTCAGACCTGTGGGCTAGTCTCAGGTTCTCATCCGAATCGCGCGCTGCTTTGGATCATCGCGACGCTCGCGGTGGTGTTGGTCTTGGCGCCGTACTGGCTGGCGCTGTAACGCGGTATCCTCCTCACCCCCCTGCGGGAGAGGAGAGGGTGAGGGGTGGAAACAAGGAGATCGGCCATGTGGAGACTCATTGTGACAGCGATGCTGACCGGGATCATGACGCTGAACATGTTCGGGCTCTGTGGTCTTTCGGCTGAGACCCAGGGGATGCACACTGTCATCTTACAGATCGACAGCATGACCTGCGGGGCGTGCGTGAAGGACGTCAAAGCCGCGCTCAACAAAGTGCCCGGCGTTAGTGCTGTCGAGGTCAGGGTGGGCAAGAAGTGGATCGTTTTCTCCGCGATTATGCGGACGCGCGCGCCTCGGTGACGTTCGATCCGGAGAAAGCCGGTGTGGAGGCGTTGATCAAGGCCGTCGAAGGGGCCGGCAGCCCGCTGTCAATGTATAAGGCGCGGCTGATCGAAAAATAGGTGACAGCCAACAGCGAGCAGCTTCCCCTCCGGCCTTCCCCTCCCCCTTCAGGGGGAGAGTCTTGGTGAGGGGAGATCTTCGCGACTCGCTGGAGGTATTTTAGGCGAGGGAAAGGAAATCGTTATGAATCAACCGACAACTAATGAAACCAGACTATTCACCGAACTGAGAAAGTTGAGTCCCAAGGTCACGGGAGGATTGCTCCGGATGCGCCAAGAGGCCTATCGAGATGCAGCGGTGGCGGCCAAATATAAGCTCCTGACCGCCATGGCCATCTCCATCGCGATCCGCTGCGAACCCTGCATCCGGGCCTATGTGCAGATGGCGTGCGACAAAGGAGCCACCCAGGACGAATTGATTGAATTCCTCGAAGTCGCGATGACCATGCAGGGCTGTCCGGGCGAAGAGTGGGCGCTGAAAGCGTACGCGGCGTACAAAGGGTCCATCCGCGGCGAGCAGTCGGCGTCCTCGGCCCAGTGTTGTGCGCATTGAGCCGACCACCAAGCGGGGTGCCGTGGTGAACGGATGGTGCAGAGCCGATTGAGGAACTGGCGGGCGGCTTTCACATTTGCCCTCAGAGCAACGATCTTCTGTCGGTCCATACCAGACCTAGGCCGTCAGGCGGCTCGCTGGGCCGCATCCGCCGCACGCGTTGCCAGTTCGCGCCACCCATCGATCTGGCGCATCCGGATCTGCCCTATGACCAGGAGCCCAAACAGCAGCAACTCGGCCGCCTGGGCATTCGGCAACGAGCCCTGCGTCTTGACGCGGCGCCGGAATTCGCCATGGAGCCGCTCGATGGCGTTGGTGGTCCTCAGGCACTTCCACTGACTCGCGGGGAACCGGCAGAAGGTCAGCAGTTCCTCGCCCGCTTCCTTCCAGGCTCTCGACGACCTTCGGGGCTCGGGCGCGCCACGTGCGCACAAACGCGCGGTACGCCTGCTGCGCGGCGCTGAGGGTCGCGCTGCATAGACGATCTCGTGAGAGGCCGTGCGGAGCTCCTCGATGGCATGCTTGGGGGCGTGTCGTTCCAGATTCAGCAGCTTGTGGACCGTACGGCGCTGCACCGCCACGCCCGGCCAGGTCGCCTCCACCGCGGCCCGCAGGCCGGAGTTCCCATCGACCACGCACAACTGTGGCCGGCGTACCCCCCGCGTACTCAGCCCCCGAGCAGGCCCTGCCGGGCGGTCGTCGATTCGCTTGTGAGCAGCTCCAGATCGAGGACGCCCTTCTGCCCATCTTTGCGTCTCCACAGCGCCACCAGCACCGGCGCGGTCACCACCTTCTGCACCAGCCGGACACGTAGCGCAATGGTGTCCAGATACAGATAGACAATCCGTCCTCCGCCAGCGACCGCGGGCGCCACTGCCCCAGCAGGCTCTTGATGCGACCGACCAGCCGGGAGCTCGCACTTTTCGACAAGGACGTCCCACGCAGCAAGGGGGCCAAGGCGCCTTTGATGCGCCGCTGGTTTGCACCCGCCAGATAGACGCTCAGCACGGCGGCATCCACCGCCCGGGCCCGGCGCTCATAGCGCGGCAGTAGCCGACTCTGCCATTCCACCAGCCGCCCCTCCTGCCGCAGTCGCCCGCGAGGCAGCGTCGCTGTGGCGGCGCCCAAGCCCGTCGTGATCGTTTGCACCTCGCTGCCGTCCGATACCCGCGCCGGCCCGGTGTTCGCTCATACAGCTGAGCCGCTAGGACTTCGGCCAATTCTCCCTCCACCAGGGTGCCACCAGGGTGATGATCACTTCCTGGATGCGCTCCCGCAACGAGGCGGTCAAGCGATCTGGTCCCCAATTGTCTTCCACTGCGCGCTCAATCGGCGTAGACTGTCGCCTCATAGGTGTATTCCTCCTGTGGTTTCGGCCCTCCCCAGGACCGTTTCTTACGACGGGAGGATACGCCTTTTAAATTTCCACGAGAAGAGGGCCACCACCTCCGTCGCCGCAAGCGCTGTTTTCCAGACGGCAGCCGATCCTCTCAAGAAAACAGTCCCGATCCCTTTGCAGATCCCCACCAGGCTGCTCCTTTGTGCGCTGTAAAGCTGGAATACGGAATAGCCGGCTTAGTGCATCGACACCGTTGGTTCTCGACGATGTCTTGCTTCCTCGGACCCAGGGCGGCCAGCCATTCATTCTTCTCGCGCTCGCCGACCTTGAACGTGTTCAGCATGGCCACTAAGTCTCCGACCAACGCGTCGAACTCCTCGCCGGTGATCCCCATGCCGGCGTGGGCGGTTTTCATATCGCGACCGGTGTACGTGCAAGGTCCGCCGGCAGCCTGGCAAATCTGATCGACCAGCATGGTCTTCAGACGGGGAATGCTGGCATTGGCGAACTTGCCGTTGATTCGGCTGTCCGACCCAACGCGGGCGACAAAATCGTCCACCACGGCAGTAATCGCCGGCTTGCCGCCGAAGCGGTCATAGAGCGACTTGTCGGCCGTCATCTTCCCGGAGGACGGCTCTATCGTATTGCAGGCGGCTGTGACGGCAACCAGTGTGGTGAGCATGATCCCGGATGCGAAACGCGAACGCATGGCGACTCTCTCATCCTGATAGGGTTAGTTGAGCGGTTGTGAAACGGTCGAAAGACCGGCTCGCTACTCAACCCTTGCGAGCGGATACGGGAGATCGGATTTCAAAGACGGATTCTTTTTGGCGAATAGTCGTTGCGAACAACAAATCCGCTTTAGCAATTGATTCATAAGAAGCAATCGTGCGAGCTGCTGCCTCAAGTCTGCCGCGTCCGCTGCCAGAGCCATCCGTAGATCGCCAGATTGACGATCAGCACCAGTGCGCCGAGGGCGAACTGGGCCTCGCGCGTCAGTCCAGCCGGTTACAACGTCGGCAGGAGATATCTGGCGGTGAAATCGGGCTGAGGACCGGCCTCGTCTTCGGACTCGCGCAGCCAGAGTTCGAGCGGGGTCAGCGGGCACGTCCAGCCGCCGAATTCCACCGCGGCGCCCCACGCCGCAGCGGGCACGTGCAAACCACACAACCCACCGCCATTTCAATGCCAACAAGCCCCTGCACACCACAAACAGCACGAAGGCGAGATGGAGAGCTGCGACCGAATCGGCGAGCAGAAGATAGAGCATGCTTCACGACGCCCGGGCGATGCCTGCTTTCGCCACCAGCCGTGGGAGAGCCGCTACGTGTCGGCGGTCTTAAATGGATTGTCCATCGTGGGCAGGATCTGCCCGAAGGCCCGCCACGCGTCCGCTCTGGCTCTCAACGCGCACAGCCATAGGCGTTTGGCATTGGTGGTCGTAGACTTCACGAGATGACGCTGATGACTCGGCGCGATAGCGAGTATCTTGGCCGAGCCGAGGGTGAGACATCCTTTGTTTTCCGAGAGCAAGTCCAGCGTCTGGTTAAGCGCGAGATTTTCGTCGAACAACGCCTGCTTGAGCCCCGAGCTGTAGTGACGGATCTTCAGCGCCGCGATGGTTCGTAGCGGCCCCCGGACCGGCTTGCTTCGGTACCAGAGCGGCTTGTTGAGGATGACCAGGATGTAGCGGCAGCCACACTCGACGACGCGTCGGATCGGCAGCGGGTCGCTGAGGCTGCCGTCCAAGCACCACCGGTCCTCAACGCGGACGAACCGGTTATGCAGGATGGGTGCGGCGGCCGTGGCGCGAAAGGCTTCCCAGAGGTCAATCCCGGGTGTTTTGTTCGTCACATAGTGGGCGGAGGCGTCGCGTGCGTCGGTGAGGGTGATATGCAGGGTGGTCGAGGCTTGAGCCAGGGTCGACACCTTGAACGGGCGGACCTCTCTGACGACGTAATTGATCAGGTAGTCGACGTCCAGTTGTTTTCTCACGCGCAGGAGATGGACGAATCTCCTGTTGCTCAGATGGTGAACATAGGTCTCGACGCCATACCGCGCTTGGCCGGTGATGAAATGAGCTGCCGTGAGCGCGCCCGCCGAGGCTCCGGCGACATGATCGAAGCAGGCGGTGAATCCCATTTCCTCCAAGGCAGCGAGGACGCCCATGCAATAGATGCCGCGCATACCCCCGCCTTGCACCACCAAGCCCATGGCAGGACCTTCGGCCGACCCCGACGCACGCTGGCGCAACGCTTCCCACATCTCCTGCGCAACTGCATAGTACGCGGTCTTTTCCGGCAGGGTGGCGCTCATGGGGACCGCACTCTCTATAATGCGGTTCGCAGGCCTTCCTCATCAGGATCGAGACGTGAAAGCAGATTCATCTTAATCAAGCGAGGCGGCAGGGACAACTCTGAGGGCTTTGTGAAACGCTGCTAGGGGTCGCTTGCCAAGGGGAATGAACGTCGCGGTCGGCGCGTCCGGACTGTAGAGCCGGCTATTCCACCGGATACATCACCTTCCCTTCGTGGATTCTGGCAAAAGGCGTGAGTCGGTGCGGGGTCGCCTCCGCCGCAGAGAGAATATGCCGAACCGTCCAGCCTCGGCTCACCAGCGCATCCGCGATCAGCGATCGGTGGCAGCGCCAGGGCACCGCTTCGGCACACATGACGACGGTGGGCCCGCTCTTGCCACAGGCCATCAGCTCTCCCAGCGCGCTCCAGAATGCATCCGTCTGCATATAGTCCGCATAGCCTCTGAAGCCTTCGCTCCGCCATCGCAGGTTCACGGAATCGGGCCGGCTTGTCCGCCGCCCGCCCAACTCCGGCATGTGCCGGTATGGCATACCGGCTTCCTGTAGGCTGTGAGCGAGCGGCTCGGCGTTGAACTGAGGATGGCGTCGCGAAGTGGGAAATCTCCGGACATCGACCAGGACTCGGATGCCGTGCGCCCGGAGGAGATCGATGAATTCCTCAATGGGTCTGGTGGAATGGCCGATGGTCCAAATGAGCATGGCTTTCACCATGCCTGAAAAGGCCCCGATGCGTCTAGCCTGTGTTGCGAAGCGCCCCGCTTATCCGTTCAGAAGAAAGAACTGAGATCGGGATTGTGGTTCTCGTAAGATCGTGGCTTATCCGCACACCTGTCGTGAGACAGGGGCCCACGAGTCACCTCGTCAGCGGTCACAGCTGTCTTGCCTTTGTTGCCGAAACCGCCGTTTCCTCAATAATAGTAGCAGCCGGTTTCAAGAAAACAATCCCGACCCTTTTTCTCCTCCCGGGCTAGCTTTACCATGCCGCGGCGACCTATCGCGGAACCGCTCCGCGCATCGGTGTAGCGTTCAACTTGGAACCGATTCTGCCGCGGTAAGGCAAAAAGATTGCGGTACGAAGGGGGGCGGAGTCTTTGCGTGCATCC